>DVKV01000024.1 GCA_018715835.1 Candidatus Faecousia intestinavium | reverse complement strand
GGATATGACAGATTTTTGTCAAAGGGTGACAGGAATACATTTACAACGTGTAATATGGTTATACCAGCTGAAAAAATGAGTGAAGACTCCTCTGGAGATGCCTTGTTGCAGTATGATCTCACCTTTGCGCCGAATGATTATGTTGCCTTACCTTCAGTGGTATGTCGGGTTACTCTTCGTCTGGGCAATGACAGATTTGCTTATTCTGCGGCGGGCTAATCATCCTGCCGCACGGGGATGTCTGGGTGGACTTGTGGTAAAGGAGGAATTCTGATGGCGAAACAGCCGGAAACTCAAAAGAAAAAACGGGATGACCAGACCCGCATCCTCTGGAACCTGATCATCGTGTTCGTATTGGCGCTGGTTCTGATTTTTCTGTGGGACGCCTTCCTGTTCCACTCCATTCCCGCACCGGAGGGAACCTTCGACCTGGATTCGTTTTCCGTACCGGCGTTTGACCTGGCCCAGTCCGGTACGGTCTACGCCGGAGCCGCAGTGCTGGAACGCTATGAGCAGCAGAATTCCACCATCTATCTGGTGGAATGGGAGGGACAGCTCCACCTGCTGGATGTTCGCACCCATTTTGTATCCCAAAGAAGCAGACTGTGTAAAGACATCCTTGTGCCGGAAAACGGGGTGCGGGTGTACCGCACAGGATGGGGCTATGAACCCGTTGTCACTGTGGTGCAGGATGGAAAAATCATCTACTGCCAGGAGGATGTTTTCCTGACGGTTCCAACTTATCGTGTCATGATGACCATTTATGTCCTTGCGGCAGCGGCGATTGCGTTCCTGGAGTCCCTGATTTACCGGAAGGCAACCGGCAGACGCTGGCGAAAGACCCGGGAACAGACAACGAAAATCGATTGACATTTTCCATCATCTCATGGTACAATAAAACCGGAACAATTTCTTGACTTGCAGACCATGGAGGTGGACCGATGAAACGAATTTTGGCATGGATTTTGGCAGCATTGCTGGTTCTGACCCTGGGCGCCTGCGGCCAGAAGGGCCAGGAGGAAACCCCGGCAAGAACCCCGGAAGAGACGATAGGGGATTTTTTGCAGGAGTTTTTTACCCCGGATTTGAACCGGCGTTATCAGACCTTCCAGACCGCCAGTCAGGAAGACCTGGAACAGGCGGTGGAAGATTACTATTCCGGCCTGGCTGAATTTACGTCGGAAGAATGTCTTTCCCAGATGATCAGCAACCGGGATCTGGCCCGCTATGACAGCCTCTATGAGGGGATGCAGGTGCAGGTGAAGGAAATCTCTACGACACTGGAAGACGATGGAAGCGCCGAGTTTACCGTGAAGATTCTGGCGGATGGCACGACGGTGGAGTACCAGGGACAGCTGACGGTGACCGAAACCGAAGGCAAAGCTCTGGTGGAGCGGTTCTGGTGCCGGATTTAAATTGAAAAATCAACGGCTGCGTCCTATAGGGCGCAGCCGTTTTTCCGTTTATTCTCGATGTTACCCCACCGGCTGTTCCCGGAAGGTGATGGACTCCGTTTCCGGGTCCATGGCGTCCACAATGGCCAGGGACTCCAGGTGATAGCCCAGATTGCGGATCACCCGTCCGCCCATCTGGAAGCCCTTTTCAATCACGATGCCCAGACCTTCAACTGTGGCCCCAGCGGATTCCACAATGGAAATCAGCCCCTGGAGGGCGCAGCCGTTGGCCAGAAAATCGTCGATGATCAGCACATGGTCTTCCGGACTCAGGAATTTCTTGGAGACCACCACCTGATTGCGGTTTTTGTGGGTGAAGGATTCAACCTCCGCCACATACACGTCGCCTTCAATGTTGATGGACTTGGATTTCTTGGCGAACACCATGGGAACGCCGAACTCCCGGGCCACAAAACAGGCGATGCCGATGCCGGACGCTTCGATGGTCAGCACCTTGGTGACCTGCTTGTCTGAGAAGCGGCGGTGAAATTCCCGGCCGATTTCTTCCATCAGACCGATGTCCATCTGGTGGTTGAGAAAGCTGTCCACCTTCAATACGTTGCCCGGCTTGACAATGCCGTCTTTCAGAATTCTCTCTTCTAAGAAATTCATGGATGTACCTCCTATAGATTGGAACCACTATAGCATATCCGCCGGAGCTTGTCATCAGCTTTTTTGGAAATAACTGGGGAAATTTATCCCTTCTGCCGCTCCCGGTTCAACCGGTCGGCCTTGCAGAACAGCCCAAAGCCCAACGCAAAGAGTACAATCAGGGAGGACACGGCCAGATTCTCATTCTGCAGGGTGATGCCGAATACCTCTACGGTAACTCCGGCACCCACCTGGCTGAGGACGGACACCACCGTCATGCCCACGAAGGAGGCGCCTTTGCCGCAGATGTCCATCAGACCGTAATATTCTCCGCTGCGTTCGGCGGGAATGATCTTGCCCAGGTAACTGCGGCTCAGGGCCTGAATACCACCCTGGAACATACCCACCAGCACCGCCAGCACCCAGAACTGCCACTGGGACACCAGGAACACAGCAAACAGGGTGATGCCGGTATAGGCGCCGATGCACACCTTGATCAGAAGGCCCGTGTCATAACGGGCGGAGAGCCGTCCGAAGAGAATGGAGAAGGGGAAGGCCACAAACTGGGTCAGAAGCAGGGCCAGCAGCAGTCCGGTGGTGTCCAGCCCCAATGCGGCACCGTAAGCGGTGGCCATGTCGATGATGGTGTACACGCCGTCGATGAAGAAGAAAAATGCCACCAGGTACAGGAAAATGTGGGGCTGCTTCCGGGCGTCCCGGATGGTACGGCCCAGCTGGCGGAAGCTCTCGCCGATGGGACTGCGGCCCTGGGCGCTGACAAAGGCGGTCTGACGGTAGCCCTTCAGCAGAGGGACAGAACAGCCCAGCCACCACAGGGCGGTGAGCAGGAAGGACACGGACATGGCGCTGCTCTGGCTCATACCGAAGGCGCCGCAGCCCAGCACCAGAACCAGACACACGATAAAGGGAATCACCGAGCCGATGTAGCCAAAGGCGTAGCCCATGGAGGACACCCGGTCCATCCGCTTTTCGTCGGCGATCTCCGGCAGCATGGAGTCATAGAACACCAGACTGGAGGAGTAGCCCACCCGGGCGACGACAAACACAGCCAGGAAGGCCAGCCAGCCGGGGCAGAACCCCAGCAGGGTGCAGCCGGCCACGCCCAGCCCCAGACACAGGGAGAACAGGAACTTCTTCTTGTTCCGGTCCGCCAGAGCGCCGCAGATGGGGCCGATGATGGCCACCAGAATGGTAGCCAGGGAGCCGGCGTAGCCCCAGTAGCTCAAATACAGGTTTTCGTCCAGGTTGTCCGCGGCAGCCAGGGCGTTGAAGTAAATGGGAATCAGGGTGGATACCAGAAGGATAAAGGCGGAGTTGCCGATGTCGTAGAGAATCCAGCTGCGTTCCAGAGCCGTGAGTTTCATATTTTGTTTCATAGATCTTCTTCTTTCCAAAATTTCTGAATCAACCGAAGGTGGGTTCAAATTCCTCTCCCAGAGGGGTTTCATCCCGGCGGTAGGCTTCCAGCTGGGCCAGCATGTTCAGGTACTGCTTTTGACAGCGGTTGAACCGGGCCAGCAGTTCGCTGTCCATCCGGGCGTAGGCGGCCACAGGCGTCTCGGGAATCAGGCTGTCCAGCAGGCCGGGGTGAAGATGCCGGAACAGACAGACCCGGAGCTTCCGGTTTTTGCCTGCCAGGAATTTAAGGCTGGTGCGCATCATGGATACGCTCCGGCTCACATGACCGCCGGTGGCGGGCGGGAAGAACTGGGCCACGGTCATGCACTCTCCCCGGGTCAGCTTCAGGTACCGGCTCATGTCAAAAGTGCTGGGGGAAGATTCCCCGTCCTGCTCCAGCAGGTACCGGTCAAATTCCGATTCCAGGGCGATGTGCCGGGCCTGACCGCTGTCGGTCATTTTGTTGACAAAGGGATGGCATCCGGAGTCCAGGCAGTAGTGGCCCAGAAGACCATACAGGTAGGCCCGGCCCGCCTCGGTGGTGGCGGCGGCGCAGGCGTGGGCAAAGAACTCCCGGCCGGTCTGGCTGTGGTAGTGTCCGCCCAGGGAGCCCACGGGGGTTTTCATCAGTGGGTTGTAATAAAAAAAGAAATCCGGGCCCTGTAACCCCACGTCAAACATCCTGCGGAAGCGCTGGATGCACTGACGGGTGTCCGGCGGCACGGCGGGCAGCAGGAGTTTCCCGAATCGGTAATGGGCATAACTGGCAGGCATAGAATCACCTCTTGACTTTTTTCGATCATTTTACACCATCTTCGTAAAAATTACTAGGGCTTCCGGGAAAAGTTTTTCTAAAACCGGAAAATGGAAACAACATTGCATTTGACGACGGCCTGTGGTATAATGCACAGGCAAAAATCCCGGAAAGCCGGGAAAAACAGAAAGAAGGCCGCTGTTATGGAAACCCGGAAGCTGTACTATGAAGATCCCCACTGCCGCAGATTTGAATCGGCGGTGGTTTCCTGCGAGGAAACCAAAGGCGGCTACGCCGTGGTTCTGGAAGCAACGGCCTTTTACCCCGAGGGAGGCGGTCAAGCCGGGGACACGGGGCGGCTGAATGACGTGCCGGTGACGGACACCCGGGAACAGGACGGACGGGTGATGCATCTGTGTCCCCGGCCCCTGGAACCGGGGACGAAGGTGGAAGGGGTGCTGGACTACCCCGCCCGGTTTCTGCGGATGCAGCAGCACAGCGGGGAACACATGGTTTCCGGCGTGATACACCGGCGCTACGGCTTTCACAACACCGGCTTTCACATGGGAGCCGACTGCATTACCATTGACTTTGACGGGGTGATTCCACCGGAAGATCTGCCGGAAATCGAAGCGGAGGTCAATGGCTTCGTGTGGCAGAATCTGAATGTGCGCTGCTGGGTGCCCTCTCCGGAGGAGTTGGAAACCATCCCCTACCGCACCAAGCGGGCGCTGCCCTGGCCGGTGCGGATTGTGGAGATTCCCGGCGTGGACATCTGCGCCTGCTGTGGCACCCACGTGACCCGGACCGGGGAGATTGGCCTGGTGAAGCTGTTCAGCGCCATTCGGTTCCGGGGCGGCACCCGGATGGAGATGGCCTGCGGCAGCCGGGCGCTGGAGATTCTAAACGGGGCCTATGAGCAGAACCGGCTGGTGTCCCAGGCTTTTTCCGCCCCGATGGGCGAAACCGGGGCGGCGGCCCAGCGGATGAATCAGCTGCTGGCAGAGGAAAAATTCCGGGTGGTGGGCCTTCGGCGGCAGATGTTCGCCGCCATTGCCCGGGACTGTGCCGGGCAGGGAAATGTATTGCACTTTGAGCCCGATCTGGACAATACGGCCCTGCGGGAACTGGCGGATACCCTGGCGGATGCCTGCGGCACCGCGGCGGTGTTCTCCCCCAGACCGGAGGGAGGACATGGGTTCTGCCTGGTGTCCCGGACAGAAGATTTGCGGCCGCTGGGCAGAGAGCTGACCCAGCGGCTCCATGGACGGGGCGGCGGAAAGCCAGGCTTCCAGCAGGGCAGCGTGAGCGCCGATGAAGGAGAAATCCGGTCGTTTTTTGCCAAACTGCCTGGAGATTGGGGAATCTGACCGGGAAAATCTGGTTTCTTTTCTGGGGTTTGTTCACAAAATCGACTTTTTTTCCCGACAAAGGTATGATATAATACGAAAAATCGGCTGTTTGTGCCTATTGGAAACTGAAGGAGATTGCAATGGGATTGTTTGATAAACTGTTCGGCACCCGCTCCCAGCGGGAAATCAAGAAAATTCAGCCTCTGGTGGATCAGATTCTGGCCCTGGAGGACAGCTATAAGGCCCTGAGTGAGGAAGAACTCCGGGGCAAGACTGCCCAGTTCAAGCAGCGGCTGGCGGAAGGGGAGACCCTGGATGACCTGCTGCCGGAGGCTTTCGCCACCGTGCGGGAGGCGGCGGACCGGGTGCTGGGCCTGCGGCCCTATCCGGTGCAGCTTATGGGCGGCATCATTCTGCATCAGGGCCGGATTGCGGAAATGAAGACCGGTGAAGGCAAGACCCTGGTGGCCATTCTGCCCAGCTACCTGAATGCCCTGACTGGGGAAGGTGTCCATGTGGTCACCGTCAACGACTACCTGGCCAAATATCAGTCCGAGTGGATGGGTAAGGTCTACCGCTACCTGGGTCTGACCATCGGCCTGGTGATTCCCGGCATGACGCCCGCCCAGCGCCGGCAGGCTTACGCCGCGGACATTACTTACTGCACCAACAACGAGCTGGGCTTTGACTACCTGCGGGACAACATGGCCATCTACAAGCAGGAGCTGGTTCAGCGGGGCCATGCCTTTGCCATCGTGGACGAGGTGGACTCCATCCTCATTGACGAGGCCCGGACCCCTCTGATCATCTCCGGCAAGGGAGAGGACTCTTCCCAGCTGTACCAGCGGGCGGACCAGTTTGTGGCCACCCTGCGCCGTCAGGTTTTTGCCAAGACCGACGAGAAGGAAGTCCAGGACGATTACGACTGCGACTATTTCGTGGATGAAAAGGCCCGCACCGTGTCCCTGACCGCCAAGGGCATTGAAAAGGCGGAGAAGTTCTTCGGCGTGGAGAATCTGGCGGATGCGGAGAACACCACCCTGAGCCACCACATCAACCAGGCCATGAAGGCCCGGGGCCTGATGAAAAAGGACATCGACTATGTGGTCAAGGACGGGGAAATCATCATTGTGGACGAGTTCACCGGACGTCTGATGTACGGCCGGCGGTACAACGAGGGCCTGCACCAGGCCATCGAGGCCAAGGAAGGGGTCACCGTGGCAGGGGAGAGCAAGACCCTGGCCACCATTACCTTCCAGAACTTCTTCCGGCTGTATCATAAGCTCTCCGGCATGACCGGTACGGCGCTGACGGAAGAAGAGGAATTTGCCGCCATTTACAAGCTGGATGTGGTGGAGATTCCCACCAACAAGCCGGTGATCCGGGTGGACCATCCGGACGTGGTGTACAAGACCGAGGCGGGCAAGTACCGGGCCATTGTCCAGCAGGTGAAAGCCTGCCATGAAAAGGGCCAGCCGGTGCTGGTGGGTACCATTTCCATTGAGAAGAGTGAACTGCTGAGCAAGCTGCTGAAGCGGGAGGGCATCCCCCACCATGTGCTGAACGCCAAGCACCACGAGCTGGAGGCTCAGATTGTGGCCCAGGCCGGTCAGTTCGGCGCCGTGACCATTGCCACCAACATGGCAGGCCGTGGTACCGACATTATGCTGGGCGGCAACGCGGACTTCCTGGCCAAGGCGGAACTGGCCAGAACCGATCTGCCGGAGGAACTGCTCCGGGAGGCGGACTCCTTCGCTGAGACCACCGATCCGGAAGTCCTTGCGGTGCGGGCCAAATACAACGAACTGCTGAAAAAGCACAAGGAAGAGATTGCTGACGAGGCTGAGAAAGTCCGGGCCGCCGGCGGCCTGTTCATCATCGGTACCGAGCGTCATGAGTCCCGGCGGATTGACAATCAGCTCCGTGGCCGGTCCGGCCGTCAGGGTGACCCCGGTGAGAGCCGGTTCTACCTGAGCCTGACGGACGATCTGATGCGGCTGTTCGCCACCGACCGGGTGATGGGCATGATGGACACCCTGGGCCTGGACGAGGACACCCCCATTGACGCCAAGATTCTCAGCAACGCTGTGGAAAACGCCCAGAAGAACGTGGAATCCCGGAACTTCCGGGCCAGAAAGAACGTGCTGGAATACGATGATGTGATGAACACCCAGCGTGAAGTGATCTACGCCCAGCGGCAGAAGGTGCTGGACGGCGAAGATCTGCGGGAGAACATGATGACCATGCTCCGCACGCTGGTGGACAGCAACGTGACCACCGCCCTCAGCGACAACGGCGGCGTGGCCAACGAAGCCGGGCTGCATCGTCTGGCGGCCATGATGGAGGGCATCTACTTTGCCCGGGGCACGCTGGCCTCCCGGAGCACCCAGCTGGAGGGCAAACCTGCCCAGGAAGTGGCGGACACGGTGTTTGAAATCGCCCAGCGGACCTACGAGGCCAAGGAAGCGACCTACTCTCCCCAGATCATGCGGGAGCTGGAACGGGTGGTCATGCTCCGGGTGGTGGACGAATACTGGATGGACCACATCGACGCCATGGACGAGCTGAAGCAGGGCATCGGTCTGCGGGCCTACGGTCAGCATGACCCGGTGGTGGCATATAAAGAAGAAGGCTTCCAGATGTTTGAGGCCATGATTCAGGCCATCCGGGAGGAGACCATCCGCCGGATGTTCCTGGTGCAGCTGCGGACCAACCAGGAGGTCAAGCGGGAAAAGGTGGCCAAGGAAACCGGCACCGGCGACAAGGCTACGGTGAAAAAAACGCCCATCCGCAAGGAGAAAAAGGTGGGCCCCAACGATCCCTGCCCCTGCGGCAGCGGCAAGAAATACAAAAAGTGCTGTATGCAGAAGGATAAGGCCGCCGGTCTGGACGGCTGATATCCCCCGTTCCCGGGAATTGTCCCGGTGCAGGAGATGCTTATGTCAATACAAACCATTCGCAGCGGTGCGCTGGAATATCGGACGGCAGAGGGAATATCCGTTCCCCACTGCTTTACCACCCGTCTGGGGGGCGTGAGCACCGGCAGCCAGGCCAGTCTGAATCTGGCGGTGGGCCGGGGCGATACCCTGGAAAATGTGGAAGAAAATCTGAAAATCCTGGCAAATACCCTGGGATTTGATCTGAAAAACTTGGCGATGACCCGGCAGACCCATTCGGATATCGTCCGGGCGGTGACGGCGGCGGATGCCAACGGTCCCTGCCACAAGGACTACCCCGAGTGCGACGGGCTGGTGACCAATACCCCCGGAGTGGCCCTGCTGGTGTTCACCGCCGACTGTACCCCCATCCTGCTCCACGACCCGGTCACCGGGGCGGTGGGAGCGGTTCACGCCGGCTGGCGGGGGACGGTGCAGGCCATTGCCGCCAAGGCGGTGGAAGCCATGGCGGAACACTATGGCAGCAAGCCGGAGAATATCCGGGCGGCCATTGGTCCCAACATCGGCGCCTGCCATTTTGAGACCCACCGGGATGTGCCCGATGCCCTGGAAGAAGCCCTGGGCAGCTGGGTCTGGAAGTGGATCTCCTGCCGGGAGGGGAAATACTTCCCCGATCTGAAGCAAATCAACAGTGAGATTCTCCTCCTGCATGGAGTGAAGCAGGTGGAGATCAGCGAAGAATGTACCTACTGTGCCCACCAGCGGTTCTGGTCCCACCGGTATACCAAGGGAGACCGGGGCTCCCAGGGGGCGTTGATCGTGTGCAGGGAGGTCTGCCTATGAAAAAAAGAACAGCATGGCTGCTGATTGTGGCGCTGGCCCTGTCTCTGGCGGGCTGCGGCCGGAAGATTGACAACTCCGCCTATGTGGCCACCGGCGATGCCATATTGATGGAAGGCCAGGACCCGGAGGACATCATGCCGGAGGAAGAGGACACCCAGGAGCTGACCCTGGCCTACTACCCCGATCGAAAGATGAACCCGCTGCTGGGCAGCGACTACACCAATCGGGTGCTGATGTCGCTGATGTATCAGGGCCTGTTTGCCGTGGACAGCAAGAAAGAGCCCACCCCCATTTTGTGCGGCAGCTATCAGGTGTCCGCCAATCTGAAAAACTGGACCATTTATCTGGACTCCAGAGCAACCTTTTCCGATGGAACCCCGGTGAGGGCGGAGGATGTAGTGGCCACTTACCAGTGTGCCATGGAAAATGACTACTATGCCAACCGGTTCTGCAAGCATCTGCTGGATGTGTCCGTCACGGAAAACGGCGGTGTCCTGTTCCAGCTGGACACGGCTATGGAGAATTTCCCCATTTTGCTGGACGTGCCCATCCTGAAAGCTTCGGAAACCGCTGCGGAGCGCCCTCTGGGAACCGGACCTTATGTACTGTCCGAAGCGGCCAGCGGCGCCACGCTGCAGCGGAATGTGAACTGGTGGTGCGGGGATGTGAAAATTCCTGCCACGGACAAGGCGATCAACCTGGTGGCGGTTTCCTCCGTTGCCCAGGTCCGGGATGAGTTCCAGTTCGGGGACGTGAGCGTGGTTTGCACCAACCCCATGAGCGACTCCTTCGCCGAATACCGGTGCGACTACGAACTGTGGGAAATTGAGAGCGGCTATCTGCTGTATATGGGATGCAATATTCTCTACAGTGATTTCTTTGAGGACGGCACTCTCCGTACCAACCTGACCTATGCCATTGACCGGGAGACTCTGGCACAGGAGGTTTACAAGGGCCTGGTGGAGCCGGTGACCCTGCCCTGCGCCCCCACGGAGACCTTTTACAGCACCTCCCTGGCGGCAAAATATGCGTATGATCCCATGCGGTTTGTCTCTTTCCTGGGTGGGTATAATATTCCCCGGGAGGATGGAGAGCAGCAGGAACTGGAACTGCTGGTGAACGCCGACGACTCCGCCCGGGTAACCATCGCCCGGGAAATTGCCGAATCCCTGACGGATCTGGGCCTGACTACGAAAACCGTGGAGTATGGCTCTACCGCTTTCAAAAATGCCCTCCATGCGGACAACTTTGACGTCTACCTGGGCATGACCCGGCTGTCTCCCACCATGGACCTGACGGAGTTCTTCCGGAACTGGGGAGAAATGCACTGGGGCGGCCTGACCAACGAAAACCTGTACAATATGTGCAACAACGCCCTGGAAAACAGCGGCACCTACTATAACCTCTACCAGAAATTGGCAGATGACGGGCGAATTATCCCGCTGATGTTCGGCTACTACAATGTGTACGCCCAGCGCGGATTGCTGCCGGATCTGAATCCCTCCCGGGACAATGTGTTCTACTACTCCATCGGCAAGACCATGGACGGGACGCGGATTGAGGCTCAGGCGGAGGAAACCCAGGAATAACCCGGTAAACGGCGGATTTTCCGCTTGAATTTACAATCACATTATACATTACGGAAAGGATGAGTTCCCATGAAGAAGATCCTTGCGCTGACCCTGGCCCTGACCCTGCTGCTGTGCGGCTGCGGCGGTGCCAATGCGGCAGCGCCTGAAACCACTGCGGCGGCTCCCGCCGTGGAACAGACCCAGGCTCCCACCACCGAGCCTACCACTGTGCCCACCACCGAGCCGGAGGTATACCGCAATCCCCTGAACGGTGAGGTCCTGGACGCACCGTTCACCGATCGGATTTTTGCCAATACCGTCAGCAATATGCAGGACAATCTGCCCCATGTGGGCGTGACTCAGGCGGATATCCTGATCGAGACCTTTGTGAACAAGAACAACATTATTCGCTGCCTGGCCCTGTTCAGCAACATTGAAGATGTGGAGGCCATCGGCTCCACCCGGTCCACCCGGCCCATTTTCAACCAGATTGCCCAGCACTATGATCTGGTGCTGTCCCACGCCGGCGGTTCCAGCCAGGCCCTGGATGATGCCAAGAGCCGGGGCATTGACAACTTCAACATCGATTCCTGGGAAGTCTCTTCTCAGGGAACTTCTTACCGGGATACGGAGTATAACCGCACCTATGAGAATACCCTCTTCGGTGTAGGCTCCGGCATCAAGGATTATGCCGAGGCCCAGGGTGTTCAGATGAACCTGGAGCGGGACTATGGCCTGGAGTTCACCGAGAACGGAACGCCGGCAGACGGAGAAACTGCGGACACCATCTCCCTGGTGTTCACTTTTGAAGGCGCCAAGAAGGAAACCGTCATGACCTATGACGCCGAAGCCGGCAAGTATGTGTTCAACCAGTATGGCCAGGTGATGAAGGACCAGATCACCGACGAGACCGAGATGTTCACCAATGTGATCATCATGAACACGCAGATCAGCACCACCGGCATCTACCATATCGCCGACTTCAATGCCGGCGGCACTGGCTACTATGCCAACGGCGGCAAGATCATCCCCATTGCCTGGACCTGTGACGCAGACACCGAGCCCTTCCGCTTCTTCCACGAAGACGGCACCCCCCTGGAAATCGGTGTGGGCAACAGCTATATTGCCATTGCGCCCGACGGTTCTCCTGTGACCTATACCGCCGCCGAGCCCGTGGCGGAGACCACTGCCGCCACCACAGCGGAATAACCCGATCAGCCGGAG
Source organism: Candidatus Faecousia intestinavium (assembly GCA_018715835.1). Lineage (GTDB taxonomy): Bacteria > Bacillota > Clostridia > Oscillospirales > Oscillospiraceae > Faecousia > Faecousia intestinavium. The sequence continues at coordinate 5,979 of DVKV01000024.1, read as the reverse complement.
CGTTTCTCAGGAAGCGCTCCGGCTTTCTGATGGAGAAATTTGGACAATTTGCGTTAAAATTTATAAAAATGAAAGATCATTTTTGCAAATTTTATACTTTACATCCGGTAAAGGCTATAGTATAATGAATCCGTACGGAGTTATCGAATTCTGTACCCGTAAGTTAGAATATGCTGCGCTGCAGCAATAAAATGGAGGAATTTACATGTCTGTTAAAGTCGCAATTAACGGTTTCGGCCGTATCGGCCGGCTGGCTTTCCGCCAGATGTTCGGCGCTGAAGGCTTTGAAGTCGTGGCCATCAATGACCTGACCTCTCCGAAGATGCTGGCTCACCTGCTGAAGTACGATTCCACCCAGGGCAACTACGTTTCTCAGGGTCACACTGTGGAAGCTGGCGAGGACAACATCGTTGTCGACGGCAAGAAGATCACCATCTACGCAAAGGCCAACGCCGCTGAGCTGCCCTGGGGCGAGCTGGGTGTGGACGTTGTGCTGGAGTGCACCGGTTTCTACACCTCCAAGGCCAAGGCTCAGGCTCACATCGATGCCGGTGCCAAGAAGGTCGTTATCTCCGCTCCTGCCGGCAATGACCTGCCCACCATCGTATATAACGTCAACCACGAGACCCTGACCAAGGAAGACAACATCATCTCCGCTGCTTCCTGCACCACCAACTGCCTGGCTCCCATGGCCAAGGCTCTGAACGACCTGGCTCCCATCGAGTCCGGCATTATGTGCACCATCCACGCCTACACCGGCGACCAGATGACCCTGGACGGCCCCCAGCGTAAGGGCGACCTGCGTCGTTCCCGCGCTGCTGCCGTGAACATCGTGCCCAACTCCACCGGCGCTGCCAAGGCCATCGGCCTGGTTATCCCCGAGCTGAAGGGCAAGCTGATCGGCGCTGCTCAGCGTGTTCCCACCCCCACCGGCTCCACCACCATCCTGAACGCTGTGGTGAAGGGCCATGTGACTGTGGAGCAGATCAACGCCCAGATGAAGGCTGAGGCCACCGAGTCCTTCGGCTACAACGAGGACGAGATCGTTTCCTCCGACATCATCGGCATGCGTTACGGCTCCCTGTTCGACGCCACCCAGACCATGGTGGTGAACCTGGACAACGGCACCTCCCAGGTGCAGGTCGTGTCCTGGTACGACAACGAGAACTCCTACACCAGCCAGATGGTTCGTACCATCAAGTACTTCTCCAAGCTGCTGTAATCAGCAAAATATTGCAGACCGCCGCCCGGAAACGGGCGGCGGTTTTCCGTTTCCGGGAGCGCTGCAAAAAGAAATCAGTCAAATTGGAAAAAATATAATAAAATTTGGAAAAGGGTTTGCTTTTTTGAAACAGACATGGTATACTTATCTGGCACTGCAAGAAAAGCTGCAAAACTGTTTATCCTGTTCCAAAATGGAACGTGCGAAAGATAAGAAAGGGGTATGAGAATGTCTCACAAGTACGTCTATCTGTTCACCGAAGGAAACGGAAAAATGCGGGAGCTCCTGGGTGGTAAGGGAGCCAATCTGGCGGAAATGACCCGGATTGGTCTGCCTGTCCCTCAGGGCTTTACTATTTCCACAGAAGCCTGTACCAAATACTACGAGGACGGCCGCACCATCAATGACGAAATCAAAGCCCAGATCATGGACTATGTGGAGAAGATGGAGCTGATCACCGGCAAGAAGTTCGGTGATCTGGAGAACCCGCTGCTGGTCTCCGTCCGCTCCGGCGCCCGGGCCTCCATGCCCGGCATGATGGATACCATCCTGAACCTGGGTCTGAACGAGCAGGTGGTGGAAGTGATGGCCGCCAAGTCCGGCAACCCCCGCTGGGCCTGGGACTGCTACCGCCGGTTCATCCAGATGTACTCCGACGTGGTCATGGAAGTGGGCAAGAAGTACTTTGAGGTCCTCATCGACCAGATGAAGGAGCGCAAGGGCGTGACCCAGGACGTGGAGCTGACGGCGGAAGACCTGAAAGAACTGGCCGGTCAGTTCAAGGCGGAGTACAGGGCCAAGCTGGGCATGGACTTCCCGGACGACCCCAAGGAACAGCTGATGGGCGCCATCAAGGCTGTGTTCCGCTCCTGGGACAACCCCCGGGCCAATGTTTACCGTCGGGAAAACGACATTCCCTACTCCTGGGGCACTGCTGTCAATGTGCAGTCCATGGCCTTCGGCAACATGGGCGATGACTGCGGCACCGGCGTTGCCTTTACCCGCAACCCCGCCACCGGCGAGAAGAAGCTGTTCGGTGAGTTCCTGACCAATGCCCAGGGCGAAGACGTGGTGGCCGGTGTCCGGACCCCCATGCCCATCAGCGAAATGGCAGAAAAGTTCCCCGAGGCATTTGCCCAGTTCACTCAGGTCTGCAAGATTCTGGAGAACCACTACCACGATATGCAGGACATGGAGTTCACTGTGGAAGCCGGCAAGCTGTATATGCTCCAGACCCGTAACGGCAAGCGTACCGCTCCCGCTGCTCTGAAGATCGCCTGCGACCTGGTGGACGAGGGTATGATTGATGAGAAGCAGGCTGTGGCCATGATCGAGCCCAGAACCCTGGATACCCTGCTGCATCCCCAGTTTGATGCAAAGGCGCTGAAGGCTGCAAAGCCTGTGGGCCGTGCTCTGGCCGCTTCTCCCGGAGCTGCCTGCGGCAAGATCGTCTTCACCGCCGAGGATGCCAAGGCATGGGCGGAACGGGGCGAGAAGGTAGTCCTGGTCCGTCTGGAGACCTCTCCCGAGGACATCGAGGGCATGATGTCCGCCCAGGGCATCCTGACCGTCCGGGGCGGCATGACCTCCCACGCAGCCGTTGTGGCCCGCGGCATGGGCAGATGCTGCGTCTCCGGCTGCACCGAGATTGCCATGGACGAAGAGAACAAGAAGTTTACCCTGGCGGGCAAGACCTACCACGAGGGCGACTGGCTGAGCCTGGACGGCTCCACCGGCTGCATCTACGACGGCCAGATTCCCACCGTGGACGCGGAAATCGCCGGTGAGTTCGGCCGGATTATGGCCTGGGCCGACAAGTACCGCCGTCTGCAGGTCCGCACCAACGCTGACACTCCCCGGGATGCCGCCAAGGCCAAGGAGCTGGGCGCCGAAGGCATCGGCCTGTGCCGTACCGAGCATATGTTCTTCGAGGAAGGCCGTATCGCTTCCTTCCGGGAAATGATCTGCTCCGACACTGTGGAAGAGCGGGAGGCCGCCCTGGCCAAGATTCTGCCCATGCAGCAGGCCGACTTCGAGGCCCTGTATGAGACCATGGAGAGCTACCCCGTAACCATCCGGTTCCTGGATCCTCCCCTGCATGAGTTCGTGCCCACCACCGAGGAAGAGATTGCCGATCTGGCCAAGACCCAGGGCAAGACCGTCCAGCAGATCAAGGACATCATTGCTTCCCTGCATGAGTTCAACCCCATGATGGGCCACCGTGGCTGCCGTCTGGCAGTTACCTATCCCGAAATCGCTGCCATGCAGACCAAGGCCGTCATCCGGGCTGCCCTGGCTGTGAAGGGCCGTCATCCCGACTGGAACCTGGTTCCCGAGATCATGATCCCCCTGACCGGCGATGTGAAGGAACTGAAGTACGTCAAGGACGTGGTGGTGAAGGCTGCCGACGCGGAAATCGCTGCCGCCGGTGTGGAACTGAAGTATGAAGTGGGCACCATGATGGAGATTCCCCGTGCCTGCCTGACCGCCGATCAGATCGCCAAGGAGGCGGAGTTCTTCTGCTTCGGCACCAACGACCTGACCCAGATGACCTTCGGCTTCAGCCGTGACGACGCGGGCAAGTTCCTGGAGGCCTACTACAACGCCAAGATCTTTGAGAACGATCCCTTTGCCAAGCTGGATCAGACCGGCGTGGGCATGCTGATGGAGATGGCGGTGGAGAAGGGACGGAAGGTTCGTCCCGACCTGCACGCCGGTATCTGCGGCGAGCATGGCGGTGATCCCATGAGCGTGGAGTTCTGCCACAACATCGGACTGGATTACGTCAGCTGCTCTCCCTTCCGGGTGCCCATTGCCCGGCTTGCCGCTGCCCAGGCTGCAATCAAGGAAATGCAGTAAGATCAAACAAACCAAATCCCCCGGCTGGCAAGCCGGGGGATTTTGAGACTGTCGGAAAACCCCTACGGGCTTTTCCGACAAACTTTGGCAGTCTGCTGCGCGCATAATTTGCCCCCCGCAGGGGGACAAATTCCACACTGGCAGCCAGAGAAGCGTTTTCTGCCAGGTACAGAAGGTGAATTGCCCCGCAAGGGCAAGAGAGGCCACCCTAGGGTGCGCCCCGGCAGAAAACGTTTTGGACTTTATTTGCTGCCGCAGGCGGCAAATTCTGCGAGGCTTTTTTGACACACTGCAAATCCCCCGGCTGGCAAGCCGGGGGATTTTGTCGGCGGGTTAGATGGAAGAAACGTCCCGGCCATGGATTTGTCATGGCCGGGACGGCTGCTGTTACAAATGATGGGAGCGGGTGCTGTTCCGGCTTTTTTCCAGATGGACGCTGACGTGGTCGTAATCCATATGGGCAACCGCGGAAAACAGAACGTCCACCGCCAGCAGCTGAGCAATCCTGCTGCTCATGGCGCCGCTGCGCTGGGCGATTTCCGGTGCGGAGACATGAAACACAATGTCCGCACTTTGAGACAGGGTGTTTTTTCCAAATTTCGTGATGGCAATGACGGGAGTTCCGGCGTCTTTGGCCAGGGCCAGAATCTCCAGAACTTCCTTGGTGTTGCCCGACATGGAAATCAGCACCGCCACATCCCGGACAGACATATTGGCGGCGTAAACCAGCTGCAAATGGTGATCCAGACTGAAAAACGCGTTTTTATTGATGCGCAGCAGCTTGCTTTGCAGGTCTTCTCCCACCAGACCGGAGGCGCCCACCCCAAAGATCCGCACGGAATCCGCGCAGAGAATTTTTTGGGCAGCCATTTCTACCGCTTTGGCGTCCAGGAGGGTGGCAGTGTCCTGAATGGCCCGGATGGCGTTGCTTTTGGTGCTCTCCAGCAGGACGGAAATATTCTCCGCATCGCCTACGTCGGAAAAGGGAAGGGGAGGGGCAGTTTCGTCCGCATTTTTCTGAAGATCAGCAAACAGGGCCTTTTTCAGATCCTTCAATCCCTCAAACCCCAGGGCCTTGCTGAAACGGACCCAGGCGACTTTGCTGACGCCGGACCGGCTGGCCAGCTCTCCGATGGGCAGATTGAAAACCTCCTCCGTGTGTTCCAGAAAATAATCTGCGACTTTTTTCTCAACCACACTGAGGGCTTCGTAAACCTCCTGAATGCGGATTTTCACGTTGGTCATAAGATCTCCTCCCTCTCTCAGGCCCCTTCCCGGCGGCGCAGGGAATCAAAGATTTTGTTCAGGGTGTGCAGATTCAGCAGGGCAAGACATGCGCATCCGAACAATACCCACACAAAGCCGCTGATGATAAACAGGGCAGGAAACAGAATCAGCAGCATCACAGGCAAAAGATTGGTCAGCGTTACCAGCAGCATTCTGGGCCCGTTGGCCAGACAGATCAGGATTCCGTTGGTGACGCACTCCCGGGCGGTGCAGGGAAACTGGCTGAGCAGGGGAAATGCGATTGCGCTGAAACAGACCAGGCCCAGAAACAGGAAGACCACTACAGCCAGAAGCAGGAACACCCCGGGAAAATCCAGACGGGACAGAATGACGCAGTCCGCAGCCAGGGCAACTCCCACTCCTACAATTCCCAGCCAGATCAGGGTGGAAGTGCCGAAACCTTGGGAAAAGGCCCGGAAGAAGGTCCTGGCGGAGCAAGGTTCGCCGGATTTCAGCGCCTGCATATTGGCGTACAATGCCTTCGTTGCAGCACCGATGGTGAAAATGGGGATGCAGGCGGCCAGCCACAGCAGGTTGCTGAGGACGCACTGGTTCAGCTTTTGGCAGAAATCCAGAAATCGGGAGTCCGGGTCCATGAAGTTTTTCATAAT
>DVKV01000023.1 GCA_018715835.1 Candidatus Faecousia intestinavium | reverse complement strand
AGCACCACACGGAGTAAGGGCGTTTTTCCATAGCCGACCGTCTGGGCACGCTTTCCCTCTCATAGGGGGTAAGTGCGCCCGTTTTTTTATTTTTTTAGGAGGTAATACATGAAGAAAGTTGGCATTGTCATGGGCAGCGACAGCGATCTGCCGATCCTGCGCAAAACCATGGACACCCTGGCCTCTCTGGAGATTCCCTATGAGTGCCATGTGTATTCCGCACACCGCACCCCCGAGGAGGCCCGGCAATTCGCTCTGTCTGCCCGGGACAACGGCTTCGGCGTTCTCATCGCCGCTGCCGGAATGGCCGCCCATCTGGCCGGTGCAATCGCCGCCAATACCACCTTGCCTGTGATTGGAATTCCCTGCAAATCCGCCTGTCTGGACGGAATGGACGCTCTGCTCTCCACCGTGATGATGCCCTCCGGAATTCCGGTTGCAACCGTTGCCATCAACGGAGGCGTCAATGCCGCCCTGCTGGCCGCCCAGATTCTGGCCGTAGAAGATACTGATCTGGCCCGGAAGCTGGCGGACAAGCGTGCTGCCGATACCCGAAAGGTTCTGGAAAAGGACGCCGCCCTGCAGGCGGAACTGAACGGCTGAGCAAGTTCCCATCTTATTTTCTGATTTCTGACAAGGAGGAAAAACCCCTATGGGTGGTTTCTTTGGCGCAATTTCCCGCAGCAACTGCGTTCACGACGTCTTTTTCGGCACGGACTACCACTCCCACCTGGGCACCCGCCGGGGCGGCCTGGTTTTCTACGACCCCAAGAAGGGCTTTCAGCGGCAGATTCACAACATTGAAAATACGCCCTTCCGCACCAAGTTTGAAAATGATCTGGCCCAGATGACCGGCATTGCCGGTGTGGGCTGTATCTCCGATACCGACCCCCAGCCCCTGCTGGTGCGCAGCCACCTGGGCCTGTTCGCCATCTCCACCGTGGGCATCATCAACAATGCCGAGGAGCTGGTGGAAAAGACCTTCTCCGGCCCGGGCCATCAGTTCATGTCCATGTCCTCCGGCAAGGTCAACTCCACCGAGCTGACCGCTGCTCTGATCAATCGCTGTGACAACCTGGTGGACGGCATTCACTATGCCCAGGAAGTGATTGACGGCTCCTGCACCATTTTGCTGCTGACCCCCGATTCCATCATCGCCGCCCGGGACAAGCTGGGCCGTCTGCCGGTGATTGTGGGCAAGAAGACCGACAGCCACTGCGTTTGCTTCGAGTCTTTTGCCTGCCAGAAGCTGGGCTACGACGTCTGCTACAGTCTGGGCCCCGGCGAAATTCTGAAGGTCACCGCCGACGGCACCGAGCAGCTGGCCGCTCCCGGCGACAAAATGAAGATCTGTGCTTTCCTGTGGACCTATTACGGCTATCCCAACTCCAACTACGAGGGCGTCAATGTGGAGGTCATGCGCTACCGCAACGGTGAGATCATGGCCCGGGATGAGGAAAAGAACGGCACCATGCCGGAGATGGACTATGTGGCCGGCGTTCCGGACTCCGGTCTGCCCCATGCCATCGGCTATTCCACCCAGTCCCACAAGCCCTTTGCCCGTCCCTTCGTGAAGTATACCCCCACCTGGGCCCGTTCCTTTATGCCCTCCAACCAGGAACTGCGGAACATGATTGCGGAAATGAAGCAGATTCCCGTCCCCGAACTGATTCAGGACAAGAAGCTGCTGCTGGTGGACGACTCCATCGTCCGGGGCACCCAGCTGCGGGAGACTGTGGAATTTTTGTACAAGAGCGGCGCCAAGGAAGTGCATATGCGCTCGGCCTGCCCGCCCATTATGTATGGCTGCAAGTATCTGAACTTCTCCCGGAGCAACTCGGAAATGGAGCTGCTGGCCCGGAGAATCATCCAGAAGCTGGAAGGCGACGAAGGCCAGAAGCATGTAGCAGAGTACGCCGACGGTTCCACCAAGCGGGGCCAGTGTATGCTGGAAGCCATCTGCAAGGAAATGGGCTTTGACTCCCTGGGCTACCAGTCCCTGGACGGCCTGCTGGAGGCCATCGGTCTGGACCGGGACAAGGTCTGCACCTACTGCTGGACCGGCGAAGAATAAGGATTTTCCCATTACTGTAAATAAAGGAGCATGTTCATGGACCATAACAATTCCTACTCCGCCAGCTACGCCGCCGCAGGCGTGGATATCACCGCCGGTTACAAGGCTGTGGAACTGATGAAAAAGCACATCGCCCGGACCCGGAATGAGGGCTGTCTGGATGATGTGGGCGGCTTCGGCGGCTGCTTCGGATTGCCCATTGCCGGCATGGAAGAGCCGGTTCTGGTCTCCGGCACCGACGGCGTGGGCACCAAGCTGAAGCTGGCCATCCTCATGGACAAGCACAACACCATCGGCATTGACTGCGTGGCCATGTGCGTCAACGACATCATCTGCGTGGGCGCCAAGCCCCTGTTCTTCCTGGACTACATTGCCTGCGGCAAGAATGTGCCGGAGAAGATTGCCGAAATCGTGGGCGGCGTGGCCGAGGGCTGCGTCCAGGCCGGCAGTGCCCTGATCGGCGGCGAGACCGCCGAGCACCCCGGCATGATGCCTGAGGAGGAATACGACCTGGCAGGCTTTGCCGTGGGCATTGTGGACAAGAAAAAGATTCTGGACAAGACCACCATGCGTCCCGGCGATGTGGTCATCGCTCTGCCCTCCACCGGCATCCATTCCAACGGCTTCTCCCTGTGCCGGAAGGTCTTTGACATCGACAACAACAATCCCCAGCTCTATGTCTCCCGGGAGGAGCTGGGCGGCAAGACCATCGCCGAAGCTCTGCTGACCCCCACCAAGATTTACGTCAAGCCTGTTCTGGCCCTGCTGGAGCAGGTCAATGTCCGGGGCATCAGCCACATCACCGGCGGCGGCTTCTACGAAAACATTCCCCGTTCCATCCCCGACGGGTTGGGCGCCAAGATCGACAAGTCCGCCGTGAAGGTGCTGCCCATCTTCGACCTGATCGCCAAGTTCGGCAACATCCCCGAGCGGGATATGTTCAACACCTACAACATGGGTGTGGGCATGAGCATTGTGGTGCCCGCCGATCAGAAGGATCTGGCGCTGTCCATCCTGAAAGCCAACGGCGAAGACGCCTACGTCATCGGCACCATTGTGGAAAGCGAAGAAAAGGTGATTCTGGAATGAAGACCAAAATCGCGGTCCTGGTCTCCGGCGGCGGTACCAACCTCCAGGCCCTGATCGATGCCCAGGGAAGTGTGCTGAAAAGCGGCGAGATCGTGCTGGTGGTTTCCAACAACGCCGGTGCCTACGCCCTGGAGCGGGCCAGAAAGGCCGGCATTGCCACTGCCGTGGTGCTGAAAAAGGAGTGCGGCTCCCAGCAGGCGTTTGAAGAAAAACTGAAAGAAGTACTGACGGAGCATGGCATCGAACTGATTGTTCTGGCTGGCTTTATGACCATCCTGACGGAAAGCTTCACTGCCTGTTACCCTCAGCGGATCATCAATGTCCATCCCTCCCTGATCCCCTCCTTCTGCGGAGAAGGGTTCTATGGGCTGCGGGTTCATCAGGCCGCCCTGGATTACGGGGTAAAGGTCACCGGCGCCACGGTGCATTTCGTCAACGAGATTCCCGATGGCGGCAAGATCATCGCACAGAAAGCCGTGTACATTGAGGATGGAGACACCCCCGAGACCCTGCAGCGCCGGGTGATGGAGCAGGCCGAGTGGGTTCTGCTGCCCCAGGCCGCGGAAACCGTCAGCGCCGCCCTGCAAAAGGTATAAGTCACATTTCCACAAAGAAACGGAGCGATTGCAATGAACGTCTACGAAACCAAAACCATGGCTCAGCGTCTGGATGGCAATACCTATCCTGGCCGGGGCATCGTCCTGGGCATGACCCCCGACGGCAAGGAGTCCGTGGCTGCCTACTTCATCATGGGCCGCAGCGTGAACAGCCGGAACCGGGTGTTCGTGGAAGAGCCCGACGGCATCCGCACCGAGGCTTACGACCCCAGCAAAATGGTGGATCCCAGCCTGATTATCTATCATCCCGTCCGGGAGATGGGCCGGGGCCTGATTGTCACCAACGGCGACCAGACCGACACCATCCTGGAATTCCTGGAGAAGGGTCTTCCCATGGAACAGGCTCTGCGTACCCGGAAGTTTGAGCACGACGGTCCCAACTGGACCCCCCGGATCTCCGGCCTGCTCAGCCCTGACGGCAGCTACAAGATGTCCATTCTGAAAGCCGCCGACGCTGAGGGCACCGGCTGCGCCCGGTTCACCTTTGAATATCCCGGTCTTGCCGGTGTGGGACACTTCCTGCACACTTATGTGTGCGACGGCAATCCTGTGATCCCCACCTTCCAGGGAGAGCCGGAGCGGGTTTCCATTCCCCAGGATATGGATGCCTTCGTAGACGAGCTGTGGAGCAATCTGAACGAGGACAACAAGATTTCCTTGTTTGTGCGCTATACCAACCTGGACAGTCGCACCTATCGTCAGCGCATTCTCAACAAACACGTCTGATTTTCTGGGATGCCCCAGTGATTTAGAGAATTATTTTTTGGGAGGAACAATTCATTATGAACGAATTTGCTTTGAAGTATGGCTGCAACCCCAATCAGAAGCCTGCCCGCATCTACATGAGCGACGGATCTGATCTGCCCCTGACCATTCTCAATGGCCGCCCCGGCTACATCAATTTCCTGGACGCCCTGAACTCCTGGCAGCTGGTCAAGGAATTGAAGGAAGCCACCGGCATGGTTGCCGTCACCTCCTTCAAGCACGTTTCTCCCACTTCTGCCGCCGTGGGCAAGCCTCTCTCCCCGGAGCTGAAAAAGGCCTGCTTCGTGGACGACGTGCCGGAGCTGGATGACAGCCCCCTGGCCTGCGCCTACGCCCGGGCCAGAGGCACCGACCGGATGTGCTCCTTCGGTGACTGGGTGGCTCTGTCCGACGTATGCGACGTGACCACCGCCAAGCTCATCGCCCGGGAGGTCTCCGACGGCATCATCGCTCCCGGCTATACCGATGAGGCCCTGGCTGTTCTGAAGACCAAGCGCAAGGGGAACTACAATATTGTGGCCATCGATCCCAACTACGTCCCCGCCGAGCAGGAAATCAAGCAGGTCTTTGGCATCACCTTCCAGCAGGGGCGGAACAACTTCAAGATCAGCGCTGATCTTCTGAACAATATCGTCACCCAGAACAAGGATCTGCCTGAATCTGCCAAGATTGATCTGATTGTGGCTCTGATTACCCTGAAGTACACCCAGTCCAACTCCGTGTGCTTCGCCTATGACGGTCAGGCCGTGGGCGTGGGCGCCGGTCAGCAGTCCCGGATTCACTGCACCCGGCTGGCTGGCTCCAAGGCCGACACCTTCTTCCTGCGGCAGCATCCCAAGACCCTGAACCTGCCCTTCCGGGAAGATCTGGGCCGGCCCAACCGGGATAATGTCATCGACGGCTACATCAACGGCAATGAGGAAGATGTGTGCGCCGACGGCATCTGGCAGAACTATTTCACCCGGCAGCCGGAACGGCTGACCGAGGAAGACAAGAAGGCTTTCCTGGCCGGCTTTGACGGCGTGGCCCTGGGTTCCGACGCTTTCTTCCCCTTCTCCGACAACATCAAGCGGGCCAGAGCTTCCGGCGTCAAGTACGTTGCCCAGCCCGGCGGCTCCATCCGGGACGATGAAGTCATCGCCGAGTGCGACAAGCAGAGCATGGTCATGGCCTTCACTGGCATGCGTCTGTTCCATCACTAAGTTCGTTTTTCCATAGGGGACAGCCCGAAAAGGGCTGCCCCCTATCGGTGCGTTAAAGACTAAAATTGAGGTGCTTATGAAACTTTTGGTAGTAGGCGGAGGCGGACGGGAACACGCCATCATCCGCGCTCTGAAGAAAAATCCCCAGGTGGAAACCATTTATTCCCTGCCCGGCAACGGGGGCATTGCCCAGGACGCCGAGTGCGTTCCCATCGGTGCCACAGACATTGACAAAATTGTGGCCTTCGCCGTGGAAAAGAAGGTGGACTACGCAGTGGTCGCCCCGGACGATCCTTTGGTTCTGGGCTGCGTGGACGCCCTGGAAGCCAAGGGCATCCCCTGCTTCGGGCCCCGGGCCAACGCCGCCATCATTGAAGGCAGCAAGATTTTTGCCAAGAACCTGATGAAAAAATACGGCATTCCTACTGCGGACTATGCCGTGTTCGAGGATATGGACCAGGCCCTTGCCTACCTGGACACCGCCCCGGTGCCCACGGTGGTGAAAGCTGACGGTCTGGCCCTGGGCAAGGGTGTCATCATCGCCCAGACCCGGGAAGAGGCCAAAACCGCCGTCCGGGAGATGATGGAAGGCGGAAAGTTTGGTGCCTCCGGCAGCCGGGTGGTCATTGAGGAGTTCCTCACCGGCCCGGAAGTGTCCGTGCTGTCCTTCACCGACGGCAAGGTGGTCAAGCCCATGGTCTCCTCCATGGACCACAAGCGGGCGGGAGACAACGACACCGGTCTGAACACCGGCGGCATGGGCACCGTGGCCCCCAACCCGTACTACACCCCCGAAATCGCCGACCGGTGCATGAAAGAAATCTTCCTGCCCACCATCGCCGCCATGAACGCTGAGGGCCGCACCTTCCGGGGCTGCCTGTACTTCGGCCTGATGCTCACCCCCAAGGGTCCCAAGGTCATTGAATACAACTGCCGCTTCGGCGACCCGGAGACTCAGGTAGTGCTGCCCCTGCTGGAAAGCGATCTGCTGACCATTATGCGCGCCTGCACCAACGGCACCCTGGCGGAGACGGAAGTGAAATTCGCTGACAAGCACGCCTGCTGCGTGATTCTGGCCTCCAAAGGCTACCCGGAGCACTACCAGAAGGGCTTCCCCCTGACCATGACAGAGGAAGCTGCCGCCCACACCTATGTGGCAGGTGCCAAGCTGGATGGGGACACCCTGGTCACCTCCGGCGGCCGGGTCACCGGCACCACCGCTGTGGCAGACTCCCTGGAAGAAGCCATCCGGGAAGCCTACCGGATCAGCGATGGGGTGCATTTTGAAAATGCCTACCGCAGAAGCGATATCGGCCAGCGTGCCCTGCAGGCCCTGAAGTAATTTTAGAGAGAAAACTAGGAGGAAACCCCATGGTTTATCGTGTATTTGTGGAAAAGAAGGCCGGTTTGGACAACGAGGCCCAGGGTCTGCTCAGCGAAGCCCGGAACCTGCTGGGCATTGCCAGCCTGGAAAATCTGCGGCTGTTCAACCGGTACGACGCGGAAAACATCACCAAGGAGCTGTTTGATTACGCCGTGAAGGCCGTATTCTCCGAGCCCCAGCTGGACACCGCCTCCGCTTCCGTGGAGCTGCCCGGTGCCACGGTGTTCGCCGTGGAGTCCCTGCCCGGTCAATTTGACCAGCGGGCCGATTCCGCCGCCCAGTGCATCCAGATCATCTCCCAGGGCGAACGTCCCCTGATCCGCACCGCCAAGGTCTATGCCCTGTACGGCAATCTGACCCAGGAAGAGCTGGCGGAGTTCAAGAAGTATGTGATTAACCCCGTGGAGTGCCGGGAAGCTTCCCTGGAGATCCCTGAAACCCTGGCCATTCCCTATGAGATTCCCACCCAAGTTGCCACCCTGGAGGGCTTCACCCAGCTGGACAAACAGGGGCTGGAGGATTTTATCAACCACTACGGCCTGGCCATGGACCTGGATGATATCACCTTCTGCCAGTCCTATTTTGTCAGCGAGCACCGGGACCCCACCATCACGGAAATCCGGATGATTGATACCTACTGGTCCGATCATTGCCGGCACACCACCTTTGGCACCATCATTGACGATGTTACCTTTGCCGATCCTCTGCTCCAGAAGACCTACGAAACCTACCTCGCCACCCGGAATGCCCTTGGCCGTCAGGCCAAGCCCATCTGTCTGATGGATCTGGCGACCATTGCGGTCAAGCACCTGCGCTCCGTGGGAAAGCTGAACAAACTGGATGAGAGCGAGGAAATCAACGCCTGTACCGTGAAGATGAACGTCACGGTAGACGGCGTGGAAGAACCCTGGCTGCTTCTCTTTAAGAACGAAACCCACAACCATCCCACGGAAATTGAGCCCTTCGGCGGCGCTGCTACCTGCATCGGCGGCGCTATCCGGGACCCCCTGTCCGGCCGGAGCTATGTCTACGGCGCCATGCGGGTTACCGGTGCGGCAGATCCCCTGAAGCCCGTGTCCGAGACCATTCCCGGCAAGCTGCCTCAGCGAAAAATCGTCACCACTGCCGCAGCGGGCTATTCCTCCTACGGCAACCAGATCGGTCTGGCCACCGGCATTGTGGATGAAATCTACCATCCCGGCTACGCCGCCAAGCGCATGGAAATCGGTGCGGTAATTGCCGCCGCCCCTGCGGAGAATGTCCGCCGGGAACGCCCTGTTCCCGGGGATGTGGTAATCCTGCTGGGCGGCAACACCGGCCGTGACGGCATCGGCGGTGCCACCGGCTCCTCCAAGGCTCACAATGCCCACTCCGTGGAAACCTGCGGCTCCGAAGTCCAGAAGGGCAACGCCCCGGAAGAGCGGAAGCTCCAGCGTCTGTTCCGGAATGCCGAAGCTTCCCGGCTCATCAAGCGCTGCAATGACTTTGGCGCCGGCGGTGTGTCCGTGGCCATCGGTGAACTGGCCGACGGTCTGGTCATCGATCTGAATGCCGTGCCCAAGAAGTATGAGGGTCTGGACGGCACCGAACTGGCCATCTCCGAGTCCCAGGAGCGGATGGCCGTGGTGGTAGAGCCTCAGGACGTGTCCCGGTTCCTGGAGCTGGCGGATCAGGAGAACCTGAACGCTGTCCCTGTGGCCACCGTTACAGAAGAAGCCCGCCTGGTGATGAACTGGAACGGAGCCAAGATCTGTGACATCAGCCGGGAATTCCTGAACTCCAACGGTGCGGACAAGCACATCACTGCCGCTCCCGTCGCTCCCCAGTCCTACACCAAGACTGTTACCGGCGACTTTGCCTCCAACTTTATGGCGGTGGCCTCCGACCTGAACACCTGCTCCAAGCGGGGCCTGTCCGAGCGGTTCGACTCCACCATCGGCGCCGGCACCGTGCTGATGCCCTTCGGCGGCAAGAACCAGCTGACCCCCATCCAGGCGATGGTACAGAAAATCAGCGTGGAGAAGAAGCATACCGACGACTGCTCCTTCATGGCCTTCGGCTACAATCCCTTCATCTCCTCCGCTTCCCCCTACCATGGGGCCTATCTGGCGGTGGTGGAGTCCGTGTGCAAGCTGATTGCCACCGGCGCCTCCTTTGAAGATACTTACCTGACCTTCCAGGAATACTTTGAGCGTCTGGGCAAGGACCCCAGCCGCTGGGGCAAGCCTCTGGCCGCCTTGTTGGGCGCTTTCCAGGCCCAGATGGATCTGGGCATCGGCGCCATCGGCGGCAAGGACTCCATGTCCGGCTCCTTCGAGAACCTGGATGTGCCCCCCACCCTGGTCTCCTTCGCCGTGACCACCGGCAAGACCCAGGAAGTCATTTCCCCCGAATTCAAGACTGCCGGTCACACCGTCTGCCTGCTGGACACCCAGCTGGATGAAAATGGTCTGCCGGTGACCGAATCCCTGCTGAAAAATTTCGCCCTGGTGACGGAGCTGCTGCGCTCTGGAAAGGCCATGGCTTGCTACACCCCCGGCATGGGCGGTGTAGCCGAGGCCGTGATGAAGATGGGCTTCGGCAACGGGCTGGGACTGGCCTTCTCCGATGCCGTAACCCTGGACACCCTGTTCGGCTACCGTTACGCCAGCTTCGTCCTGGAGATGGCTGAGGGCACGGTAGGCACCGTTCTGGGCACTGTCACCGCCGACGGCAGCTTCTCCTATCAGGATACCGTGCTGTCCCAGGAGCAGGTGCTGAAAGCCTACGAAGACAAGCTGGAGCCGGTCTTTGCCTGCAACATCCCCACCCGGCAGCAGAACATGGAGACCTTCTCCTATCCTGTCTCCCAGTGGAAGGCCCCAGCGGTGAAGGTGGCCAAGCCCAAGGTCTTGATTCCTGCCTTCCCCGGCACCAACTGCGAATATGACTCTGCCAAGGCTGTCCGGGATGCGGGCGCTGAGCCGGAGATCATCGTGATCCAGAATCGGAATGCCGATGCCATTTCCCGTAGCGTGGAGCGCTTTGCCCGGGAGCTGAAGGACGCCCAGATGGTGTTCATCCCCGGCGGTTTCTCCGGCGGCGACGAGCCCGACGGCTCCGGCAAGTTCATTACCGCCTTCTTCCGCAACGCTGCCATCAAGGAGGGTGTCACTGCCCTGCTGGATGACCGGGATGGCCTGATGTGCGGCATCTGCAATGGTTTCCAGGCGCTGATCAAGCTGGGTCTGGTGCCCTACGGCAAGATCATCGACACCGATGAGACCTGCCCCACCCTGACCTTCAACAACATCAGCCGGCACCAGAGCCGGATTGTCCGCACCCGGGTGGCCTCCAACAAGTCCCCCTGGCTGGCCCTGACCAACGTGGGTGATGTGTACAACGTGCCCATCTCCCACGGCGAAGGCAAGTTCCTGGCTTCGGAGGAGCTGATCCGCCAGCTGGCTGCCAACGGTCAGATTGCCACCCAGTATGTGGATCTGGACGGCAACGCCACGGCTGACGTTCACTTCAACCCCAACGGCTCCCTGTACGCCATTGAGGGCATCACCTCCCCTGACGGCCGGGTCTTCGGCAAGATGGGCCACAGCGAACGGATTGGCAAGGGTCTGTATAAGAACGTCCCCGGTGAATACGACATCCGGATGTTTGAGGCTGCGGTAAAGTATTTCAAGTAAACAGCAAATCCCCAGGTGGAACTTCCACCTGGGGAATACAGCCGCCAGAATATGGCAGGAGAAGAGCCATGGAATATTTTGGAGTATTTGCCTTTGTGCTTGCCATTGGTTGTCTTACCCTTCCGGGTAAGATCAAAAAGCTGGAAGCAAAGGTCAAACGTCTGGAAAAGCAAAGGAATGGTGCTGGCGCTATGTCAAAACTGATGGAACAACTGATTGGCAAAGAATGTATCCTGATTTCTGAGAATGGACTTGCGATTGCCGGGAAGGCA
>DVKV01000005.1 GCA_018715835.1 Candidatus Faecousia intestinavium | reverse complement strand
AAGGCGAAGAAAGTAAACAATTCGCAAAAGATGGAAAAGAATCCGGAAAAACCGGTCAGGGAAAAAATTCACTAGGAAAATGGGAACAAATGTGCTATCATATCCGGTAGAGGTGAAACCAATGGAAGAACAGGAAAAGAAGCGGCCGGAAGAGAACGGCTATGTTCCACGCCCTGCCTGGCAGGTGTGGGCGGCCCGGGCGGGCCTGATCATTGTGCTGATTCTGGTTGCAGTGCAGATTCTCACCATTGCCGGAGGCGGAGGCTGAATGCGGATTCTGGGAATTGACCCGGGGTACGGGATTACAGGTTTCGGACTGATTGATGCCCAGGGGGGATGTTACCGGCTGCTGAACTGCGGCGCCATTACCACGCCCCCCAATATGGCGTTTCCCTGGCGTCTGGAAGTGATTTACAACGATATGACCCAGCTTTTGCAGGTGGCAAAACCCGATGCGGTGGCCATTGAAGAACTGTTTTTCGGACAGAACGTGACCACCGGCATCAATGTGGCCCAGAGCCGGGGGGTGATCCTGCTGAGCATCCAGCAGGCGGGGCTGCCTCTGGCGGAATATAAGCCCATGCAGGTCAAGCAGGCAGTGGTGGGCTATGGCAACGCTACCAAGCATCAGGTTCAGGATATGACCCGGCGGCTGCTGGGGCTGCCCTCCATGCCCAAGCCGGATGACGCGGCGGACGCCATTGCCATTGCTCTTTGCCATGCCCGTTCCAGCACATCTCTGCTGGCCAGGGCGGCGGCTCAGGGAAAACGACCGGGATAGAATTTGGATTGTTTCAGTAGGAGATTGCAATGCTGTATTATGTAAATGGAACGGTGACGGTGCTGGAACCCGGGCTGGCGGTGATCGACTGCGGCGGCGTGGGCTATGGCTGCCGGATTACCGCTTATACCGCCGGCCAGCTGAAGCTGAATCAGACGGCGAAATTATATGTAACGGAGTCCATCCGGGAGGACGCCTACGAGTTGTTCGGCTTTTCCAGCCGGGAGGAGCAGCGCTGCTACGAGCTGCTGACCTCGGTGAACGGAGTAGGGCCGAAGGCAGCCATGGCGATTTTGTCCTCCGGCGGGCCTCAGAACTTCACCCTGGCGGTGCTGACCGGGGATGAAAAGATGCTCACCGCGGCCCAGGGCATCGGCAAAAAAATTGCCCAGCGGATTATCCTGGAACTGAAGGACAAGCTAGGGGGCAGCGCCATGGAACTGGACCTGTCTGCGGGAGCGGCTCCGGTGAGCGTAAGCGGCGGCTCGGCGGCAGCCCTGGCCCAGGCGGCGCTGCAGGAACTGGGATACTCTCCGGCGGAGATCTCTGCCGCCCTGAAGGGGGCCGACCCCAACGCCTCTACGGAGGATCTGGTGCGCTACGCCCTGCGTGCCATGGTGATGAGAGGATAAGGGGCGCAGCACCAAGTTGGAGGTAACACCATGAGTCTTGAATTTTCCCAGGAGATGGAGGCTTCGCCGATCATTTCTCCTACCTTTGCTCCCCAGGATGCCGGGGAGATTGGCCTGCGGCCCAAGCTGCTGCAGGACTATACCGGCCAGGAAAAGGCGAAAAGCAACCTGTCCGTTTACATTGAGGCGGCCCGCCGACGGGGAGAACCCCTGGACCATACCCTGCTCTACGGCCCACCGGGCCTGGGCAAAACCACCCTGGCCGGGGTCATCGCCAACGAGATGGGGGTGAATATCCGCATCACCTCCGGACCGGCCATTGAAAAGCCGGGAGATCTGGCGGCGCTTCTGACCAACCTGAACCCGGGGGATATTCTGTTCATTGACGAGATTCACCGCCTGAACCGGGTGGTGGAGGAAATTCTCTACCCGGCCATGGAGGACTTTGCCATTGATATTATTGTAGGCAAGGGGCCCAGCGCCAATTCCATCCGGCTGGATCTGCCCAAGTTTACCCTGGTGGGGGCTACCACCCGGGCAGGACAGCTGTCTGCACCTTTGCGGGACCGGTTCGGAGTGAATCTTCGACTGGAACTGTATACCCCGGAGGAACTGGCCCGGATTGTCACCCGGTCGGCAACCATTCTGGGGATGCCCGTTGAACCGGAAGGGGCGATGGAGATCGCGTCCCGGAGCCGGGGCACCCCTCGGATCGCCAACCGGTTTTTGCGACGGGTGCGGGACTTTGCCGAAGTGATGGGGGACGGGACCATCACCAAGGAGGCGGCGGATCTGGCCCTGAAACGGCTGGAAGTGGACCGGCTGGGACTGGACAACATCGACCGGCGGATGCTCACGGCCATCATCCAGAACTACTCCGGCGGACCGGTGGGACTGGAGACCCTGGCAGCCACCATCGGGGAAGAAGCGGTAACATTGGAAGATGTGTATGAGCCGTACCTGATGCAGCTGGGCTTTTTGACCCGCACCCCCCGGGGACGGTGCGTCACCCCTTTGGCCTATGCCCACCTGCACATTCCCTGCGAGGGTCAGACCCAGTTTGCACTGTAAGGAATGGGGAATGGGAGTACTGCCAAAGAGACGATTTTTTGCGAATGTACCAAGGAAGGCAGAAATATTTTCCCTTTTTTTTAGAAAGGATTGACAAACCCAAACGAGTTGTGTATAATCCGAATTGTGGCGTTGGATGCCACCAATCATATCGACCCTGCGTTATAACATTTTCCGGTGGAATTTCACGGGGCAGAAAACCGAAGAGAGGTATTTTTTCATGTACGAAGATAAGACTTTAGTGTGCAAAGAGTGCGGCAAGGAATTTGTGTTCACCGCTGGTGAGCAGGAATTCTACGCAGAGCGTGGCTTCCAGAACGAGCCCCAGCGCTGCAAGGCTTGCCGTGACGCTCGCAAGAACGCCACTCGTGGCCCCCGTGAGTTCTTTACCGCTACCTGCGCTCGCTGCGGCGGCGAAGCAAAGGTTCCTTTCCAGCCGAAGTCCGATCGGCCCGTGTACTGCAGCGAGTGCTTCGCTCAGATGCGCGCCAACGGCTAATTCCCAAAAGGGTTTCAAAATAAGCAGGACCGTTTTCGGCCCTGCTTATTTTTGCTGATTTTCGGAGCGTTTTCTCTGGGTCAGGACTGATTCCGAACCCGGCTGGATACGGGACCGGACTGAATGACCGGAGGTTTGGGATCAGTGGCCTCCCAGGGAATGGGCTTTTTTTCCTCGTCTTTCACAGCGTTTCACCTCGATTCTAGTATATGCTGACAAGATTCCCTCATACCGGCCGACGTAAAACTGGTTAAAATTGGTAAATTGTTAAATTTCTTTGATCCTCTTGCATTTGTAAAATTACCATGCTAGAATAAAGCGTAGCGTGCTACGTTTTAAGGGGGGAGATGTATGCAGATTCATTATGGGCATCTTGCAAGGCTGCTGCACTGCAGCATTGACCAGGCCCTGACCAACGCGGTGGAAAGCATGGAGCTGACGGCCGCCCAGGGAAGGGTGGTTGCCTTTGTGATTCATGCCCAGGAGCCGCCTTGTCCCCGGGATATCGAGCAGGCCTTTCACCTGAGTCATCCCACGGTGTCCGGTCTATTGTCCCGGCTGGAGCAGAAGGGATTCCTGGAGTCCCGTACAGACCCGCAGGACCGCCGGTGCAGACGAATTTACATTTTGCCGAAAGGAGTTGAGACTTTTGACAGAATGCACCAGGCCATCGGAGAGATT
>DVKV01000022.1 GCA_018715835.1 Candidatus Faecousia intestinavium | reverse complement strand
GTCTTTAGGAGTATAATATGTCAGAACTATACGAAAAATCATTGATGAAACTGGAGCTGGACGGGGTCTTGCAGCAGCTGTCTGACTGCGCCGGAAGCTCCGGAGGCAAAGCCGCCTGTCGGCTGCTCCGTCCCAGTTCTGATCTGGAGGACGTGGAACGGATGCTCCAGCAGACTACGGCAGCCTCCGACCTATGTACCAAGAAAGGAAACCCTGTTTTTGGAGATGTAACTGATGTCTCGCCTGCGTTGGAGCGGGCTGACCGGGGCGGCAGTCTTCAGCCTATTGAACTTTTGCGGATCGCGGGGGTGCTCCGCTGCGCCAGAACCGTAAAGTCCTATGTTGCGGAGGACGAAGAAAAGACGGTATTGGACCCACTTTTCAACGGGCTGAGTCCGAACAAATATCTGGAAGATAAAATTTTCGGAGCGATCTTGTCGGAAGAGGAAATTGCAGACAACGCATCTCCCGCTTTGGCTGAAATCCGTCGGCATATGCGGGTACAGTCCGCTAAAATCCGGGAAAGCCTTCAAAAAGTCATTTCCTCCCCGGCGTACTCCAAATTCTTGCGGGAACCCATTATTACCATCCGGCAGGGACGGTATGTGGTGCCGGTGAAGAGCGAATGCAAAAATGATGTCCCCGGACTGGTGCATGATGTTTCCGCAACCGGATCTACATATTTCGTTGAGCCCATGTCTGCGGTCAACGCCAATAACGCCCTCCGGGAATTGGAACTGAAGGAGAAGAAGGAAATTGAGCGGATTCTGGCCGAATTGTCTGCCGAGGCGGCAGCGTACCGGGAGGCCATCACAGAGGATTACCAGATCCTCATTCAGCTGGATGTGATTTTTGCCAAGGCAAAGCTGGGCTACCGGATGCGGGCCTGGGCACCCATTATGAACGACAAGGGGAAAATTGACCTGCGGAACGCCCGGCATCCGCTGATTGATCCTAAGTCCGTGGTACCCATTTCTGTTCGACTGGGATCGGACTTTGACAGCATGATTATCACCGGACCCAATACCGGCGGTAAAACCGTGACGCTGAAAACCATAGGCCTGCTGACCTTGATGGCAGAGTGCGGCCTGCATATTCCGGCAGGGGACGGCAGCACGCTGTCAACCTTCGACCTGATTCTGGCGGATATCGGAGATGAGCAGTCCATTGCCCAGAGCCTGTCCACGTTCTCCAGCCATATGCGCACCATTGTGGATGTGGTGGACCAGTGCGATGACCGGACGCTGGTGCTGTTTGATGAGTTGGGAGCCGGTACCGACCCGGCGGAAGGTGCAGCGTTGGCTACAGCCATCATCGAATTCTGCCGGAAGATGGGCAGCCGAGTGGTGGCAACCACCCACTATGCCGAACTAAAACTCTACGCCATGCGGACAAAGGGTGTCATCAACGCTTCCTGCGAGTTTGACGTAGACACCCTGCACCCCACCTATCGTCTTCTGATCGGTATTCCGGGAAAGTCCAACGCCTTTGCTATTTCCCGGAAACTGGGTCTGCCGGAGGAAATTCTGAAAGAAGCGGACGACCTGGTTGATAAAAGCGACAAAGACTTTGAAGATGTCCTGTCCCAGCTGGAACAGCAGAGGCAGCAGATGGAGTCTGCCCGCCAGGAAGCGGAACGTCTGAAGCAGGAGACCGAAAAAATCAAACAGCAAAGCGAAGCCTACAGCGAACAGGTCCGGAAAGAGAGGGAAAAGGCCATGGAGTCTGCCCGAAAGGAAGCCCAGTATATCATTGACGAGGCACGGGCTGCAGCGAACCTTGCTTCGGAAGAACTGAAGGCTTTGCGCAAGCAGCTGACGGATCAGGCTGATACCACTGGTATCAACCAGCGGCAGGCGGAGCTACGAAGAAATCTGAACGAAGCAGAAGAGAAGCTCCGGGCGGGACAGCCTCAGAAGGAACGGCCAAAGCCAGCCCGCGGGATCCTGGTCGGGGATACCGTAGAACTTCTGAAGCTGGGAACCAAGGCAAGCGTCATCGGCATCAACAAAGATGGCTCCTACCAGCTCCAGGCCGGCATTCTGAAAATGAATGCAAAACCGGATGAAGTGTATCTTTTGGAAAACGAAAATCCTTATCGGGAAAAGGGGGGACGTCCCAAACATTCCGGCAGGGAAATGAAGCTTTCCGCCATGCCCACGGAAGTGGATCTGCGGGGAATGGATTCTGTGGAGGCAATCTGCGTTCTGGAGCGTTACCTGGATGAGGCCATGCGCAGTAATCTGACGCAGGTCCGGATCATTCACGGCAAGGGAACCGGTACTCTCCGCGCTGCAGTCCATCAGGCTCTGAAACGGAACAAATTTATTAAAAAATACCGGTTGGGTGTATTCGGAGAGGGAGAAGACGGTGTAACCATTGCGGAGTTTGTCTGAACCTCATATCCTGTGATCGGAGTGTTGTCTGGATTGTGGAAAGGGTCTAAAATCAGTTGACTTTTTCGGTAAAAATGCTATGATATATCCAGACCCGTCGTACAGTGGAAGATACGGCGAAAAGGAGTGTGTGTTTTATGTTCAAGAAGGAAGTCGTTGTACGTTGCGAATCCGGACTGCATAACAAGCAGGCAACCTATTTTGTGCAGAAAGCAAATGAGTTTGAAAGCAGCATTTGGGTTGAGTCCGGAAGCCGCAAAATGAACGCAAAAAGCTTGCTGGGTATCATGTCTTTGGGGATTATTACCGGGACGACCGTGACTCTGAGTGCTTCCGGTTCGGATGCGGAAGCTGCGGTCAATGCGCTGGAGACGCTGCTTCAGCGGGACGTCTACTAAGAATGGTTGTACGTAACCGTCTCAATGCTCAAAACCTGGCATTGAGACGGTATTTTTTAAGGATGATTCTGCCATGACATTTGATGAATTGAAGGATAAAGCCCTGTCCCTTCCCTATGCACCCGGAGTGTATATTATGCGGGATCAAACGGACCAGGTGATCTATGTCGGCAAAGCAAAAAAACTGAAAAACAGAGTCAGCCAGTATTTTCAGGATACCGCCTCCCACACCCCGAAGACGCGGACCATGGTCAGTAAAATTCACCACTTCGATGTCATTGTGGCAGCCAGCGAATTTGAAGCCCTGGTTCTGGAATGCTCCCTGATCAA
>DVKV01000021.1 GCA_018715835.1 Candidatus Faecousia intestinavium | reverse complement strand
TATACAATTCTAACAAAAAAGCTTTACATTAAGAGTTATAATTGATATAGTATCTATGATTTTGGAAGGATAACTTCCAAAAAAAACAAGGAGGAAATTTCAAATGAAGAAGATTCTCGCACTGGTGCTCGCACTGGTCATGGCGTTCAGCCTGGCTGCCTGCGGCGGCACCGAAACCACTGAAACCACCGCAGCTGCCGCCGCTGAAGGCGATGCCGTTGCGGAAACCACCGCTGCCGCTGCCGAGGCTGCCGGCGTTGACGGTGAAGTCGCTATCTTCTGGTACACCTTTGGCGATACCTACCTGTCCAGCGTCCGTGCCGCTATGAACGCCGCTTGGGATGCTGCCGGCATCAAGTACCAGGACTACGACGCCAACAACAGCCAGACCACCCAGACCGAGCAGATTCAGACCGCCATCACCAAGGGCGCTGCCGTTCTGGTGGTGAACATCGTGGACGCCAGCTCCGACGACGCCACCCAGGCCATCGTGGACATGGCTCAGGCTGCCAACATTCCTCTGGTGTTCTTCAACCGTTCCGTCTCCGAGGAAATCGTCTCCGCTTATGACCAGGCCGCTTACGTGGGCACCGATTACACCCAGGCCGGCCACATGCAGGGCGAAATGATCGGCAACTACGTTCTGGAGAACTATGAGACTCTGGATCTGAACGGCGACGGCCAGATCTCCTACGTCATGTTCAAGGGCCAGGAAGGCAACATGGAAGCTGACGCCCGTACCCAGTACGGTGTTGAGGACGCCGACGCTGTCCTGACCGCTGCCGGCAAGCCCGCTCTGGTCTTCTACGACGAAGCCAACACCTCCAAGTACCTGCTGGATGCCAACGGTGCCTGGTCCGCTCAGCAGGGCCAGGATCTGATGCAGACCCTGCTGTCCAAGTACTCCGAGGATAGCGGCAACATGGTCGAGCTGGTCATTGCCAACAACGACGACATGGCTCTGGGCGCTATCTCCGCCCTGCAGAACGCCGGCTACAACAAGGAAGGCGGCAAGTACATCCCCGTCTTTGGTGTTGACGCCACCGACGCTGCCAAGGAAAAGATTGCTGACGGCTCCATGACCGGCACCATCAAGCAGGATGCCGAGGGCATGGCCAACGCTGTTGTGGTCATCTCCCAGAACCTGGCCACCGGCGCTGACAAGTTCACCTCCATCGATGAGGCCAATGTGGTCGGCACCTGGCGTGTGAACATCCCCTACTCTGCTTACACCGGCGAATAATCCTTACCCTTCAGGCAGCCGCGTTTCGGCGCGGCTGCCTTGGTAATCTTACCAGCCTTTGCAGGATGCGATCATGCCCACGAGAAATCGTGGGCTTGCTCCTATCCTGCGAAGAAATAATGGGTATTCCACAACAGGAGGCGAAGAATTTGGAAAAGAATCAGGAACCTGTCCTGCTGCGCATGGAAGGAATTGTAAAAGAGTTCCCCGGTGTCAAGGCGTTGGATGGTGTCAATCTCACGGTCCGGGCCGGTACGGTTCACGCCCTGATGGGTGAAAACGGCGCGGGTAAGTCTACACTGATGAAATGCTTGTTCGGCGTCTATAAGAAGGACGCAGGCAAGATCTTCCTCAACGGTGAGGAAGTCAATTTCAAGAACTCCAAGGAAGCCCTGGAAAATGGCGTTGCCATGGTGCACCAGGAGCTGAACCAGGCCCTCAAGCGCAATGTTATGGACAACATGTGGCTGGGCCGCTTCCCCATGGTGGCAAAGGGCCTGCCCTTCACCAGTGAGAAGAAAATGTACGACGCCACCATGGCGGTGTTTGACGAGCTGGGCATTCAGGTCAATCCGAAGACCATCATGAGCACCATGCCCGTTTCCCAGCGCCAGATGGTAGAAATTGCAAAAGCAGTTTCTTATAACTCTAAAATTATTGTCTTTGACGAGCCCACCTCCTCTCTGACGGAGAACGAGGTTGAGCATCTGTTCAAGATCATCAATATGCTTCGAAGCCGGGGCTGCGGCATTATCTACATCTCCCATAAGATGGAGGAAATTCTGCGGATTTCCGACGACATCACCATCATGCGTGACGGTCAGTGGATCGCCACCAAGTCCGCCAAGGAGCTGACCATGGATGAGATTATCCGTCTGATGGTCGGCCGGGAACTTACCAACCGGTATCCTCACAAGGACAATGTGGTGGGCGAGGAGCTGCTCCGGGTAGAGGGCCTGTCGGGTATGTATTCCCACCTGCGGGATGTGTCCTTTACCGCCCGAAAGGGCGAGATTCTGGGCATCGCCGGTCTGGACGCCTCCGGACGAACGGAACTGCTGGAGAACATCTTCGGCGTTGCCACCCGCAAGAGCGGCAAAATCTTCCTGGGCGGCAAGCAGGTATTGAACCGCAGCGCCACCGAGTCCATTAAAAACGGCTTTGCCCTGCTGACGGAAGAGCGACGGGCCAACGGTATCTTCGGAATTCTGAATATCCGGGAGAATACGGTTATTTCCAGTCTGAAGAGCTACCTCCAGGGTCTGCTGCTCAGCGACAAGAAAATGTCCGATGCCACCGAATGGAGCATCGACGCCATGCACATCAAGACCCCCAGTCAGTACACCCAGATCCGTTCCCTCTCCGGCGGCAACCAGCAGAAGGTCATCCTGGGCCGCTGGCTGAAGACCAATCCCACTGTGCTGCTGCTGGACGAGCCCACCCGCGGCATTGACGTGGGCGCCAAGTACGAAATTTATCAGCTGATCCTGAACCTGGCGAAGGAAGGCAAGACCGTTATCATGGTTTCCTCCGAAATGCCGGAGCTGCTGGGCGTGTGCGACCGGATTCTGGTTATGTCCGGCGGCCGTCTGGCCGGCGAGGTGGACGCCAAGAATACTTCTCAGGAAGAAATTATGACCCTGGCTGCAAAGTACGCTTAAGGAGGAAGAAACCGTGACGAAATTGAAAGATAAGAAGCCTTCCAAGCTGGAGGCCCTGAAGGCCATGTCCCCTAAGGACCGGAACCGTGCCATCGGCGACATGCTCATGAACAACGCCATGTTCATCATCATCGCCATTGCCGTTGTGGGCATCTGGATTGCGGAACCCACCTTCCTGTCCATCCCCTCCATCGTCAACATCATCAACCTGACGGCGGCCAAGCTGCCCATCGCTCTGGGCGTCGGCGGCTGTATCATCCTGGCCGGTACCGATATTTCCGCCGGCCGTGTGGTGGGTCTGTCCGCCTGTATTGCCGCCGGACTGCAGCTGACCACCAATAAGCTGTTCCCCGGTCTGCCGGTTATGCCCATTCCCGTTGCCATTCTGGCGGTTCTGGTTGTGGGCGCCTGCGTGGGCTTTGTCAACGGCTTCTTCATGGCCAAGTTCAAGCTGCACCCCTTCATCGTCACCCTGTCCACCCAGCTGATTGTCTACGGTATCATCCTGATCTATATGCAGCTGGGCACCAACTCCGGCCAGACCCTGTCCGGCATGAGCGAGGCCTACCGGAACTTTGTCACCGGCAAGCTGTTCACTGTGGGCAACACCGCTGTTCCCCGGTACGTGCTCTACTCTGCCATCATTGCCGTTGTTGTCTGGGTGATCTGGAACAAGACCACCTTCGGCAAGAATATGTACGCGGTAGGCTCCAATGAGGACGCCGCCAACGTCTCCGGTGTCAATGTGCTCAAGACCATCATCATGGTCTTCATGCTGGCCGGTATGCTCTACGGCCTCACCGGTTTCATGGATGCCGCCCGTATCGCTTCCGTCAACGCCAACACCGGTCTGAACTATGAGTCCGACGCCATCGCAGCCTGCGTCATCGGCGGTATCTCCTTCGTCGGCGGCATCGGCAAGGTCAGCGGCGCCATCATCGGTGTTCTGCTGCTCCAGCTGATCTTCGTGGGTCTGAACTACCTGTCCGTTGACCAGAACCTGCTGTACATCGTCAAGGGTGTGATCATCCTGGTGGCCTGCTCCATCGACATGAGAAAGTACCTGGTCCGCAAGTAATGGAAGAACTGACCCCCAAGGAAAACCCCGATCAGAAATCACCTCCCCCCATGCGGGGATTGTACCGGAATGTGAAGATCTCCGTAAAAACGCTGGACAAGATCATCATCGGCGGCATTATCGTCCTCGTGGTGCTGATCCTGTACGGGATTGCCAACAACGGCTACACTGTGACCTTCGATTCCCGGGGCGGAACAGATGTTCCCTCCCAGGAGCTGATGTACGGCGATCTGGTGGAGGAACCTGATCCTCCCACCCGGGAAGGCTACACCTTCGCCGGATGGTACAGCGATGAAAATTTCCGCTACCAGTGGGACATGGATACCAACCAGGTCAGCCAGAGCATGACGCTCTACGCCGCCTGGGAAGAAACTCCCTGATACACAAGCAACCCGGGCAAGCAATGCTTGCCCGGGTTTTGTGCTGCTCCCTTCCCTGGGTTTCCCCGGTAAGGTGATCGCCGCCGACACAGAAAAATCCCGGCAGTCCAAAAGGACTGCCGGGATTGATTTCATTTCCGGAATGGCTTAGTACATTCCGCCGCCCTGAGCTGCGGCAGCTGCCATGGCAGCGTCGGCCTGGGGATCGGGCTTGTCCACAACCAGGGACTCGGTGGTCAGCACGCAGCCGGCAATGGATGCAGCGTTCTCCAGGCTGGAACGGGTCACCTTGGTGGGATCCACGATGCCAGCGGGGATCATGTCCACATACTCCTCGGTGTAGGCGTTGTAGCCGAAGCCAACCTTACCGGAGTTGCGGATCTTCTCGTACACCACAGAGCCATCCACACCGGCATTCTCGGCGATCTGGCGGATGGGCGCCTGCAGCGCAGCAGCGATGATCTTGGCACCGGTCTTCTCGTCACCGTGCAGGGTGGAAATCAGCTCTTCCACAGCGGGGATGGCATTGACCTGAGCGGTACCGCCGCCGGCCACGATGCCCTCTTCCACAGCGGCCCGGGCAGCGTTCAGCGCATCCTCAACACGCAGCTTCTGCTCCTTCATGGCCACTTCGGTCTGGGCGCCGACCTTGATGACGGCAACACCGCCGGACAGCTTGGCCAGACGCTCCTGGAGCTTCTCACGGTCGTAATCGGAGGTGGTGGTAGCAATGGAGGCACGGATCATCTGGGCACGTGCCTTGATGGCCTCAGCCTCGCCGTCGCCGTCCACAATGGTGGTGGTGTCCTTGGTCACCACGATCTGACGGCAGTGGCCCAGATCGGTCATCTGCGTTTCAGACAGCTCCATATTCAACTGGCTGGAGATCACAGTACCGCCGGTCAGGATGGCGATATCCTGCAGCATCTCCTTGCGGCGGTCGCCGAAGCCGGGAGCCTTGACGCAGACGATGTTGAACCGGCCCTGCAGACGGTTCAGCAGCAGGGTAGCCAGAGCGTCGCCTTCCACGTCCTCGGCAATGATCATCAGCTTGCGGCCAGCCTTGACAATGGGCTCCAGAATGGGCAGGATCTCCTGGATGGAGGAAATCTTCTTATCGGTGATCAGGATGTAAGCATCGTCCAGGACGGCTTCCATCTTGTCGGTATCGGTGACCATGTAGGGGGAGATATAGCCCCGGTCGAATTGCATGCCTTCTACCACTTCCAGGCCGGTCTCGGCGGTCTTGCTCTCCTCGATGGTGATGACGCCTTCGGTGCCCACCTTCTGCATAGCCTCGGCAATCAGCTTGCCGATGGACTCATCGCCGGAGGACACAGCGCCAACCCGGGCGATGGCAGCGGAGTCGGACACGGGAACGGAGTTGGCCTTGATGGCGCTCACAGCAGCGGCAACAGCCTTGTCAATGCCCTTGCGCATGACCATGGGGTTGGCACCGGCGGACAGGTTCTTCAGACCTTCCCGGGTGATGGCCTGGGCCAGCACGGTAGCGGTGGTGGTGCCGTCACCGGCAACGTCGTTGGTCTTGGTGGCAACTTCCCGGATCAGCTGAGCGCCCATGTTCTCAAAGGCATCCTCCAGCTCCACTTCCTTGGCGATGGTCACACCGTCGTTGGTGATCAGGGGAGCACCGTACTTCTTGCCCAGAACCACGTTGCGGCCCTTGGGCCCCAGGGTAACCTTAACGGTATTGGCCAGCTGGTCAATGCCGGACTGCAGCTTCTTGCGGGCGTCTTCGCCGTAAACAATCATCTTTGCCATTTGAATCTTCCTCCTTAGTCGGTAACCACAGCCAGGATGTCATCCTGCTTGACAAACTTGTAATCCTTCTTGTCCAGGGTAATATCGGTGCCGACAAACTTGCCGACCACAACCCGATCTCCCACGCTGACGGACATGGTCACGTCCTTGGTGCCGGGGCCAACGGAAACAACCTCATAAATTGCGGGCTTTTCCTTGTTGGTGGTGGCCAGGACGATGCCGGATGCGGTGGTCTCCTGGGCTTCGGTGGCTTTGAGCAACACATTGTCTGCCATAGGCTTCAGTTTCATTTGTGATTCCTCCATACCATAATGTATTTAGACCGCGGCTCTCGCCGCACACATCTACGGGTTTAGCACTCTTTATCTCTGAGTGCTAATACATCATACTCCAATCTGTGGAAAAAAGCAAGAGGAAAAATGCAAGAAACCGTAAATAATTTATGAACCCAATATTTCCCACAAAACTGGCCCTGGGAATGGTGCTGTTCCATCCCCAGGGCCGTTTTTCACACTTTTGCCATGGCCACCTGTTTCAGTACCTTTACAAACATGGCGCCCCAGGTCATCCGCGGCACACTCTGGGCCGCCACCAGGGGGACCTCCCGGAGCAGCTGGTCCCCGGAAAGGACCTTCAGCGTTCCCAGCCGCTGCCCCTGGCTCACCGGGGCGGTTGCCACTTCCTCCAGGGTGACCTGGGTGGTAACGGAAGACTTCTGGCTCTTGTCGATCAGAAGCCCAGAGAAATCTCCCATCTGGACCGGCACCCCATCCTGGGTACCCAGCCGCACCGGCACATCCCCGGTCTCCGTCAGCTCCGGCTGGATCAGAGCAAAGTTGGCAAAGCCGTAGTCCAGCAGCTGCTTGCAGGCGGCGTTCCGGTTCTGGGAGGTGTCCGCCCCCATGACCACGGCAATCAGCTCCATCCCGTCCCGCTGGGCGGTGGCGGACAGGCAGTATCCGGCGGAGCTGGTGTAGCCGGTTTTCAGCCCCGTCGCTCCCTGGTAGAAGCGGATCAGCTTATTGGTGTTGGACAGGCCAAAGGTTCCGTTTCGCACTGTATCCATCCAGATGGTGGTAAATTCTTTGATTTTGGGGTGATTTTTCAGCAATTCCCGGGACATCAGGGCAATGTCATAGGCAGTGGTTTTGTGGCTGGCCGCCTCCGGGCTGTCGTCCAGGCCGGTGCAGTTGACAAAATGGGTATTTTTCATCCCCAGTTCCTGAGCACGCTGGTTCATCCGGGCGACGAAGGCCTCCTCCGACCCGGCGATGTGCTCCGCCATGGCGCAGGCGCAATCGTTGGCGGAGGACACGGCAATGGATTTGAGCATATCCGACACGGACATGGTCTCCCCCGCTTTCAGATAGATCTGGCTGCCGCCCTTTGCCGCCGCCGTCTCGGAGGCAGTAACCTGGTCGGTCATGGAGATGCTCCCGCTGTCCACCGCTTCCATAATCAGCAGCATGGTCATGATTTTCGTCACACTGGCCGGGGCCAGCGGCTCGTTGGCATTGGATTCATACAGCACTGTGCCGGTGGCCACGTCCATCAGCACGGCGCTTTTACCCGCCACAGAAAGCTCCGCCCCCGCCGCCTGAACCGGCGTAAGCACCGCCAGAAAAAGTCCCAGAGCCAGCAATCTCCGAATCCCCTTCATCGCAATCCCTCCAAACCATTCTTGCTACAACTTATATGTCCCATAAGAAAAAAGTATGATCAAAT
>DVKV01000004.1 GCA_018715835.1 Candidatus Faecousia intestinavium | reverse complement strand
GTCGCCGCCCAGACCCCAGAACTTGCACTCGATGGTGCCTTCCGCAGCGGTGTTGGGGGAGACCTTTTCTTCCAGGGACAGGTTGGTCACATCGTCCACGATGCCGATGGTGAACTCATGCTTGGGAGCATCCTTGGTCAGCTCCTCGTACACGGCGAAGACGGAAGCGGGATGGGTGTCCTTGGAACCCAGACCGTAACGACCACCGATGACAGTCACATCGTTGCGGCCGGCCTTGGCCAGAGCCATGACCACATCCTGGTACAGAGGCTCGCCCTGAGAGCCGGGCTCCTTGGTACGATCCAGAACTGCAATCTTCTTGGCGGTAGCGGGGATCGCAGCCAGCAGCTTGTCAGCGCAGAAGGGACGGAACAGACGAACCTTGACCAGGCCGACCTTCTCGCCATGGGCGTTCAGGTAGTCGATGACCTCCTCGGCCACGTCGTTGATGGAGCCCATTGCGACAATGATCCGATCAGCATCGGGAGCACCGTAGTAGTTGAACAGCTGATAGTTGGTGCCCAGCTTTTCGTTGACCTTGGCCATGTACTTCTCCACCACAGCGGGCAGAGCCTGATAGTACTTGTTGCAGGCCTCACGATGCTGGAAGAAGATGTCGTCGTTCTCGTGAGAACCACGCATGGAGGGACGCTCGGGGTTCAGGGAGTGCTGACGGAAGGCAGCCACAGCCTCCATGTTGGTCATTTCCTTCAGGTCCTCGTAGTCCCAGATGGCGATCTTCTGGATCTCGTGGGAGGTACGGAAACCGTCAAAGAAGTTGATGAAGGGAACGCGGCCTTCGATGGCAGCCAGGTGGGCAACAGCGCCCAGATCCATGACTTCCTGCACGTTGGTCTCGCACAGCATGGCGAAGCCGGTCTGACGGCAGGCGTAAACGTCGGAGTGGTCACCGAAGATGTTCAGAGCCTGAGCAGCAACGGTACGAGCGGAAACATGGAAAACGCAGGGCAGCAGTTCGCCGGCGATCTTGTACATATTGGGGATCATCAGCAGCAGACCCTGAGATGCGGTGTAAGTGGTGGTCAGGGCACCGGCGGCCAGGGAGCCATGAACGGTACCAGCGGCACCAGCCTCGGACTGCATTTCCACAACCTTGACGGTATTGCCGAAGATGTTTTTACGGCCAGCAGCGGACCACTGGTCCACGTTGTCAGCCATGGGGCTGGACGGAGTGATGGGGTAAATGCCGGCTACCTCGGTGAACGCGTAGCTGACGTGGGCGGCAGCAGTATTGCCGTCCATGGTTTTAAATTTTCTTGCCAAAACGAAATACCTCCTAAAGTATTCAATTTTTGTCGGATACATCATATCACTTTTCAGCCATTTTGTAAAGGCACTAAACGACACACATGTAAAAAAAACCGGTTTTTTTCCTGGAGAAAGGGAAGAGTTCCTGGGGAGAAATGTGGCTGTTCCAGAAAATGGAATACAAGGAAAAAATGCTTTTCCTCATTGACACCATTCTGAAAGGACAGTATAGTATAGTGTACCATTATAAGGAGAAAAGCCTATGATTTGCAGTGTAAAAACCCTGGGCATTTCCGGAATCCGGGGAAGCCTGGTAACGGCGGAGTGCTATATATCCAATGGCCTGCCGGGGTTTGATATTGTTGGACTTCCGGATGCGGCGGTGAAAGAGGCACGGGATCGGGTGCGGGCGGCGGCCAAGAGCAGCGGCCTTACCTTTCCGGTGAGCCGGATCACGGTGAATCTGGCTCCTGCCGGCGTGAAGAAGTCGGGGAGTCACTACGATCTGCCGATTCTGCTGAGCATTTTGGCGGCCAGCGGCAGTGTGCGCCGCCCCAAGTCCACCAGCGCGTTTCTGGGGGAGGTCAGCCTGGATGGAAAGATTCGCCCCATCTCCGGTGTGCTCCCCATGGCCCTGGCTGCCAAGCGGGAGGGGATTGAGACCCTGTTTGTACCCGCCGAAAATGCGGCAGAGGCTACACTGGCCCGGGGACCGGCAGTCATTCCGGTAGCCAGTGTAGCGGAATTGGCGGCAGGATTGAACGGAGAAACTGTTCTTTCGGAGCAGCCTCTTTGGGTGCCGGAAAAAAGCACAGGTTCCCATCTGGACTTCAAGGATGTGCTTGGTCAGGAAAATGTAAAGCGGGCGTTGGAAGTTGCGGCAGCAGGCAGCCACAATGTGCTTTTGATCGGGCCTCCCGGCTCCGGAAAGAGCATGCTCAGCAAGCGCCTTCCGTCCATATTGCCGGATATGACCTGGGAAGAATCCCTGGAAGTCAGCCAGATCTATTCGGTTATGGGGCTGTTGGATGCCAAGCACCCCCTGATGACGCAGCGTCCCTTCCGCAGCCCCCATCATACCATTTCCAACGCAGGGCTGGCAGGGGGAGGAACCAATCCCAAGCCAGGAGAAATCTCGCTGGCTCATAAAGGTGTGCTGTTTCTGGACGAACTCCCGGAATTCCGGAAGGATACCCTGGATTTGATGCGCCAGCCCTTGGAAGATGGTCAGGTGACCATTTCCCGGGTGTCCGGAGCGGTGACCTATCCCGCTGAATGTATGCTGGTGTGCGCGATGAATCCCTGCAAGTGCGGCTGGTATGGGGACCCGTCGGGCCGGTGCCGCTGTTCTGAGCAGGCAGTTCAGGCATATCGAAGCCGGATTTCCGGGCCCATGCTGGATCGAATCGACATTGTGGTGGAGGTCCCTGCGGTGCATTTTGAGGATCTGAGATCCCGGGCAGAGGCGGAGCCTTCCGCCGACATCAAGGAAAGGGTGGACGCCGCCAGAAAAATACAGAATCAGCGTTTTGGCAGCGGGGGAATGTGCAACGCCCGGATGGGCCCGGAGGAAATGCGCCGGTACTGCGTACTCGACGAAACCTGTGCCCAGCTGATGAAGCAGGCGTTTGACACCATGGGTCTGACGGCCCGGAGTTATGACCGGATTCTGAAGGTTGCAAGAACCATTGCGGATCTGGAGGGAAGCAAAGACATCCAGCCACAGCATATTGCCGAAGCCATCCAGTACCGGGCGGTGAATCTGGGGAATCGATGAGAAGTTTGAAAGTTTGACTAAGGAGAAAATATGAAGGAAATCTTTTTGCTGAAATTGGGAGAAATTGTGCTGAAGGGCGCCAACAAACGGCAGTTTGAGAGCAGGCTGCGTCAGAATGTGCGCCGCCGGATGAAGCGCTATGGAAATTTTGATGTATACATCATGCAGTCCACCGTTTATGTGGAACCGCTGGACGAGCAGGCGGATGTGGACGGTGCCTGGGAAGCGTGCCGCTCCATTTTCGGCGTGGTCAGCCTGTGCCGCTGCCGTCCCTGTGACAAGGATATGGATGCGGTATTTGAAGCGGTGGAGAATTATCTGGGTGAGGACTTGGACTGCGCGGAGTCGTTCAAAGTGGAATCCAAGCGCTCAGACAAATCTTTCCCCATGACTTCCATCCAGATTTCCCAGGAAATCGGTGGACGGCTGGCGGATGCCCACCCCAACTGCCGGGTGGATGTCCATCACCCGGAATATACGGTGTTTGTAGAAATCCGGGACTTTGCTGCTTACGTCCATGGCCCGGCGGAGCCGGGGGCAGGCGGCCTGCCCACCGGTGTAGGCGGACGTGCCATGGTTCTGCTCTCCGGCGGTATCGATTCTCCGGTGGCGGCCTATATGATTGCCAAGCGGGGCGTGGAAATTGAGGCGGTGCACTTCTTCTCCTATCCTTATACCTCCCAGCTGGCCAAGGACAAGGTGGTGGAACTGGCACGACTGGTCACCCGTTATTCCGGCCGGATGACGGTAAATGTGGTTTCCTTCACGGAAATTCAGGAGGCCATCCGGGACAACTGCCCGGAGGAATATTTCACACTGATCATGCGCCGGTTTATGATGGAGATTTCCCAGAAACTGGCCCAGCGGGACGGCTGCGGCGCACTGATTACCGGTGAAAATCTGGGGCAGGTGGCTTCCCAGACTATGGAGGCCATGGCGGTTACTGGGGCGGTAGTGGATTTGCCCATTTTCATGCCGCTGGTTGGCATGGACAAAGAGGAAATTGTCACCATTGCCCGGAAGATCGGTACTTTGGAGACTTCCATTTTGCCCTATGAGGATTGCTGCACCGTCTTTACTCCCAAGCACCCCAAAACCAAACCCACTCTGGGACAGGTGCTGCATGCGGAGCAGGCATTGGACCGTCAGGCGCTGATCGACCACGCCCTGAGCAGTGTGGAAAAGATCAAGGTGAGCTATCATGATGACGAGACTGTGCTGTGAGGTCCTGTCCCGGCTGAAAGGGAAAACCCTGGTGACGGCGGAAAGCCTGACCGGCGGGGGAATCGGGGCGGCGCTGACCGCCATCCCCGGCAGCTCTGCTGTTTACAAGGGAGGGATCATCAGCTATACCAACTGGGTCAAGGCCAACTTGCTGGATGTGCCGGAAGAAATTCTGGAGACGAAGGGGGCGGTGTCAGAACCCACTGCCCGGGCTATGGCTGCCGGCGTCCGGAAGCGGCTGGAAGCGGATGTGTCTGTTGCGGTGACGGGCCTGGCGGGGCCGGATGGAGATGAATTCGGCAACCCGGTGGGAACGGTTTTCATCGCCTGTGAAACATCACAGGAATCGAAGGTTCTGCGCTGCCTGTTTTCCGGCGACCGGGAACAGGTGCGGCAGCAAACCATACAGTCGGCGCTAAAGCTGGTGCTTGCGTGCACGGAAGATTTGAAATCATAAAAAATACGGCGTATCGGTTTTTGCCGATACGCCGTATGCTTATTTTGCGGATAGATCCACCTGCCTGCGGATCAGGGAATCCGGGGGGACGGGCTTGGGAAGCTGAAGGGTGAAGCGCATCTGGGGCTTTTTGGGCTCGTCCAGAGGATTGCCATTCTCGTCCCACATAGGGCCTGCGGTGATGGGGAAAGGCCGCAGATCTGGTCCTATTACCTCCAGAGCGTCGCCTGCCCGGAACTTGTTGTTCAGGATGCAAACCGCCAAGCCGGAATCGTTGCAGGATACAATTTTGGCGCAGATCTGCCATTGCCGGATGTACCGGGAGCTTTCCACATACTGCCCCGGCTCTCCGAAATAGAAGCCAGTGGAGTACACCCGGTGGGAAACATGTTCCACCTCGTCCCGCCAGACCGGGTCCAGGGGACGGCCCGCCGCTGCGTCGTCGATACAATGGCGGTAAGCGCCGGTGACGATGGCCGCATAGTAGGCGGACTTGGCCCGGCCTTCGATCTTGATGCAGTCCACACCGGCATCCATCAGTTCTTTCAGATGGTCGATCATGCACATATCCCGGGAATTCAGGATATAACTCCCTTTTTCGTCCTCAAAAATGGGAAAATACTCTCCCGGCCGCTTTTCCTCCATCAGGGCGTACTGATACCGGCAGGGCTGGGCGCAGGCGCCCCGGTTGGAGTCCCGGCCGGTCATATAGTTGCTCAGCAGACAACGGCCGGAGTAGCTGACACACATGGCGCCATGCCCGAATGTCTCGATTTCCAGCTCCTGAGGAACGCTCTGCCGGATACGCTGAATCTCCTTCAGACTCAGCTCCCGGGCCAGCACCACTCGCTTGGCACCCAAATCAAACCAGGCCGCCGCACTGGCGTAGTTGGCCACTGACTGTTGGGTGGAGATGTGAAGCTGGCAGTGAGGGGCGTGCCGTTTGGCCAGGGTAAAGGTCCCCAGATCTGCCACAATCAGCGCATCCACTCCCGCATCATCCAGCAGTTCCAGGTAGGGCGGAAGCTGATCCACCTCTTCATTCCGGGGCATGGTGTTGACGGTGACATGACACTTCACACCACGGTCATGGGCATAGCGAACCGCCAGTGGCAGTTCCTCCGGGGAAAAATTCCCCGCGAAGGAACGCATGCCAAAGCTGGTACCGGCGAAATACACTGAATCCGCTCCATAGGCAACGGCCATTTTCAGCCGTTCCATGTCGCCGGCGGGACTTAAAAGCTCTAACTTTTTCATGAAGCCTCCGCCGCAAACTGCGCCCGATATGCCTCGTGCTCCTCATAGGTGGTGGAGAACTGGTGCATACCCGTGGACGGATTGAGCACATAGTAGTAATAATCGTGGGTTTCGGGGTTCAGTGCGGCCTCCAGGCTGGACAGACCGGGGTTTGCGATGGGGGTGGGAGTCAGACCCACATGGGTGTAGGTGTTGTAGGGGCTGTCCAGTGTGGTGTCGATGGTCTGGTTATCGCCGCCCTGGGCATAAACCAGCGCTGCGTCAATGTTCAGGTAGGCCGGTGTATCGCCCCAACGGAACAGACGGTTGTAGATCACACCTGCGATAGCGGCGGCTTCGGAAGGCGCGGCGGCTTCTCTTTCGATGAGGGACGCTACAATGACCACTTCCCGGACGGTATAACCGCCGCCGGTGACATTGGCGTTCAGGGTCTCAATCTGAGCCCGCATTTCCTCATTGAACCGAACCTCGAAGTTGTCCAGCATTTTTTCCAGAGCCTCTCTGGGGGTGGAATTTTTGTAGAACTGGTAGGTATCCGGGAAGAGGAAGCCTTCCAGGCAATACTCACTGCCCCGTTCCACATTTTCAAGGAACCAGTAATCATCCAGTTCTCCATCGGAGGCATAGGCTCCGATATCCACAGCCGTACACACCCGGTTTTCTTCCAGCAGATCAAAGATCTGTCGGCAGGTATAGCCCTCCGGGATGGTAAGCTGTACAACCGACCGGCTGGAGCTGGGGGACATGGAATTGACCAGGGCATGATAATCGTAGCGGGTGTTCAGGTCATAAATACCCGGTTGGATATCCTCTTCCGCGTCGGAAATGGAGGCGTAAAGCTGGAACAGGCTGCGGTAGCGGATCAGGCCGTTGCTGTACAGCTTTTCAACGATATCGTCCATGGTATCGGACTCGTATATGGTGATGGTCACCACCTGATCCTCCCGGCCGAAGGCCAGCACATCGGCAGCGCATACCCACAGCATCCGTCCGGCGGTGACGCCGATGGCAAGAATCAGGGCCAGCCAGACAAAGGTGACCAGAATGTTGGGAATTCCCAACAGACCTTCCCCCTTTTTCCGCTTGGGACGGCCCTTTCTCACAGGACGCTCACGGTGCTCCGCTTCCGACTCTTTGGCTTGAGAATCCGGCACGGCGTCAAGGTCCTGGCCGTTATCCCGGTATTCCTGGTCGGAAGAAGCCGACTCATCCGGTGATTGGGATTCGGAAAGCTCAGGATCGTTCAGCAGGTCCATGTCAAAGGGAGGTTCCTCCTCTCCATGGCCAAGCATGCCGTGGAAATCCATGGCCCCTTCATCCGGGGTGATTTCCTCTCCCAGAACAGGCTGGGAAAAATCGCCCTCGTCCTGACGTGGGGATTCTTCCGGGTCATTCACATCCGGGATGCGGTCCATGAACGACACCGGTTCCGGAGGATGCTCATCGGTCGGAGAGTCCTGAATAGAGGAGGAAAACTCCACCGCCGTGTCCTGGTCTCCCGGTATGCTGAATATTTCGTCCGGAAATTCTTCATCCGGCGCTATAGGTTCCGGAATGGTGTCCGGCTCCTGCTGGATGGAGATATCGGGGGTTTCCTCAAAGGAGGACTGGGATTCGTCCTGCTCGGGGAACTGTTTTTCGTCCATATTTGGCTCCTCTCCATTATCGGATCACAATTTGATGGGCAACTCCGTCGGCAGCTTCCTGCCCTTTCAGGGCGGCAATCAATGCCAGAGCAAAGGGAATGGCACAGCCTGCGGAGGCACCGGTAATCAGTTTGCCGTCCGTCACAACAGCGGCGGTATCGGTGGTGTCCGGCGTACCCAGATCGCCTTCGAAGCCGGGGTAGCAGGTAGCCTTTCTGCCCTGGGTGATGCCCAGATCGGCCAATACCGTTGGCGCGGCGCAGATAGCTGCAGTATATTTGCCATTGTCCCAGGCGAAACGTACGGCATCCAGGGCTTCACAGCTAGCCCGAATGGAGGCAACACCTTTCAATCCTCCGGGCAATACGATCATATCCATTTCGGTCAGATCCATCTGGCCGATTTCCAAATCTGCCTCTACGCCGATACCGTGGCTGCCATACACTACTTTGCCATTGATGCCCACGGTAGCGGTGGGGATCCCGGCTCGCCGCAGCAGGTCCACGGGGGTGATGGCCTCCACTTCTTCAAATCCGGTTCCCAGTATCACGTAAACCATAATCAGTCCTCCAGACATTTCGCCACATGGCAGTATATTTCCTCGTGAATTTCTTCGATTGAACGCATCTGACCATTCCGGACACAGTCCACCACAGTCCAGCCGTAAAACGCTGCGGCTTTCCTGCCCATTTCCC
The DNA here is from genome assembly GCA_018715835.1 of Candidatus Faecousia intestinavium. Lineage (GTDB taxonomy): Bacteria > Bacillota > Clostridia > Oscillospirales > Oscillospiraceae > Faecousia > Faecousia intestinavium. Next base: position 637 of record DVKV01000004.1, on the reverse strand, counting down.
GGCAGGTGGCGAGATAGGCCGTGTCCTGCTCATGAATGTCGGCGTGGGTATTGGTGTCAGCTTCTCTCCGGCGCAGCAGCCTCTGAGTAAAGTCCGTGGGGACATCCAGATAAAGGACCAGATCTGGCCGGGGCATTCCCATCTTTTCGTATTCCAGGTCATACAGCCACTGTAAAAAGATTGGCTGGCGCTCCGGAGGCTCCTTGGAAGTCTGATGAACCGCGTTGGAGGTGGTATATCGGTCGGAAATGACCAATCCGCCCTGACGGTAATAATCTCCCCATACTTTCTTGAAGGAGGCATATCGGTCCACCGCAAAGAATACGGAGGCTGCATATGCGTTCACATCCGAAGGGTGTACACCGAATTCCCCGTCCAGGTACATCCGGATCAGGGAAGAACTGGGCTCAGCGTACTGGGGAAAAACCAGCTTCTGAAAATCCCGTTTTTCCTGTTCCAGACGGGCAGTGAGCAAACGGAACTGGGTGGACTTGCCGGAGCCATCCGTACCCTCAATAACGATTAGTTTACCCATTCTTTTCTCCTTGTTGTATCGACATTGCTGATCCGTTCCAATATAGCATAGTTTCGCCAATTTGTCCACCGTTGTGACAGGCGGGAATTTTTAATTTTCTGC
>DVKV01000020.1 GCA_018715835.1 Candidatus Faecousia intestinavium | reverse complement strand
AGAGGGGGTCAGTTCCCTGGGGTGGTTGAAATGGGTGACAATGTAAATCTGCTTTTTCGGGGCGTAAGTTCGCAGAATCTCCTGGAGACGCTGGTCCTTCAGCACCCGATCCGGCAGCACCACCGGAATCCGGGTTCCAAAGCGGATCAGATCCAGATGGTCCATAGCGGTAAAGGCCGCCAGATACTTTTCAATCATGGTGTCCGACAGCATGAAAGAATCCCCGCCGGAAATCAGAACATTGGAAATCTCGGTGTGCTGGGAGATGTAGCGGACAGCGCTGTCGAAGTTCTTGCTGATTTCCTCATCGCTCATGCCCACCAGCCGTTTGCGGAAGCAATGACGGCAATACATGGCACAATGGTTAGTGGACAAAATCAGCGCCGTTTGGCTGTACTTGTGCTGTAAGCCCACCTCCACCGTGTTGTCCGCTTCCCCGCTGGTATCCAGTGCCCCATCCCAGTCGCTTTCCCGGACGCTGGGAATCGCCATCTTCCGGATGGGGTCATCCGGATCCCTGGGGTCAATCAGGGACAGGTAATACGAGGGCACCGCCATGGGAAAGACCGATATGATATTTTCCAACATTTTTTCTTCTTCCGCTGACAACCCAAGATATTCTTTGACTTCTGATGCATGCTTATAACGCTTGTGTTTTTCTTTGTCAAGAAATTGCACAAAAACGCCAAATATTATCCCTTCGGCGTTGTATGTTTTGCTATATTCCTTTTTGGGAGTAATCCCGAGGACCATAAATGGCAGTTCCAATGCGCACCATAGTGGCTCCCTGGGAGATTGCCGCGGCATAGTCCTGGCTCATGCCCATGGACAAAACGTCCATGCTGGTATTCTTTAAGTCTGCAGCACGGGCCTGTTCCTGAAGTTCCCGCATCCGGGCGAAATAGTTCAATGTCTCCTCCGGCGCTGCTTCCGCCGGGGGAATGGCCATCAATCCCCGCACCCGGATGTTCGGCATGTTCCCCGCTTCTTCCAGCAGGGACCAGAGGTTCTCGGGCGTAACGCCGCTTTTGCTCTCTTCCCCGCCGATGTTCACCTCCAGCAGAATATCCTGCACCAGATTCTGCCGCTGGGCAGCGGCGTGAATTTTCTGCATCAGTCGAAGGCTGTCCACGCTGTGAATCAGTGCAGCCCGGCCCACCACCTTGTTCACTTTGTTGGTTTGCAGATGGCCGATAAAATGCCCTGGCTTTCCCAGATAGGCTCCGGCATCAGTTTTTTCCACCAGCTCCTGGACGTGGTTTTCCCCGAACACATCGATATCCAGCCCGGCGCTGAACCGGACCTCCTCCACCGTGCGGGTTTTGCAGGCGGCGCACAGCTGAATCTCCTCCGGCCTCCGGCCCGCCTGGATGGCCGCCCGGGCAATCTCCTCCCGAATCCGGGCCACAGCCTCCGTCATAAGTTCCATCTGTTGCTGCGTCAGCATATTTCCTCTCCTCCCAGCTGTATTTTTCCCTGATTATAGCACATTTCTTTCCCGGGGGCAATCCGTCAGATATTGACAAAGAAAAATCCCATCGGTATCATTAGATTAGGAAACGTTTTTGAAAAAGAGGAACCGTTATGAATTTATCCAACCTGCTGCAGATGCAGGGAATGCTCATCATCATCATGGTCCTGGGCCTGTTCCTGGCAAGAATGGGCACCATCACTCCGGAGGGACGGCAGCTGCTGACCGACCTGGTGATCAACGTCACCCTTCCATGCAGTATCGTCAAGGCCTTTCTCATAGAATTCAGCGTGGACATTCTGCAAAGCTGCATTGCCATTTTCCTGGCCGCCATCGTCATTCAGTTTCTGGGCATGGGCCTGAGTCATATCCTGTATCCCGGATATGAAGGCCAGCGCAAGCGAGTTTTACAGTACGCCACCATCTGCTCCAACGCCGGAATTCTGGGAAATCCCATCGCCGAAGGGGCCTTCGGCTCCATCGGGCTGATGTACGCCTCCATCTATCTGATTCCCCAGCGCAGCTTTATGTGGACCTTCGGCCTGACCTATTTTACCGTCAGCCCCAGCCGCTGGCAGCTGATCAAAAAGATCCTCACCCACCCCTGCATCATTGCCGTAGAACTGGGTCTGGTGCTGCTGATCGGGCAATTTCAACTGCCCGGGGTGATCAGCGCCACCATCAGCTCTCTGGGTTCGGCCAACACCTCCGTGTCCATGCTGCTCATCGGTGCCATTTTGTCCACCGTAGATCTGAAGAAAATGGTTGACCGGGACAGCCTTTATTACTGTGCCGTCCGGCTGATTCTCATTCCCGGGCTGGTTTACCTGGGATGCCGGATTGCGGGACTGGAGGAGATGGTCACCGGCGTGTCCGTCCTGCTCAGCGCCATGCCCGCCGCCAGTGTCACCGCCGTGATGGCCTCCAAGTACCAGCAGGACGCCCCCTTCGCCGCAAAAATTGTAGCTCTTTCCACCATCTTGTCTATGATTACGGCCCCGCTATGGTGTCTGCTGTTTGTATAATTCAAAGGAGGATATTTATGCTGTTGGACGGATGTCAGGAGGGAAAACACACTCCCAAACTGGTGGAGGTTCCCTGTCCCCGGTGCGGCGCAATGGTCGAGCTCTTTGTCAGGATGAACGGTCCCCACGGAGAAGCCGGAACCCTGGTGCAGGAGGAACGATGCGCCTGTGGCTTTGTGTTCCCGGCGGGAAGCTTTGCCGAGGAATACGGAATCGGTTTGTAATTTTTTTCAGCGGCATACCTGGTCTTTCCTGGTATGCCGCCATTTTTTGATAACATGATTGACAGGAAAGATTTACTGTGTTAAACTTATCTTGTAAGATTTAACATGATAAAACTCAGTTGTGCGACAGGAGGTCCTTTATATGGAAACACCCAAGATTTTTGAAAGCGAATATCGGTTCTGCCTGATTTTGTGGAAGCACGAACCCATCAACTCCACCAAGCTGGTAGAAATTTGCAAGGCGGAACTGGGCTGGAGCAAGGCCACCACCTACACCGTAATCCGCAGGCTCTCGGAGCGGGGTGTTCTGGTCAACGAGAACACCATCGTCCGCTCCCTGATTTCCAAAGAGAAGGCCCAGGAGAGCCGCCTGGAGGAATTGATGGAAGATACGTTTGAAGGCTCCATTCCCGCCTTCCTGGCCGCCTTCTCCCGGAGCAAAAAACTCTCCCCGGAGGAAGCCGATCAGCTCCAGCAGCTGATTGACAACTTCCAGGAGGAATAACCATGGAAGCCCTGTTTAATCAGGTCCTCCAGGCCAGTTTGCAGGGCGGTATTCTCATTGGGGTTGTGATTGCCCTGCGGCTGATTCTGCGAGGCGCTCCGAAAAAATATGTCTGCTTGCTGTGGCTGATGGCAGTTGTGCGGCTGCTGGTGCCTTTGGACATTTCCAGCACACTCAGCTTGCAGCCCACTGTGCCCAGTCCGGCCCGGCTCACCCATGCCCTGCCGGACAATCCCAGTCAAGGATTCGCCAGCACCACCCCAGGCTCGGATTTCAAGCCCCTGTCGGAAGCGGATATTTGGCTTGCGGAGCAGCCTGCCGTCTCCTTTCCAGCGGAAACCTCCGCCCAAACGGGGCAGATCCCCACTCAGTCGGTGGAGTCTTCCGCTGTCGCCCCGATGCAGCGCACTCCCCTGACGGCAACGAAAATCGCCGGGTATATCTGGGCTGTGGCTGCAGCCGGTTTTGCTCTTTACAGTTTCGCCGCCTATGTCCTGCTCCGGCTGCGGCTGCGGGAAGCCATTCTGCTCAGCCGGGGAATCTGGGAGAGCAGCCGGATTCCCAGCCCCTTTATTCTGGGGTATCTCCGGCCCCGGATTTACCTGCCCACCCAGCTCAGTCCGGGCAACCGGCGCTACATTCTGGCCCACGAGCAGGCCCATCTGAAGCAGGGAGACCACTGGTTTAAGTTGCTGGGCTACATCGCTCTGGTGGTTCACTGGTTCAACCCCCTGGTATGGTGCGCTTACCTTCTGTTGTGCCGGGACATGGAGATGGCCTGTGATGAGCGGGTGGTCAAGGGAATGGATCTGGAGGAGCGGAAACACTATTCTGCCGCCCTGCTGGCCTGCAGCGCCAGACGCCCCCATCTCACCGCTTTTCCCGTGGCCTTCGGAGAGGTCAGCGTGAAGCAGCGGATTCTGCGGGTGCTGAAATACCGTAAGCCCGGCTTGTGGATTTCCTTGGCTGCCATTGCCGCTCTGATTTTTGTAGGAGCGTGCTTCCTGACCATCTATACTTTCCGGGACGACGGTACGCTGGAGTCCATTGTGGTGAGTACCATCAACCCGGACGGAAGCAGGGTGATCGACCAGGCCGTGGAAATCTATGACACGGAAAAAGGAGAAATTGACCGGATATTTAGCGGCATCACTGCCATGATCCCACAATAAACGCACAAAGCCCCCGCTGTATAAGCGGGGGCTAATCCATGTGATTACGGTTTACAGCAGAGGGATACCCGCCTTGGCGCAGGCATCCACGGTCTCCTGATCCCAGATGCTGGACTGGACTTCTCCGATGTGGGCGCAGCCCATCATCAGCATGGCCAGACGGGACTGGCCGATGCCGCCGCCAATGGTCAGGGGCAGCTCGTCGTTCAGCAGCATCTTGTGGAAGGGCAGCGCCCGGCGGTCATCGCAGCCCGCCTCCCGCAGCTGGCGGTCCAGGGACTGGGCATCTACCCGGATGCCCATGGAGGAAATTTCCAGTGCCCGGTCCAGCACCGGGTCCCAGAAGAAGATGTCGCAGTTCAGGTTCCAGTCATCATAGTCCGGGGCACGACCGTCATGGGGTTTGCCGGAGCGAAGCTTGCCGCCGATCTGCATAATGCAGGCGGTCTTGTGATTGCGAAGGTACGCCGTCTCCCGCTCCGATCCGGTTTTCAGGTCGGGATACAGGTCTTCCAGTTCCTGGGTGGTGATGAAGGAAATCTCCCGGCTCAGTTCGGTGCGCAGCTGGGGGTAGCGGACATGGAGCCGATCATTGGTATCGCATATTGCCCGGACAATGGCAGCCACAATCAGCTTCAGGTAGTCCAGATTCCGGTTTTCCCGGGTAATGACCTTCTCCCAGTCCCACTGGTCCACGTAGATGGAGTGAAGGTTGTCCAAGTCCTCATCCCGGCGAATGGCGTTCATATCCGTATAGAGCCCATTGCCCACGGTGAAGTGGTACCGCTTCAGGGCCAGCCGCTTCCATTTGGCCAGAGAATGCACCACTTGGGCATCAGTCTGCACCGCAGGAATGTCAAAGGAAACCGGGCGCTCATAGCCGTTCAGGTTGTCATTCAGTCCGGAGTTCTCGGTGACGAACAGCGGAGCAGAGACCCGTTTCAGATTCAATGCTTTGGAGAATTCCTCCTGAAATGTTTCTTTGATGTAGGCAATGGCCCGCTGAGTGTCGTAGGCGTCCAGCACCGGCTGATAGCCCTCGGGAATATAAACTTTGTTCATACGGCAGCAACCTTTCCGTTGGCGTTAAAAGATGGTTCTATTGTATTCATTTTATTAGACAAAATCAAGTATGGATTTTCAGATATTTCCACCAAAAAGCCCCCCGACGGCTGGTTTTTCGCCGTCGAGGGGGCTGGATTTCATTTCAAAACTGATTCACAGAAAGCACATACCGCCTGCCGGTAGCGCGGCGTGTCCGCCAGGTAGCTCAGGCCGTGATCTGCCTCCGGAAAGGTGAGTCTGGTCACCTTCTCCGGGTTGGAGCGATAAATCGGCTCGCTCATCTGGCAGGGCACAAAACCGTCCGCCTCTCCGTGGATGAGAAGGATGGGAACTTTTGTGTGTTTCACCGCCCGTTCCGGGTCGCATTCCTGCAAATCAAATCCGCCGTACATCCGGGCACCCAGAAGCACCAGGGGGCGGATAAGCCAGTCCGGCTTTCCTGTCTGCCGGGCCACCTTGCGGATGATCTCCAGAGGTGCATTGTAGGGAGAATCCGCCACAATCCCCCGGACATTCTCCGGCAGGTCCAGCTCCGACGCCATCAGCACCGTGGAAGCACCCATGGAAACGCCATAGAGCAGGATTTTCACCTCCAGCCCGAACCGTTCCCGGGCATAGTCCACCCAGCACAGCACATCCTCCCGCTCCCGGATCCCGAAGGTGATGGAATATCCCTCACTCTCTCCGTGGGCCCGCTGGTCCACCAAAAGCAGGTTGTGCCCCATCTCAAAGCTGAGCCCGGCCCCGCCGCAAAAGTCCAGGAAAGGACTGCTGCGATACCCATGAAAGCCGATGTCCAGGGGAGCTCCGTCCGCCACATGGCAGTAGTGTCCCCGCAGCTTCAGACCCTCCCGGGAGGAGATGGTCACCGATTCCCATTCCCGCTGCCGCAGCTGCTGGTAACCTGACTCCAGTTTCCCACGGTAGGGAGCATAGGATTTCCGGTCAAACCGGGGCGGCAGGTTCCGCTTGCTTTTGGGGGAATAAAAGGCCACATAGTAGGCGTAAAATGCGCCCCCCAGCACAGCCATCAACAACAGCAGCAACACCAAAAAGAGAATCATACACCAAGTTCACTCCGAATCCAGCCAAGCAATTCCGGAAAACTTCCCTGGGGCCAGGAGGGGTCGGCATTCCCACCCCGCTGGATCAGGCAGTCCGTCAGCAGGAAAACAGGCATGCCCAGCTTGGCTGCCGCGCCGTCCTCCTGGACATCATTGCCCACCATCAGGCATTCTCCGGGTTTCAGATTCAGTTTATCCAGAATTCCCCGGTAATAGTCCGGATTGGGCTTGCAGTAGCGGGAATTTTCGTAGGTGGTTATCCAGGCAAAGTCCTCCGGCTCCAGTCCCGCCCAGCGAACCCGGCTCTGGGTTGCCACAGCAGGAAACAAGGGGTTAGTGGCCAGCACGGTGTTCAGCCCCAGGTTCCGGATTTCCCGGACTGCAGAGGCCGCCGCCGGGTTATATCCGCAGACCGCCCGGAGCTGCTGAAACGGACCCTGATAAAACCGGAGGAAGGTCTGCTCTTCCTCCCGGGCATTTCGTCCCAAGCTCCGGGAAAAGCTCTCCCAGAAGACAGCTTCGTTGGTTTTGCTTCCGTCATTGCAAACCATGGCCTTGGTACCCGTCCAGACGGCTTTTCCCAGGGTCTCCGGATCATATCCCTCCGGCTCCATGGCGCTGGTCAGGCAGGCCAGGTATTGCCGGATAAATTCTTCCTGATCCATGGGAAGCAAGGTGCCGTCCAGGTCAAAGAAAACGGTTTTCAGCATGGGCGCACCTCAGTTTCCCTGGGGTTCACCGGGGGTAGAGTCCCGGCCCACCGCCATAATGTCGTAGGGGGTTGTCTGGTAGACGAAATAATTCAGCCAGTTGCTGAACAGCAGATGGGCATGACCCCGCCAGCAGACCACCGG
>DVKV01000003.1 GCA_018715835.1 Candidatus Faecousia intestinavium | reverse complement strand
GATCTTCTGGTAAAACTCAATAGATAACCTTCACATTAAGCGAAGAAATTGAGATAGTTTTACAACGGGCCGCCGAGGGAGGGAAAGAAAAGGCACCTTTTCGACCGGGAAATCATAGATTGAGCCGGGAGGTTTTGCCGATGAATTACTATTATATTACCTTTCGCTCCATCACCTTCGCCCAGCGGGCGGAGAGACTCCTGTCCCGGGGGAATGTTTCCTGCACCCTCCAGCGCACCCCCAAGTGGATGGAAGAGCAGGGCTGCGGTTATGCCCTGCGGATTCGCGCGCTGGAGATCCGGTCCCAGGTTCAGCTTCTGCGGCAGAACAGAATCCCCCTCCGGCGGGTTTATCTGCAAACCGGAGAAGGCCAGTTTGAGGAGATTCCGCTATGATTTATCTGGACTATGGCGCAACCTCCTTCCCCAAACCTGCCGGCGTGTACCGGGGGGTATTGCAGGCTATGACCACCTGCGCCAGCCCGGGCCGGGGGGGATACGGGGCCGCCATGGAGGCTGCAAAGCAGGTTTTTGCTTGCCGGGAGCAGGCGGCCCGACTGTTTTCCTGCGACCCTGAGCAGGTGGTCTTCACCAGCAACTGTACCCACGGACTGAACATTGCCATCCGTTCCCTGGTCAAACCCGGGGGACGTGTGGTCATCTCGGGGTTTGAACACAACGCGGTGACCCGGCCCCTTCACGCTTTGGGAGCGGACATTCAGGTAGCGGGGCGGAAACTGTTTGACTGGCAGGACACCCTGACGGCCTTTGACCGCTGCCTGACCCCCGGGGTTCAGGCAGCGGTGGTGGCCCATGTGTCCAACGTGTTCGGCTATATTCTGCCGGTGGAGCAGATTGCCGCCCTGTGCCGAATGCGGGGAATTCCCCTGATTGTGGATGCGGCTCAGTCTGCCGGGACCCTGCCGGTGAATTTTTCCGCCCTGGGGGCCAGGTTTATCGCCATGTCGGGCCACAAGGGTTTGCTGGGGCCCCAGGGCACGGGAATTCTGCTGTGCGCCCAGCCCGGGGAGCCCCTGCTCTACGGTGGAACGGGCAGCGCTTCCCTGGTCCAGACCATGCCGGAGGATCTGCCGGAGCGGCAGGAGGCAGGAACGGTAAACGTGCCGGGGATCGTGGGTCTGTGCCGGGGGATGGAGTATGTGAAAAAAACCGGCCTTGATCAGTTGTACCGTCGGGAGCACCGGCAGCTGAAACGGTGCGCCGCCGGGCTGAGAAAACTGGGAATGCAGGTGTTTTCCGGAGAACACCAGGCGGCCACTCTGTCTTTTCGGCCGGGAATGGACTGCGAAGAGGCGGCAGCATATTTGGCCCAGCGGGATGTGGCAGTGCGCGCGGGGCTGCACTGCGCCCCGTTGGCCCACCAGAGTGCCGGAACGGAGACCACAGGCACCGTGCGGGTCAGCTTCGGCTGGGCGTCTACCGATGGAGATACGGCGGCCCTTCTGCGAAGCTGTGCCGGTATGCCCGGATTCCGGAAATAAAAAATTTACACAATGACTATTGCCATCGGCTGAGGGATTCGCTATAATAGACAGGATAATAGATCAGTATACGCTAGCGGATTCTGCTCTGTGGACTAGTTGACATAAAAAGGGGGATGGATAGGATGGAAGCCCTTCAGAATTTCATCCAGAATATCCGAAGTATGCAGTGGAGCGACTATCTGGACATTCTTGTGGTTGCTTTTTTGATATATAAATTGCTGCCGTTGATTCGCACGCCTCATATGATGCGCCTGACCCGCACGGTTGTGCTGCTGGTGCTGGTTGCCGTGGCAACCAGCGAATTGCATCTTTATACCCTGAACTGGCTGCTCAGCCAGCTGCTGGCCATCGGACTGCTGGCCTTTGTGGTGCTGTTCCAGCCGGAACTGCGGCGGATGCTGGACCACCTGGGCACCATGCGGCTGAGTACCATCTTCGGTACCACCAAGCCCGTCCAGGAGATAGACGCCATGATCACCCAGACCGTCCGGGCCTGTGAGATCATGAGCGAGGAGAAGGTGGGCGCCCTGATCGTGTTTGCCCGGGAACAACATTTGAACGAATACTACAAAACCGGCACCCAGATCGATGCACTGGTGTCGGAGCAGCTGCTGCGTAATATCTTTTTCCACAATTCCCCCCTGCATGACGGCGCCGTGATCATCAAGGACGGCCGGATTGCCTTTGCCGGATGTGTGATGCCCTTGTCCAAGAATCCCAATATGCCCAAGGAACTGGGTACCCGGCACCATGCTGCCCTGGGCACCAGTGAAGTCACCGACGCGGTGGTGGTGGTGGTGTCCGAGGAGACCGGCACCATTTCCGTGGCGGTGGGCGGAATGCTGAAACGGCACCTGGCCCCTCAGACTCTGGAAAAGCTGCTGCAGAATGAACTGAACCCTGCTGAGAAGCAGGAGAGTCCCCAGAGCCTGGTGGAGCGGATGAAGCAGAAGATCACCGCCCACGGCAAGGAGGAAGGTTATGAGAAGGAATAAGCTGTATTCCGTGGCCCTGTCCCTGGCGGTCGCCTTCGGCTTGTGGCTGTATGTGGTGAATACCGTCAGCCAGCAGGACGACCGAACCTACTACAACGTTCCGGTGGTGATGGAGGGCGAGTCCATCCTGAACGAAGACAACCTGATGATCACCAGCCGGTCCACCAGCACTGTGTCGGTGCATTTGTCCGGTCCCCGGGGCGAATTGAACAAGATTACCAACAGCAACAGCCTGACGGTGAAGGCAGACCTGTCCAAAATTACGGAGCCGGGGGACGACATTGCCCTGGCCTATACGGTTGTCTATCCCAGCAACGTCAACGGAAGCAGCCTGACGGAGGAGTCCCGGAATCCCCAGGCCATCTATGTGGATGTGGACTACCGCAGAACCAAGGAGATCCCGGTGCAGGTGAGCTGGACCGGCAACCGCTCCGAGGACTATATTTATGACACGGAAAACGCCGTGCTGGACAACCCCACCATTACGGTGGCAGGTCCGGCGGCGGTGGTGGATCAGATTGACCATGCCCAGATCGAGGTGGATCTGTCCGAGCAGGTGAAATCCATCTCCCAGAGCTACCGCTATACCCTGTGCGATGCAGCCGGGGAACCGGTGGATGCCCAGCAGATTGTCACCAGCGTGGAAGAGGTTCGCCTGGATATGCAGATTCAGCGGATCAAGGAGCTGGATCTGGTGGTGGATGTGGTGTACGGCGGTGGTGCTACCGCCAGCAATACGGAGATCACCCTCTCCCAGGAGACCCTCCGGGTGTCCGGCGGCGAGGCGGTGCTGTCCGAACTGGGCGACAGCTTCACGGTTTGCACCATCAATCTGGCGGATGTGGAGCGGTCCTCCACGGAGCTGACATTCCCCATCAACCTGCCGGAGGGTGTCACCAACCAGACTGGTGTTTCGGAGCTGACGGTTAAGATCCGGATCTCCGACGTGATGACCAAGGAGGTCACCATTGAAAACTTCCGGGTGGTCAATGTGCCCGAGGGCTTGTCCGCGGAGATCATCACCGCCAGCCTGACGGTGAAGGTCCGGGGCCCGGCGGATGAGATTACCCGTCTGGAAGAAGAGGATATTGTGGCGGAGGCGGACTTTACCAACGCGGAGGTGGGCACTGCCACCTACCGGGTAGTCGTCATCTTCCCGGAGGGCTTTGAGGACGTGGGAGCCCTGAAGACCAACTCGGTGACCGCCATGGTACAAGCAGGAGAATGACCATGGAACAGCTTGTACGGGTTAAGAAAACCTTTGATGACGGCACGGCTCTGGTGATTCATGTCCGGGAAAGCGCCTGCTCCGGGGACTGCCACAAGTGTTCCGGCTGTGGTGCCGCCAAGGAGGCTATGCTGTTTACAGCGGACAACCCCCTGGGGGCCCGGACCGGAGATCTGGTGAAAGTGGTTTCCCAGTCGGCTCCGGTTCTCAAAGGGGCAGCGGTGCTGTATGTGCTGCCGCTGGTGCTGTTCTTTCTGGGCTACTACCTGGGAACCCTGCCCGGGAACTTTGGCGTCCTGGGCGGCTGTCTGGGATTCCTCCTGGGCTGCGCCGGTGTGGTGGTGTATGACCGGAAGGTGATGCGCCGGCAGAATATTGGCTATACCATTACGGCTTTCGCCGGGAATACTCCCGTCGGAACCAGAAGAAGAGAGGAAAACACCCATGGTTAAAAGCATGACCGGCTACGGCCGGGCGGTGGAAACGGTTAACGGCCGGGAATTCACGGTGGAAATTCGCTCGGTAAACAACCGGTACCTGGACTGCTCCGTGAAGCTGCCTCGGATGCTGTCCTTTGCAGAGGACGCAATGAAGCAGGCGGTAAAGGGCGCCATTTCCCGGGGCAAGGTGGACGTGTTCGTATCCGTTCATTCCGAAGGGGCCGGGGATGTCCAAGTGACGCTGAACGAGGAAATGGTCCGGGGCTATCTGGACGCCATGAGACAGATGGCGGAGAAGTTCCCGGTCCGGGACGACATCAGCGTTTCCCTGATCTCCCGGATGCCGGAGGTATTCACTGTGGAACGGGCCCAGGTGGACGAAGAACAGCTGCTGGGCGACCTGATGAGCGTGACGGCCAAGGCGCTGGAGCAATACGATGCCATGCGCTCTGCCGAGGGCAAAGCCCTGGAGGCGGATCTGCGCAGCCGGGGCCAGACCATTCTGGGCTTGGTTGCCCAGGTGGAGGCAGGCGGCAGCCAGACGGTGGCGGACTACCGCACCCGGCTGGAAAACAAGCTGAAAGAGGTCCTGGCCAACACTGCCATTGACGAGAGCCGGATTCTCACGGAGGCGGCTATCTTTGCCGACAAGGTGGCGGTGGACGAGGAAACCGTCCGGCTGAGAAGCCATCTGGACCAGATGAACACCATGCTCACCGCCGGCGGCGCCGTGGGCAGAAAGCTGGACTTCCTGCTTCAGGAGATGAACCGGGAGGCCAATACCATCGGCTCCAAGTGCACCGATGTCCGGCTGGCCCGGATGGTGGTGGACATCAAGGCCGAACTGGAGAAAATCCGGGAGCAGACCCAGAACCTGGAGTAAGGAGCGGTCATGAAACTGATTAACATTGGCTTCGGAAGCATGGTGTCCGCCGCCCGGCTGCTGGCCATTGTGGCCCCGGATTCCGCCCCCATCAAGCGGCTGATCCAGGAGGCCCGGGAGCGGGGGATGCTGATTGACGCTTCCTACGGACGGAAGACCAAGGCGGTGCTGCTGATGGACACGGACCATGTGATTCTGTCGGGCATCCCCACGGAAACCCTGGCCGCCCGGTGGCAGGATCGTTCCGAGCCCATTCAGGAGGAGACAGAGGAATGAAAAACAAGCTGATTGTGATTTCCGGCGCCTCCGGCGTGGGAAAAGGCACGGTGCTGGGCATTATGATGCAGAAACGGAAAGATCTGACCTTCTCTGTCTCTGCCACCACCCGTCCACCCAGACCCGGGGAGATCGATGGGGTACACTATTATTTCGTCACCAAAGAACGCTTCCAGGAGATGATTGACCAGGGGGCGTTTTTGGAGTATGATGCCCATGCCGCAAATTTTTACGGCACGCCCAGAGCCCAGGCCCGGGAGAAACTGGAAAAGGGGCCGGTGCTGCTGGACATTGAGCCCAACGGCGCCAAACAGGTCCGGGCATCTGACCCGGAGGCAGTGCTGATTTTCATCATGCCCCCCAGCATGGAGGAACTGGAGCGCAGACTCCGTGGCCGTGGGGACACGCCGGAGGATCAGATTCAGATGCGCATGACCCGGGCTGTCTGGGAAATGGAGCAGCGGTTCTGGTACGACCATGTGGTGGTCAACGACGACGCCGAACGCTGCGCCCAGGAAATTTTGGATATCATCGCCGATTCCGGCGAGAATACGAATTGATTTTGGAGGACTTACTATGCTTTACCCCCCTGTTGCGGATTTGCTGAAGAATGTGGAGAGCCGGTATCTGCTGGTGAACCTGGTGGCCCATCGTGCCCGCCAGATCGCTGCTGAGGCGGAAGCTTTCCAGGAGGAATTGCCGGAGAAGCCGGTGACCCTGGCCATTCAGGAAGTGGCGGACGGCAAGCTGACGGCTACCGTCAAGGACATTTACAAGAACTGATCCGGAATTTCCGGAGAAAAGCGAGGGGATGGGGATGATTGTCCAAGTTGCCGTGTCCGCGGCTACGTTTGCCATAGACAAGCCCTATTCCTACCGGGTTCCGGAGGGAATGCCCATTCAGCCGGGACAACGGGTTCAGCTGCCATTTGGTCGGGGGAACAGACCCACCGAAGGGGTGGTTCTGACTGTTTCTCCCGGGGACGACGGGAAACTGAAGGAAGTGACTGCGCTTCTGGATCCGGAGCCCATCCTTACCGACCGGCAGCTCCGGCTGGCGGCTTTTCTCCGGGAACGGTATTTCTGCACCTTTTACGATGCCATTCGGGCCATGCTGCCCGGGGGCGTGTGGTTCCGGCAGCGGGTGACGGTGTGTCTGACGGAGGACCGGTCCTGGCAACAGGCCGTGATTCGCAAGGAAGGCGCCCGCCAGATTCTGGAGCTGCTGGAACAGGCGGGAGGACAGGCGGAAGCCGCCGCCCTGGAAAGGACCCTTCCGGAGGAGGAACTGAAATCCGTTCTGGGATATCTGTCCGGGAAAAAATGGATTTCCACTCAGACGGACTATCTTCGCCGTCTGGGAGATAAAACCGAGAAGATTGCCGCCCTGGCGGTTCCGCCGGAGGAGGCTATGGCCTACGCCGCCAGCCGACCCAAGTCGGCGGCCATGCAGAAAGCGGTGCTGGAGCTGCTTTGCAGCCTGGGTACCGCGGCGGTAAAAGAACTGTGCTACTACACCGGAGCGGGAGTGGGTACGGTGAACCGGCTGGAACAGCTGGGATATCTGACCTTGTCTCACCGGCCGGTGCTGCGCTGCCGGGAGATCCGTCCGGCGGTTCTCAACGGGCCGCTGGTGCTGAACCCGGAGCAGCAGGCATGTTATCAGGGCCTTCTGGCCAAGATGGAGGCGGAACAGCCCGGGGTTGCCCTGCTGCAGGGGGTGACCGGATCGGGAAAAACCGCCGTGTATATCCAACTGATCCGCGCCTGCCTGGAGCGGGGGAAAAGTGCCCTGCTGCTGGTGCCGGAAATCGCCCTGACCCCTCAATTGCTGGGGCTGATGGCGGCTTATTTCGCAGACCAGGTGGGGATTCTCCACAGCAGCTTAGGAGCAGGAGAACGTTACGACCAATGGAAGCGGGTCCGGGACGGACAGGCCCGGGTGGTGGTGGGAACCCGCTCCGCAGTTTTTGCTCCCTGTAGCCCGGGATTGATTATCCTGGATGAAGAGCAGGAACATTCCTACAAATCAGAAAATAACCCCCGGTATTCTGCCAGAGAGGTGGCAATTTTCCGGGGTGCCAAAGAGGGGGCGCTGGTGCTGCTGGGTTCTGCCACACCCTCCATAGAGACCATGTACCGGGCAAAGTCCAACGATTATGCCCTGTACCGCCTGACCAGCCGCTACAATGGCCGCCCTCTGCCGGAGGTGGAGGTGGTGGATATGCGCCAGGAGCTGAAGCTGGGAAATGACCTTTCCCTCAGCGTTCCTCTGCGCCAGGCCATGATGGAAACCCGGCAGCAGGGAAAGCAGACCATTCTTCTGCTGAACCGCCGGGGCAACAGCCGGGCTCTGGTGTGCGTGGATTGCCGCCAGACGCCCCAGTGTCCCCGGTGCAGCATCCGGCTGACCTATCACAGTGCCAACCAGCGGCTGATGTGCCATTACTGCGGTTACTCCCAGCCGGCACCGGAACGGTGCCCGGACTGCGGCGGGCCCATGAAAACCCTGGGCACCGGCACTCAGAAGGTGCAGCAGGAGCTGGAATATCTGTTCCCGGACATGGAGAGCCTGCGGATGGACACGGACACTGTCAGTGCCGCCAACACCCACGAGCAGATCCTGACGGAGTTTCAGCAGCGGGGTGTCCCGGTGCTCATCGGCACCCAGATGGTTGCAAAAGGGCTGAACCTGCCCAATGTGACGTTGGTTGGGGTGCTGGACGCTGATCTGAGCCTGTACACCGGAGGCTACCGGGCGGGGGAGACCACCTTCAATATGCTCACCCAGGTGGTGGGCCGGGCAGGCCGGGGAGATGCCCCGGGCAAGGCGGTGATCCAGACCCTGGTGCCGGAGCATTCGGTGATCCGGCTGGCTGCCCGGCAGGATTACGAGGGATTTTACAATCAGGAGATTGAACTGCGCCGGGTGCAGAACGCCCCGCCCTTCGGGGACATCGGGGTGATTACCTTCTCCGGTCAGGAGGAAACCGCTGTGCTGCGGGGCGCGGTCAAGCTCCGGGACAGTCTGAATGACTGCCTGAACTTGCCGGAATACCGAAACGAGCGGTGTTCCGTGCTGGGCCCCGCCCCCTGTGCGGTGCCAAAGATCAATTATCATTATCGCTATCAGGTGACCCTGCGCTGCCGTATGAGCAAGAATCTGCGGCTGCTGCTGGCTCACCTGCTGCGTCAGTTTGCCAAGGACAAGGCCAATCGGGGCGTTAGCGCCTTTGTGGATATCAACGGTTACGAGGAGTAGAGAGAGGGAGTTTTATGGGACTGCGGAAAATTCTGACAGATCAGGACCCGGCGCTGCATAAGGTGTGCCGCCCGGTGGAAAAATTTGACCGGAAGCTGGAAAAGCTGCTGGACGATATGAAGGAAACCCTGGCGGATGCCAACGGGGTAGGTCTGGCGGCCCCCCAGGTGGGCATTCTGCGCCGGGTTGTGGTGGTGGACACCGGGGAAGAGGTCTTGGAACTGGTGAACCCCTCTCTGGTGGAGACCGACGGCGAACAGATCGGCGGCGAGGGCTGCCTCAGTGTGCCGGGAAAGTACGGCCTGGTGAAGCGGCCCTACTATGCCAAGGTCCGGGCCCAGGATCGCAAAGGCGAATGGTTTGAAGCCGAAGGGGAAGAACTGATTGCCCGGTGCTTCTGCCATGAGCTGGATCATCTGGATGGCATCGTGTTTACCGAGGTGATGGAGCGCTTCCTCCGGGAGGACGAGCTGTGCACCGAGGAGGACGAGGAAGAGTCCAACGGATAACATTACGGAGGAAAGTCCATGCGGGTTGTGTTTATGGGAACGCCGGATATTTCGGCGACCTGTCTGAAAAAAATTCTGGCGGATGGTTTTGAGGTGGTGGGCGTCTACACCCAGCCCGACCGTCCCAAGGGCCGGGGGATGAAGCTGGTCTGCTCCCCGGTGAAGGAAATTGCCCAGGCGGCGGGAATTCCCGTATTCCAGCCGGAGAATTTCCGGGAGGAAGAGACGGTGGAGCAGCTGCGATCACTGAAACCGGATGTGTGCGCTGTGGTGGCCTACGGCCGGATTCTGCCCCAGAAGGTGTTGGATGTGCCTACCCGGGGCTGCATCAACATCCACGCCAGCGTCCTGCCCCAGTATCGGGGCTCCGCACCCTATCAGTGGGCGGTGCTGGACGGTCAGAAAGAGACCGGCGTTACCGCCATGTACCTGTGCCGGGAGATGGACGCGGGAGACATCATTGAAATTTCCCGGACCCCCATCGGCGAAAACGAGACCGCCGGAGAACTGCTGGATCGTCTGGCGATACTGGGAGCAGACCTTCTGAGCAAGACCCTGAGCCGGTTTGCCGCCGGCCCCGTGGAGGGGACGCCCCAGGACCCCACCCAGGTCAGCTATGCTCCTCTGCTGGACAAGACCATGAGCCCCATCGACTGGACCAAGACCGCCTGGCAGGTCCACAACCATGTCCGGGGTCTGCACCCCTGGCCGGTGGCCACCATGGAGCTGCAGGGAAAGACCTTCAAGGTCCACGACACCCGGGTGGTGGAGGGCTCCGGCAAGCCCGGGGAAATCCTGGGCCTGACCAAAACCGGCCTGCGGATTGCCTGCGGAGAAGGGGCGGTGGAAATCCTGTCCCTCCAGGCGGAGGGCGGAAAACGGATGTCCGCTCCGGATTATTTCCGGGGGCACCCCCTGAACGGCTGATGGGCGCCCGGGAGACGGCGCTGAATGCGCTGATTGCCTGCCGGAAGGAAGGCGCCTGGTCCAATGGGGTGCTGAAAATCTATATTCATCGGGATCGGCTGGACAGCCGGGATGCGGCGCTGGCCACCCGGCTGTGCTATGGCGTGATTCAGAACCGGGGCAAGCTGGACTATTATCTTGCTCAGCTGCTCACCGGACGGCTGAAGGATCTGCACCCGGCGGTGCGGGACATTCTCCATCTGGGACTGTACCAGATTTATGAGCTGGACAAAATTCCCGATTCTGCCGCGGTGAACCAGTCGGTTTCCCTGGCCAAGCGGTACTGCAAAAACCCCAAGGCGCCTGCTTTGGTCAACGGAGTATTGCGCCGGGCGGCGGATACAAAGGGACAGCTGAAAGAGCCGGTCTCCTACGCTGACCGCTACAGCCACCCGGAGGAATTGATTTCCCTTTTGAAAGCCAACCTGCCCAAGGGGCAGCTGGAACCCATGCTGATTGCCGATAACCAGGCACCCAAAACCGTGATTCAGGTGAACACCTTGAAGGTGGACACCGCCGGTTTAACCGCCCGGTTGGCAGAGGCGGGCATCACCGCCCGGCCCCACGGCTGGATGCCGGACTGCCTGGTGCTGGAAAATACCGGGAACCTGGAAACCCTCCCGCCCTTTCGGGAAGGCTTGTTTTATGTCCAGGACCCGGCGTCCCGGCTCAGCGTGCTGTGTGCGCAGCTTCCCCGGACTGGGGCAAAGGTGCTGGACTGCTGCGCCGCCCCCGGGGGCAAGAGCTTTGCCGCCGCCATCGCCATGGGCGGAAGAGGGGAGATTGTCTCCTGCGACATTCACCCCCGTAAGGCGGAGCTGATCCGTAAAGGTGCCCAGCGGCTGGGCCTTCAGAACATTACATCCCGGGTCCAGGACGCTTCGGTTCTGACGGAGGAATGGGTGGGGCAGATGGATGCGGTGATCGCCGACGTGCCCTGCTCCGGCCTGGGCATTATCCGGAAGAAACCGGATATCCGCTACAAGAACCTGAAGGAAACGGAAAATCTGCCGGAGCTGCAGTTGTCCATTCTTTGCAACCAGGCCCGCTATGTCCGCCCCGACGGCGTACTGATGTACTCCACCTGCACGGTGCTGCGGCGGGAGAACGAGGACGTGGCCGCTCGGTTCCTGGAGGAAAACCCGGAATTTTATCCGGAGCCGCTGAATCTGCCTGACATTTTCCCAAAGAACGAAACCGGAATGCTGACCCTGATCCCGGGACAATGGGATACCGATGGATTTTTTATCTGCCGAATGCGGAGGAAAGTATGAACCTGAAATCCCAGACCCTGCCGGAACTGGCAGGAATCTTCAAAGAACTTGGCCAGCCCCAGTTTCGGGCGAAGCAGGTTTATACTTGGCTTCACAAAGGCGTGCGATCCTATGACGAGATGACCAACCTGCCCAAGGCCCTCCGGGAAACCCTGGAGGAGCGCTATCCCATCTGCCCGCCCAAGGTGGTCCGCCGCCAGGAGTCTCAGCGGGACGGCACCATCAAATATCTGTGGCGGCTGTCCGACGGCAACTGCGTGGAGACGGTGCTGATGCGCTATCACTACGGCAACACCGTGTGCATCTCCACCGAGGTGGGCTGCCGGATGGGCTGCGCCTTCTGTGCCTCTACCCTGGGGGGATTGGTCCGGCGGCTGGAACCGCAGGAAATGCTGGACCAGGTGCTGTTTACCCAGGTGGACTCCGGCTTGCCCATTTCCCATATTGTATTGATGGGCATTGGAGAGCCCCTGGACAATTTTGACAATGTGATGCGCTTTCTGGAACTGGTGAACAGCCCTGAGGGAATGAACATCTCCATGCGCCACATCAGCCTGTCTACCTGCGGCCTGGTGCGGAAGATTGACGAACTGGCGCAGAAAAAATTGCAGCTGACCCTGTCCATCTCCCTCCACGCCCCCAACAATGAAATCCGGAACCGGATCATGCCGGTGAACAAGGCCTATCCCATCGAGCAGCTGCTGGATGCTTGCCGTCGTTATTATCAGGCCACCAGCCGCCGGATTTCGTTTGAGTACGCCATGATCCGGGGCGTCAACGATTCCCCCGAAAATGCCCGGGAGCTGTTGGAGCGGATGAAGGGCCTGCCCGCCCACTTCAATTTGATCCCTTTGAACCATGTGGAGGAAAGCCCCCTGCAGCCCAGTACCCGGGCCTCGGTGGCAGCGTTCCAGAAGATTCTGGAGGACGGAGGCATCCCCACCACGGTGCGCCGCACCCTGGGCGGGGACATCGATGCCTCCTGCGGGCAGCTGAGAAGAAAATACACACAGGAAAACAAGAGAGAAGACCGGTAACCGGCTTCCGGAGTGCGGTGAAAAGTCCGCCGATACATACAGATCCGAAAGGAGCCAGAGTATGCAGAGCTGGGGATTGACTGATCCTGGCAGCGTCCGCAAGCAGAATCAGGACGCCTATCAAATTGAACAGCTGGACCGCAATACCCTGCTGTGCGTTGTCTGCGACGGCATGGGCGGCGCCAAGTCCGGCAACATTGCCAGCACTTTGGCGGTGGACGTGTTCGTGGAGGAGATCCGGCGGTGCTGGGTGCCCAAAATGGACATGGAGAAGATTGACCAGATGCTGTCCAGCGGTGTGAAGCTGGCAAATTTCACGGTTTACGACCAGGCCGCTCAGTTTGAGGAGTTTGACGGCATGGGCACCACTCTGGTGGCCGCCCTGGTCACGGGGAAGAAGGTCACCGTGGTCAATGTGGGAGACAGCCGGGCCTACGGCATCACCCGCAGCGGCATCCAGCAAATCACCAAGGATCATTCCCTGGTTCAGATGATGGTGGACCGGGGAGAAATCACCCCGGAGGTGGCAAAGGGCTACCCCGGAAAGAACTTCATCACCCGGGCCATCGGCACAGAGCCCATGGTCAGCTGTGACATTTTTCATCGGGATATGAGCAAGGGAGACTTCCTGCTGCTCTGCTCCGACGGCCTGAGCAATCTGCTGGATGACCAGGAGATTCTGTTCGAGGTGGTGCACGGGGTGAACAAGCAGCATTGCTGCAAGCGGCTGCTGAACATTGCGAAAAACCGGGGCGCACCGGACAATGTGACCAGCATTCTGGTCGCGATTTAGCAAGAGCCGCGAAAGGAGCGAATCTGGAAAATGGATCAATATATTGGACGGCTGCTGGATAACCGGTACGAAATCCTGGAGATGATCGGCAGCGGCGGCATGGCAGTTGTGTATAAAGCCCGCTGCCACCGGCTCAACCGGCTGGTCGCGATTAAAATACTGAAAGATGAATTCGCCATGGACGAGGAGTTCCGGCGCCGGTTCCATGCCGAGGGCGAGGCGGTGGCCATGCTGAGCCATCCCAACATCGTGCAGGTGTACGATGTCTCCTCCTCCGATTCCGCCAACTACATCGTCATGGAGCTGATCGACGGAATCTCCCTGAAGCAGTACATGGAGAAAAAGGGCGTGCTGAATTGGAAGGAAACCCTCCACTTCTCCATGCAGATCTGCAAGGGCCTGGAACACGCCCACAGCCGGGGCATCGTCCACCGGGATATCAAGCCCCATAATGTGATGGTGCTGAAAAACGGCTCAGTGAAGGTGATGGACTTTGGCATCGCCCGGGTGATGAACAAGAGCAACACCCTGACCAAGGAGGCCCTGGGTTCCGTTCACTACATCTCCCCCGAGCAGGCCAAGGGCGGGCACACGGACAACCGCTCCGACCTGTACTCCCTGGGCGTGGTGATGTATGAGATGATGACCGGTCGGCCCCCCTACGACGGAGAGTCTGCGGTGGCGGTGGCCATTCAGCACATTAACGGCGGCGCACCGCTGCCTTCTACCCTGAACCCCAACATTCCCAAGGGAATGGAGCAGATCATCATGAAGGCCATGGCGCTGGACGTCCGGGACCGGTACGTTTCCGCCACGGAAATGCTCCAGGATATGGAGGAGTTCCGGAAAAATCCCGCCATTGTCTTCGATCATAAATTCCTGATGGACGACGCCACCCGGGCTATCCCCAGCGAATCCCAGCACCGCCCCCAGACCACGGCGGAGAAAAAGGTCCAGGCAAAAACCGGCGTCCGTCCCACTTCCGACACGGCACGGCTCCGCCAGAGCCAGGAACGGCGGAAAACCGGGACGGTTCCCACGGTGCGCACGGCTCCGGCCGTATCCACCCGGGAAACCGACAGCATCCGCCGGGCCCAGCAGCGCAGAAAGGCAGAGATCCGGAAGAAGGAAGAGGAGCGCAGCCGGGTGGCTACCACTGCCATTGTGATCTGCAGCGCCGTGGCGGTGATCGCCATTGTGATCTTCCTGGTGGCCCTGTTCAACGGCGTTTTGCTGGACCGGGAGCGGGACTATGTGGAGGTACCCTACCTGGAAGGGGAGCGGTATGATGAAAACTTTGCCGCCACTTACAGTGACTTCAACATCCGCCTGATGCCCCAGCAGTACCATGATACTTACGAGGAGGGCCAGATCATCTCCCAGCAGCCCGCTGGAGGGGAAAAGGTCCAGCGGGGGACTGACCTCTGGATTACCGTGAGCATGGGCCCCGAGCCGGAGACCAAAACCATGGATGACTTTGCCGGTGCCTCCGCCGAGGACGCCAGCGCCCTGCTGACCAATCAGGGCTTCCATCCCCTGACCAAGAACGAGGCCAGTGATACCGTGGAAAAGGGTCTGGTCATCCGCACCGATCCTGCCGCCGGGGCCGATGTGAAGGAGGGGCAGACGGTTTACCTGTACGTCAGCTCCGGACCGGCAGTGGTGACTGCCACCATGCCTGAAGTGGTTGGTAAGGACCTGGAGCTGGTGAAAGAACTGATGACCCAGCTTGGCTTCCAGAATGTACGTTATGACCCCATGGAGAGCCAGAAGCCCAAGAACGAAGTGATTTACCAGTCCGTGTCCAAGGACACGGAGCTGGATGTGACTTCGGAAGTGATTATCCAGTATTCTGAAGGCCCTGCAGAAACGCAGCCGCCGGAGACCACCGAGAGTACCCAGGATAAGGAGATTACTATTACCTATCCCGTTGATGTGCCGGACCGGCAGGTGGAATACCGGCTGGAGGTGTACCTGAAGGGTTCTACAGAAGTGCTGACTTCCAAGCTGGTGCCCCCCGGAACCACCCGGACCTATGTGGACCTGACAGGCAGCGGTACCATGGAATTCGACCTGTATGTGGACGGGGCGTTCCTGCGGACCCAGACGGTGGAATTCACCGAGGAGAGCGGGGATGAATAAGCGGCTTATCGGACGGATTGTCCGCTCCCTCAGCGGATTCTATGATGTACAGACCGACCGGGGACTGATTGTCTGCCGGGCCCGGGGCATCCTGCGAAAAGAGGGAAGCACCCCTTTGACCGGAGACCTGGCGGAGATCACCGTGGAACGGGAAAGGGGCATGGTGGAGCGGATTCTTCCCCGGAAGAACAGCTTCATCCGGCCTGCCGTGGCCAACGTGGATGCGCTGGTGGTCTTCGCCGCCAATGCCAACCCAGTGACGGAGCCGTTCCTCATCGACCGGGTGGCAGCAATCGCCGGAGATCAGGGAGTAGCGGTTTACCTGTGCGTGAACAAATGCGACCTGGACCCGGCGGCGGATCTGGTTCGGATCTATGAACACGCAGGATTCCCGGTGATCCGCACCAGCGCCGAAACCGGCGAGGGAGTGGAGCAGCTGCGAAGCCTGCTGAAGGGAAAACTCACCGCCTTCACCGGAAACTCCGGGGTGGGCAAGAGCAGCATTCTGAACCGGCTGTGCCCAGAGCTGGGACTGGCCACCGGAGAAGTCTCCGAAAAGCTGGGCCGGGGACGGCACACCACCCGCCATGTGGAGCTGTATGCCCTGGGGGAGGACACCTATGTGGCGGATACCCCGGGATTTTCCTCCTTTGACACAGACCAGATGGAAGTGATCCTGAAGGAAAACTTACAGTATGCATTTCCGGATTTTGGGAAATATCTGGGCTCCTGCCGGTTTGACGACTGCACCCACCGCCGGGAACCGGAATGCGCGGTCCGGGCAGCGGTGGAGGCCGGGGAGATTGAGAAAACCCGGTACGACAGCTACCTGCGCCTGTATGAAAAAGCCAGCCAGGTCAAGCTCTGGGAACTGAAATAAGCGGCAGCTGGAGAAATTTTTCTCCGGCTGCTTTTTTGCATGAAATCTGCAGCAGAAGTGAAATTTGGATTTCTCCACATTCAACGAATTTTTTCGGGAAAGTTTGTGATTTTTCCTGAATTTCTTCTTGACAAATGGAAATTCAAATGGTATAGTATTTGAGCGCGTGTAGGGGAAAACTGCGCGTGCACTGCGATGATGCGGGAGATTGCGTCGAAAGGCGGTAACTTCCGCGGAGTATGTCCGGTCATCGGGCGGCTGAACTGCTTTCGAAGCGTGTAGCGTATATCGCTGCGCAGAGAATGAGGTCGGCCTCGGTCGGCCATTTTTCATGACGTGGAATGATACGCACGGCGGCGCGGACAAAACAGCTCGACCGTACCCAGACACTACGCAAACTGAGTACGTAATTCAAGGAGGAAAACAAACCATGGCAAACCAGATGATCCGCATTCGGCTGAAGGCTTACGATCACCAGCTGATCGACTCCAGCGCGGCAAAGATCGTAGAAACCGCCAAGCGCAACGGCGCTCAGGTTTCCGGCCCCATCCCTCTGCCCACCAAGAAGGAAGTTGTTACCATCCTTCGCGCTGTGCACAAGTACAAGGACAGCCGTGAGCAGTTCGAGCGCAGAACCCATAAGAGACTGATCGATATCCTCAACCCCAGCCAGAAGACCATCGAGGCCCTGATGAGCCTGGATCTCCCCGCCGGCGTTGAGATTGAGATAAAGCTGTAATCTACGTAACAACGCATTACAGCAGCCCGCACTGTCTGGCATCGGGCGGACGGGTCATGTCGGCTGCCTTCCCAATGGGGTGTGCCGACCAATAACCTATTAAAAAGGAGAAAACCAACCATGCAGAAAGCAATCATCGGCAAAAAAGTGGGTATGACCCAGATCTTCGATGAGAGCGGCAAGGTGATCCCTGTTACCGTCGTGGAAGCAGGCCCCTGCGTCGTTACCCAGAAGAAGACCGTTGAGACCGACGGCTACACTGCCGTCCAGCTGGGCTTTGAAGACATCAAGGAGTCCAAGCTGACCAAGCCTGAGGCTGGCCATCTGAAGAAGGCTGGCGTTGAGGCCAAGAAGTATCTGAAGGAGTTCAAGCTGGAAGGCGCTGCCGACATGAACGTGGGCGACGTTGTGAAGGCCGACACCTTCGCTGCCGGAGACAAGATCGACGTTACCGGCATTTCCAAAGGCCACGGCTACCAGGGCGTTGTCAAGCGTCACGGCGCTGGCCGTACTCCCATGACCCACGGCGGCGGCCCTGTCCATCGTCACGCCGGTTCCATGGGCGCTTCCTCTCATCAGTCCCGGATCTTCCCCGGCAAGATCGGCGCCGGTCAGATGGGCAATGAGCAGGTCACCATCGAGAACCTGGATGTGGTGAAGGTGGACGCAGAGCTGAACATGATCGTCATCCGCGGCGCCATCCCCGGCCCCAAGGGCGGTCTGGTCTATATCCGCAACACCGTCAAGAACAACAAGGTCAAGAACGTGGAGGCTGGCATCAGCAAGAACCCGCAGAAGGCTTCCGGCAGAAACCCCCAGAAGGCATCCGCGAGAAGCTAAGGAAAGGAGATCGTAAATCATGCTTAAGACGAATGTTTATGATATGTCCGGCAAGCTGGTTGGCGAGATCGAACTCTCCGAAGCTGTGTTCGGCATTACCCCCAATGCGTCTGTTGTTCACGACGCTGTCAAGAATCACCTGGCCAACAAGCGGCAGGGCACTCAGAGCGCTCTGACCCGGGCGGAAGTCTCCGGCGGTGGCCGGAAGCCCTGGCGTCAGAAGGGCACCGGCCGTGCCCGTCAGGGCAGCACCCGGGCTCCCCAGTGGACCCACGGCGGCATTGTGTTCGCCCCCAAGCCCCGGGATTACAGCTACACCCTGAACAAGAAGGCCAAGCGCCTGGCTCTGAAGAGCGTGCTCAGCGCCAAGGTGGCTGAGACCAACCTGGTGGTCATCGACACCATCAAGATGGACGCTCCCAAGACCGCTCAGTTCGCTGCCTTCCTGAAGGCTGTGGGCTGCGATACCAAGACCCTGGTTGTCACCGCTGAGGCCGACCAGAACGTGGTCAAGTCCGGCCGCAACATCCCCGGCTGCGAGGTCACCTTCGCAAACCTGCTGAACGTGTATGACGTTGTCAATGCGAACAAGCTGGTTGTCGATCAGGCAGCTCTGCGGAAGATCGAGGAGGTATTCGCATAATGAACGCTTATGATATCATCAAACGGCCTGTCATCACCGAACAGTCCATGGAGTCTGTCGCTGACAAGAAGTACGTTTTCATGGTGGACGTCAATGCCGACAAGACCCAGATCAAGGAAGCCGTTGAACTGGCTTTCGGTGTGAAGGTCGCCAAGGTCAACACCATCCGCATGCAGGGCAAGGTCAAGCGCACCGGCGCTTACCCCGCTGGCAAGCGCGCCGATTACAAGAAGGCCATTGTCACCCTGACCGCTGATTCCAAGACCATCGAGTTCTTCGAGGGCATGGTCTAAAAACCAATCTCAATAAAGGAGAGAAACGCAAATGGCAATTAAGACTTTTAAGCCTTATACCCCCGCTCGCCGCAACATGACTGTTTCCGGCTTTGACGGCGTGGACAAGAAGGCAAAACCTGAGCGTAGCCTGGTTGAGACCCTGAAGAAGCATGCTGGTCGCAACAGCTACGGTCGTATCACCGTCCGCCATCACGGCGGCGGCAACAAGCGCAAGTATCGTGTTATCGACTTCAAGCGTCTGAAGACCGACATGAGCGCTACCGTGGAGCGCATCGAGTACGATCCCAACCGCTCCGCCTATATCGCCCTGATCCGCTACGAGGACAACACCCTGTCCTACATCCTGGCTCCCTACGGCCTGAACGTGGGCGATCAGGTCATCGCCTCCGCTGAGGCGGACATCAAGCCCGGCAACTGCCTGCCCATCGCCAACATTCCCGTTGGTACTGTGATCCACAATGTGGAGCTGCAGCCCGGCCATGGCGCTCAGCTGGTCCGGTCCGCCGGCGCCGCTGCTCAGCTGATGGCTAAGGAAGGCGACCTGGCTCAGGTCCGTCTGCCCTCCGGCGAAGTTCGCTACGTCCGGACCAACTGCACCGCCTGCATCGGCCAGGTGGGCAACCTGGACCACGAGAACGTCCACATCGGCAAGGCTGGCCGCAAGCGTCACATGGGTATCCGTCCCACCGTCCGCGGCTCTGTTATGAACCCCAATGACCACCCCCACGGCGGCGGCGAAGGCCGTGCTCCTGTCGGCCGTCCCGGCCCTGTGACTCCCTGGGGCAAGCCTGCACTGGGTTACAAGACTCGTAAGACGAAGAACGCTTCCAACAAGTTCATCGTCAAGCGCAGAAACAGCAAGTAAGGAGGAAATGAAATGAGCAGAAGCATCAAGAAGGGCCCTTTCGTCGCTCCTGAGCTGTACAAGCGCGTGGAGGAGCTGAACAAGGCCGGTGACAAGAAGGTTCTGAAGACCTGGTCCAGATCTTCCACCATCTTCCCCTCCTTCGTCGGTCACACCATCGCTGTCCATGACGGCCGCAAGCATGTTCCCGTCTATATCACTGAGGATATGGTCGGCCACAAGCTGGGCGAGTTCGTTCCCACCCGGACCTTCCGGGGCCACTCCGGCAGCAAGACCGCTAACACCAAGTAAGGAGGTACGAAAATGGAAGCATTTGCAACTGTTAAATTTGTCCGTATGTCTCCTCGCAAGGTCAAGCTGGTTTGCGACATGATCCGTGGTCAGGACGTAAAGTCCGCCGCCGCTTACCTGGGCCAGACCTCCAAGGCAGCCTGCGAGCCTATGGCCAAGCTGCTCAAGAGCGCTGTTGCCAACGCGGAACACAACCACGGCATGAACACCGAGAATCTGTACGTCTCCACCGCCATTGCGAACCCCGGCCCCATCCTCAAGCGCGGCCGCATCGCATCCCGCCGTGGTTTCGTTCGGATCAACAAGAGAACCACTCACATCACCATCGGTGTGAGCGAGAAGGCTTAATCAGGAGGTAGCTATGGGACAGAAAGTTAATCCCCATGGACTGCGCGTTGGTGTAATCAAGGACTGGGACTCCCGCTGGTACGCCCGGGAGGAGAAGGTCGGCGACCTGGTGGTCGAGGATTACAACATCCGTAAGTATCTGAAGAACAAGCTCTACGCCGCCGGCGTAGCCAAGATTGAGATCGAGCGTTCCAACGGCAAGGTCAAGATCAACATCAACTGCTCCCGTCCCGGTGTGGTCATCGGTAAGGCTGGTGCCGAAATCGAGAACCTGCGCAAGGATATGGAAGCCCGGCTGGGCAAGAGCGTGAACCTGAACATCGTGGAGGTTCGCAGCCCCGACCTGAACGCTCAGCTGGTGGCTGAGAACATTGCTCAGCAGCTGGAGAAGCGGATCTCCTTCCGCCGGGCCATGAAGAAGGCCATGCAGCAGGCCACCCGCCTGGGTGCCAAGGGCATCAAGGTTACCTGCGCTGGCCGTCTGGGCGGCGCCGAAATCGCCCGCTCCGAGAGCTACCACGAGGGCACCATCCCCCTGCAGACCATCCGTGCCGACATCGAGTACGGCTTCGCTGAGGCTGCCACCACCTACGGCCGCATCGGCGTGAAGGTTTGGATCTATAAGGGCGAAGTGCTGAACACCACTCTGCGCGCCGCTGCTCCCGAACCCGCTCCCCGTGAGCGCCGCGAGCGCCGCGACCGTCGCAACGGCGAGCGCCGGAACGACCGCCGCAACGGCGACAGACCCTATACCCGTAGAGAAGGAGGCAACCGCTAATGCTGATGCCCAAAAGAGTGAAGTACCGCAAGGTCCAGCGTGGCCGTATGACCGGCGCTGCCTCCCGCGGCAATAAGGTTTCCTATGGTGATTTCGGCATCCAGGCTCTGGAGCCCGGCTGGATCACCGGCAACCAGATCGAGGCTGCCCGTATCGCCATGACCCGTTACACCAAGCGTGGCGGTAAAGTCTGGATCAAGATCTTCCCCGACAAGCCTTACTCCAAGAAGGGCCTGGGCACCCGTATGGGTTCCGGTAAGGGCGCTCCCGAAGGCTGGGTCGCAGTTGTTAAAAATCAGAAGGTGATGTTTGAGATCGGCGGCGTTTCCGAGGAAATCGCCCGCGAGGCTCTGCGTCTGGCTCAGCACAAGCTGCCCATCAAGACCCGGATCATCACCAAGGAAGTCGAAACTGAGATTGGTGGTGAATAATGATGAAGGCAAAGGAAATCAAGAACCTGTCCGTGGAAGAGCTGACCAAGAAGCTGGACGAGCTGAAGAAGGACCTGTTCATGCTGCGGATGCAGCATGCCACCAACCAGCTGGATAACCCCATGCAGATTGCGGCTACCAAGAAGGACATTGCCCGTGTCAAGACCATTATTCGCGAGAAGACCAGCATCTGAGGAGGATACGTAAATGACTGAAAATAGAGCATTCCGTAAAACCAGAATCGGTCAGGTCGTCTCCGACAAGATGGACAAGACCATTGTGGTTGCCATTGAGGACAGCGTGCAGCATCCTCTGTACAAGAAGATTATGAAGCGGACCTACAAGCTGAAGGCCCACGACGAGAACAACGAGTGCGGCATCGGCGATACCGTTGAGGTCATGGAGACCCGTCCCCTGTCCAAGGACAAGCGTTGGAGACTGGTCCGAATCATCGAAAAGGCGAAGTAAGGAGGTCGGAAACGCATGATTCAGGAAGAAAGCTATCTGAAGGTTGCCGACAACACCGGCGCCAAGGAAATCCACTGCATCCGCGTTCTGGGCGGCTCCAAGCGGAAGTATGGCAACATCGGCGACCTCATCGTCGCTTCCGTCCGTAAGGCTGCTCCCGGCGGCACTGTGAAAAAGGGCGAGGTCGTGAAGGCCGTGATCGTCCGTACCAAGCGGGGCGTCCGTCGTGAGGACGGCAGCTATGTCCGCTTTGACGAGAACGCTGCTGTGATCGTCAAGGAAGACAAGAACCCCCGTGGTACCCGTATCTTTGGACCGGTGGCCCGCGAGCTGCGTGAGAGAGATTACATGAAGATCCTCTCCCTGGCACCCGAAGTCATCTAAGGGGGAACCGAAGGAATGAACATTAAGAAGAATGATACCGTCATCGTCCTGTCCGGCAAGGACAAGGGTGTGAAGGGCAAGGTCCTGGTGGCCATGCCCGCTGAGAACAAGGTCATCGTCGAGAAGGTCAATGTGGCCACCTGCCACACCAAGCCCCGCCGCCAGGGTGAGACCGGCGGCATCGTGAAGAGAGAGACCCCCATCCGCGCCTGCAAGGTCGCCCTGTTCTGCGAGAAGTGCGGCAAGGGTGTCCGGGTTGCTCACAAGATCGTCGATGGCAAGAAGACCCGCGTTTGCTGCAAGTGCGGCGCTGAACTCTAAGAAAGGAGCGTAACGATTTATGGCTAGCAGAATGAAAGAAAAGTATGTTGCTGAGATCGCTCCCGCTCTGAACAAGAAGTTCGGCTACAAGAGCGTCATGCAGATCCCCAAGCTGGACAAGGTCATCGTAAACGTTGGCTGCGGCGACAGCAAGAACAACGCCAAGGAGATCGAGGCCATCTGCAAGGACATCGCCACCATCACCGGCCAGAAGCCCATCACCTGCAAGGCCCGCAAGTCCGTGGCTAACTTCAAGGTCCGTGAGGGCGAAACCGTCGGCGTGAAGGTCACCCTCCGGGGCGACAAGATGTACGAGTTCCTGGACCGGCTGTTCAGCGTGGCCCTGCCTCGTGTCCGCGACTTCCGGGGCATCAACCCCAACTCCTTCGATGGCCGCGGCAACTACGCTTTCGGTCTGAAGGAGCAGCTGATCTTCCCTGAGATCGAGTATGACAAGGTGGACAAGATCCGTGGTATGGACATCTGCATCTGCACCACCGCTACCACCGACGAGGAAGCCAAAGAGCTGCTGACCCAGCTGGGCGCTCCTTTCCACGCTTGATTTAGGAGGATATAGCAAATGGCAAAGAAGTCTATGATCCTGAAGCAGCAGGCTGAGCCCAAGTTCTCCAGCCGCCGCTACAACCGCTGCAAGATCTGCGGCAGACCCCATGCTTACCTGCGTGATTACGGCGTGTGCCGTATCTGCTTCCGCGAGCTGGCCTACAAGGGCCAGATCCCCGGTGTCCGTAAGGCCAGCTGGTAAGGTCGAGACAATAATGTGACTAAGATTCGGTCAGTCCCGGGAAGATGGCTCTGCTTCGGCAGAGCGCATTCCCCGGATACCCCCGGATCTTTCACGGGTTTAGCCCGTAACTTCTATTAGGAGGATAAAAACATGCAAATCACCGATCCCGTAGCAGATATGCTGACCCGCGTTCGCAACGCCAGCACTGCAAAGCACGACACTGTGGATGTCCCCGCTTCCAACCTGAAGAAGGCCATTGCTCAGATTCTGCTGGATGAGGGCTACATCAAGTCCTACTCTCTGGTAGACAACGGCAACCAGGGTACCATTCACATCACCCTGAAGTACCTGGCTAAGAAGCAGCCTGTGCTCACCGGCCTGCGCCGTGTGTCCAAGCCCGGCCTGCGTGTCTATGCCGGCGCCGACGAGCTGCCCAAGGTTCTCAAGGGCCTGGGTATCGCCATCGTGTCCACTTCCAAGGGCGTTATGACCGACAAGAAGGCTCGCGAGCTGCACATCGGCGGCGAAGTCCTGGCTTTCGTCTGGTAAGGAGGATTTCGTAAATGTCTAGAATTGGTAAGAAGCCGGTTGTTATCCCGGCAAATGTGACGGTGGACATTGCCGAGGGCAATGTGGTCACCGTAAAGGGCCCCAAGGGCACCCTGACCCACGCCTTCCATCCCGATATGATCCTGAAGGTTGAGGGCAACACCCTGACCGTGGAGCGTCCTGATGACGAGCATCTGCACAAGTCCCTGCACGGCCTGACCCGTACCCTGCTGCACAACATGGTAGAGGGCGTGGAGAAGGGCTACGCCAAGGAACTGGAAGTCAACGGCGTTGGCTACCGTGCCGAGAAGAAGGGCACACAGCTGGTCATGCGTCTGGGCTTCTCCCACGAAGTGATCGTGGACGAGATCCCCGGCATCACCATCGAGGTTCCCGCTCCCAACAAGGTCATCATCCACGGCATCGACAAGCAGGCTGTTGGCCAGTTTGCCGCTGAAGTCCGGGGTAAGCGTCCTCCCGAACCCTACAAGGGCAAGGGCATCAAGTATACCACTGAGGTCATCCGCCGCAAGGTTGGTAAGACCGGTGGCAAGAAGTAATGGAGGTGTGCCGAAATGGTTAGCAAGATCAATAAGAATGCAATGCGCATGAAGCGGCATGTCCGCGTTCGTGGCAAGATCTCCGGCACTCCTGAGCGTCCCCGTCTGAACGTGTTCCGTTCCAACGCGAACATTTACGCCCAGATCATCGACGACGTCAATGGCGTGACCCTGGTTTCCGCCAACACGCTGGAGAAGGAATTTGAGGGCTCCACCGGTAACTGCGAAGCTGCCAAGAAGGTGGGCGCGGTTCTGGCTGAGCGTGCCAAGGCCAAGGGCATTGAAGAGGTCGTGTTCGACCGCGGCGGCTATGTGTATCACGGCCGTGTCGCTGCCCTGGCAGAAGGCGCCCGTGAGAGCGGCCTCAAGTTCTAAGAGTAAGGAGGAAAAGAAATGGCTTACAATAAGACGAACAATGACGCTCCTGAGCTCATTGAGAAGGTCGTTTACCTGAACCGGGTTTCCAAGACCGTGAAGGGCGGCCGTGTCATGAAATTCTCCGCTCTGGTAGTTGTTGGCGATGGCAAGGGCACCGTGGGCTACGGCCTGGGCAAGGCCGCCGAGGTTTCCGAGGCCATCCTGAAGGGCATCGCTGATGCCAAGAAGAACATGGTGAAGATCTCCCTGGCCGGAGACACCATTCCCCACGATGTGATCGGCATCTTTGGCGCCGGCACCGTTCTGCTGAAGCCCGCTCCCGAAGGCACCGGCGTTATTGCCGGCGGCGCTGTCCGTGCCGTTATGGAGGCTGTGGGTATCAAGAACATCTGCGCTAAGTGCCTGCGTTCCAACAACCCCCAGAACGTTGTCAAGGCCACCATGGCTGGCCTGACTTCCCTGCGTTCCCCCGAGCAGGTTGCTGCTGTCCGCGGTAAGAGCGTAGAAGAAATCGTTGGTTAAGGAGGGCAATTAACATGGCAAACCTGAAGATTAAGCTTGTTAAGAGCCTGAACGGCCGTCTGGATAAGCACATCGCTACCGCTGAGTCCCTGGGTCTGCGTAAGATCGGCCAGGTCTCCATCCAGCCGGACAACACCCAGACCCGCGGCAAGATCGCCAAGATCGGCTACCTGCTGCAGGTTACCGAAGTTGAATAAGGAGGAGAAGAACAATGAAGCTTCATGAACTCTCTCCCGTTGCTGGCTCCACTCATGTGGGCAAGCGTAAGGGCCGGGGCGTAGGCACCGGCAATGGCAAGACCGGCGGCCGGGGCCACAAGGGTCAGAAGGCCCGTTCCGGCGGCAAGGTCCGTGTGGGCTTTGAAGGTGGCCAGATGCCTCTGGCACGCCGTATCCCCAAGCGCGGCTTCAACAATGTGTTCGCCAAGCCTCTGACCGCAGTCAACCTGGTTTCCCTGAACAAGTTCGAGGACGGCGCCGTGGTGGATGCCGCCGCTCTGGTGGAGGCCGGTGTGATCTCCTCCTGCCCCTATGGCCTGAAGGTTCTGGCCAATGGCAACCTGACCAAGAAAATCACTGTGAAGGCTGCGGCTTTTTCTGAGTCTGCTAAGGAAAAGATCGAGCAGGCAGGTGGAAAGGCCGAGGTGGTCTAAGTGTTACAGACACTTCGCAATGCTTGGAAAATTCCGGAACTGCGGCAAAAGATCATCTTTACTCTGTTTATCCTGCTGATTTACCGTGTCGGTAATGTCATCCCTGTCCCGTTTATCGATGTGGGCACCCTGGCAAATTACTTTGACAGCGTACTGTCCAATACCATCCTGGGTCTGTACAATGCCATGTCCGGCAGCGCCTTCTCCCAGGCCACGGTATTTGCTCTGGGCATCCAGCCCTACATCAACGCATCCATCATCATTCAGCTGCTGACCATCGCCATTCCTTATCTGGAACAGCTGGCGAAGGACGGCGGCGAGGAAGGCAAAAAGAAGATCGCCCGGATCACCCGCTATACCACGGTGGGCCTGGGCCTTCTGATGGGCTTTGCTTACTACACCATGCTCACCAACTATGAGGCAAGTTCCGGACTGTCCATTGTGGAAGCCGGTTTCATGCCCGGTCTGGTGATCGTGCTGGCCTTTACCGCTGGTTCTGCCCTGGTTATGTGGCTGGGTGAGCAGATTACCGAGTTCGGTATCGGCAATGGCATCTCCATGATCCTGTTCGCCAACATCATCTCCGGTATCCCCGGGATGGTGGGCCGTCTGTTCCAGATGACCTGGTGGCAGGTGATTGTGGTGCTGATTGGCATGGCGGCGCTGATTCTGTTCATCGTGTTCATCAACGACGCAGAGCGCCGGATTCCCATCCAGTATGCCAAGCGGGTTGTGGGCCGGAAGGTCTACGGCGGTCAGAACACCAACCTGCCCATCAAGGTGAGCATGTCCGGTGTGATGCCCGTGATCTTCGCTCAGTCCATCTGCAGCCTGCCGGCTACGGTGTGCGCCTTCGTTCCCGGTTGGACCGAGGGCTGGCTGTACGAGAACCTGTGGAGCTCCAGCAGCTGGATGTATGCCTTCATGTACTTCCTGATGATTTTCTTCTTCAGCTGGTTCTACTCCACCATTCAGTATGATCCGGTGGAAATCTCCAATAATCTGAAGAAGAACGGCGGTTTCATCCCCGGCTTCCGTCCCGGCAAGCCCACCGCCGAGTTCATTCAGAAGGTCATCAACAAGATTGTTGTCTTTGGTGCTGTGTATCTGGGCATTGTGGCCCTGCTGCCCATCGTCGCCGGCAACCTGATGGAGGGTGTCCGGAACCTGGCGATCGGCGGTACCTCCGTCATCATCGTTGTGGGCGTTGCCCTGGAGACGGTGAAGGCTCTGGAGGCGCAGATGCTCATGCGGCACTACAAAGGCTTCCTGGACTAAGTCAGGAGGTATGGCAGAATGAATCTCATTCTACTGGGCGCGCCCGGCGCCGGAAAGGGAACACAAGCGGAGTTGCTGGTGAAACAGCTCTCCATTCCCGCCATCTCTACCGGGAATATGCTCCGTGAGGCCATGGCCAACGGCACGGAGCTTGGTAAGAAAGCGAAACAGTACATGGACGAAGGCAGCCTGGTTCCCGACGAGCTGATTCTCGGTATCGTCGCCGACCGGGTGGCCCAGCCCGACTGCCGCAATGGCTTCATCCTGGACGGTGTGCCCCGCACGCTGGCCCAGGCGGAGGCTCTGGAGGCCAAGGGCATTCAGATCGACCATGTGCTGTCCATCGAGGTTGACGACAAGGATATCGAAGCCCGGATGACCGGGCGGCGGGTGTGCGCCAAGTGCGGCACCAGCTACCATGTGGTCGCCAACCCGCCCAGGGTGGAAGGCGTCTGCGATCAGTGCGGCGGCGAGCTGATCATCCGCAAGGATGACAAGCCCGAAACCGTCCGGCACCGGCTGGAGGTATACCATGCCTCTACGGAGGTCCTGAAGGACTTCTACAGCAAGCTGGGCCGGCTTCGCACGATCAACGGCAGCCAGAGCATCCAGGGTGCCAATGCGGATATCCTGAAAGCAATAGGGGCGAAGGTATGATCGCAATCAAAAATGAACATGAGCTGGAAGCGATGCGTCAGGCCTGCAGAATTACCGCGGCAGCCCGTGCCTTGGCAGGGGAAATGGTAAGACCCGGCGTATCGACGAGAGCGATAGATCATGCCGTTCATGATTTCATTGTAAGTCAGGGCGCCAAACCGTCGTTCCTGAATTACAGCGGCTTCCCTGCAAGCGCGTGCATCAGCGTCAACAATGTGGTGATCCACGGTATTCCCGACGGAAGAATCCTGAAGGAAGGGGACATCGTGTCTGTGGACGTGGGCGCGTACTATAAGGGATTTCATGGAGACTGTGCTCAGACCTTTGCCTGTGGTGCCATCAGCACCGAAGCGCAGAAGCTCATTGACGTGACCACCCAGTCCTTCTTTGAAGGGCTGCGGATGGTCCGCAAGGGCAACCGCGTGCAAGATATCTCCCACGCCATTCAGACGTATGTGGAGTCTAACGGTTATGCGGTGGTACGCTCCTTCGTAGGTCACGGCGTGGGGCGGAACCTGCATGAGGAGCCGGAGGTGCCCAACTATGGCGCTCCCGGCAGAGGACCGAGGCTTTTGCCCGGTATGACCCTGGCCATCGAGCCCATGGTGAACGTCGGCACCTATGAGGTGCAGGTGCTCAAGGACGGATGGACCACGGTGACTGCCGATGGCAAACTCTCGGCCCACTACGAAAATACTGTACTCATCACCGACGGCGAGCCGGAAATACTCACCGTCAACGAAGGACATTGAACTATGGATCCAGCAAACGTAGAAATTGCGATATCGGATGTTGTGGTTTCCGCCGCAGGCCGGGATCGGGGACAATGGTTCTATGTGATCGCACAGGATCAGACCTACCTGTATCTTGCCAACGGGAAAGAACGCTCCATGGACAAGCCCAAGCGCAAAAAGCGCCGGCACGTTCAAAAAGTCCTTCGCTCTGAGACCAGAGTTGCCGGAAAGATCCTTGCCGGCGACAAAGTGCTCAACGGCGAATTACGAAGAGATCTGGCGTTTCTCGCCAGACAGATGCAAGCGAACAACCTGGGAGGGTAATGAACTTGGCAAAAGACGACGTAATCGAGATTGAGGGCATCGTAACCGATGCATTGCCGAATGCTATGTTCAAAGTTGACATCGGCAACGGACACACCATTCTGGCACACATTTCCGGCAAGCTCAGAATGAACTTCATCAAGATCTTGCCCGGTGATAAAGTAACCGTTCAAATGTCTCCGTATGATCTGACCCAGGGCCGGATCACTTGGAGAAGTAAGTAAAAATCAGAGAAGACCGTTCTCATATGGAGGTTAAACAGTATGAAGGTAAGACCGTCCGTTAAACCCATGTGCGAAAAGTGTAAGATCATCAAGCGCAAGGGTCGCGTAATGGTAATTTGCGAAAACCCCAAGCACAAGCAGAGACAAGGCTAATAGGAGGTGCTGAAAGAAAATGGCACGAATTTCTGGTATCGATCTTCCCCGCGACAAGCGGATCGAAGTTGCTCTGACCTATATCTACGGCATTGGACCTTCCCGTGCGGCTAAGGTCCTGGAGACCACCGGCATCAACCCCGACACCCGGGTCAAGGACCTGACCGAAGAGCAGGAAGCCCTGCTCCGTGACGCCATCGAGCATCATTATATCATTGAGGGTGACCTGCGCCGGGAGACCGCGATGAACATCAAGCGGCTCAGCGAAATCGGCTGCTACCGGGGTCTGCGTCATCGCCGGGGCCTGCCGGTTCATGGCCAGCGCACCAAGACCAATGCCCGTACCCGCAAGGGTCCCAAGAAGACCATTGCCAACAAGAAGAAGTAAGGAGGGATATGTAACATGGCTGCAAAGACTACGAAGAAAGTTGTGAAGCGCCGTCGTGAGCGCAAGAACGTTGAGAAGGGCGCGGCCCATATCCGCTCCTCTTTCAACAACACCATGGTGACCATCACCGACCTGGAAGGCAATGCCCTGAGCTGGGCTTCCTCCGGCGGATTGGGCTTCCGTGGTTCCCGGAAATCCACCCCCTTCGCTGCTCAGACCGCTGCTGAGACCGCTGCCAAGGCGGCAATGGAGCATGGCCTGAAGACGGTCGAGGTTTATGTAAAGGGCCCCGGTCAGGGACGTGAGGCTGCAATCCGCGCCCTGCAGACCGCTGGTCTGGAAGTTGTCATGATCAAGGACGTCACCCCCATTCCCCACAATGGCTGCCGTCCCCCCAAGAGACGTCGTGTCTGAGAAAGCAATAGGAGGAATTTTGCGTTATGGCTAAGAATATGCAGCCCGTGCTGAAGCGTTGCAGAACGCTGGGCGTTTCTCCTGCCGCAATGGGTTACAACAAGACTTCCAACAAGAACCCCGGCGGACAGAGAAGAGCGAAGAAGTCTGAGTATGCAACTCAGCTGACTGAGAAGCAGAAGGTCAAATTTGTCTACGGCATCCAGGAAAAGCAGTTCCGAAACTACTACGAGAAGGCTGCCCGGGCCGAAGGCAACACCGGTGAAGTGCTGCTGACCTACGTGGAGCGCCGTCTGGACAATGTGGTTTACCGTCTGGGCTTCGCCAACTCCCGCCGTCAGGCTCGCCAGCTGGTGAACCACGGTCACTTCACCGTCAACGGCAGCCGCGTGAACATCCCCAGCTTCCTGGTGAAGCCCGGCGATGTGGTGGCTGTTTCCGAGAAGAGCGTTTCCAACAACTTCTTCAAGAAGCTGAAGGAAGACGACGCGTTCGTTGCTGCCCCCAAGTGGCTGGACCGTGATAAGAACACCCTCCAGGGCAAGGTTATTGCGATGCCGACCAAGGCCGATATCGACTTTGATATCGCAGTGCACCTCATCGTCGAGTTGTACTCCAAGTAATGATCTTTCCCCCCTGTCTGTACGCATGTTTGTCTGGTGGGGAGAGTTTCTCCCCACATCATTAAGGAGGGTTTTGATTCATGGTAGAAATTGAAAAGCCTCGCATTACCTGTTTTGACCAGCCTGAGGACCCCTCTTACGGCAAGTATGTCGTAGAACCTCTGGAGCGTGGCTATGGTATGACGCTGGGCAACTCCCTGCGCCGTATCCTGCTGAGCAGCCTTCCCGGCTATGCCGCTACCTCTGTGAAAATCCAGGGGGTTCAGCATGAGTTCTCCACCATCCCCGGGGTTACCGAGGACGTGACGGAGATTGTGCTGAATGTGAAGCGGATCACCCCCAAGCTGCACAGCGCTGGAGTCAAGACCGTGCATATCGATGCGGTTGGACCTTGTGAGGTCACTGCCGGCGATATCAAGGCGGATGCCGAGGTCGAGATCCTGAACCCGGAGCTGCACATCTGCACCCTGGGCGAGGATGCCACTTTCAATATGGAAATTACTCTGTCCCAGGGCCGCGGCTATGTCTCCGCAGACCGGAACAAGACGCCCCAGACCGTGATTGGCGTAATTCCCATCGACTCCATCTATTCTCCTGTGACCAAGGTGAATTATACGGTGGAGCCCACCCGTGTCGGTGACCGCACCGACTACGACAAGCTGACCCTTGAGGTCTGGACTGATTCCACCATCTCTGCAAAGGACGCAGTTTCCCTGGGCGCCAAGATTCTGTCTGACCACCTGACGGTGTTCACCAATCTGTCCGACGCTGTCACCACTTCCTCTACGATTGTGGAGAAGACCGCCGACCGCCCGGATGCCAAGCTGTCCATGACCATCGATGAGCTGGATCTGTCCGTCCGGAGCTTCAACTGCCTGAAGCGGGCCAACATCAACACCGTTGCCGATTTGATCAACAAGACCGGCGAGGACATGATGAAGGTTCGGAACATGGGCAAGAAGTCCCTGGACGAAGTTCAGAAGAAGCTGGAGATGATGGGCCTGTCCCTGGCCAGCGACGATTCTGGCAGCAACAACTAATCGAGTTTAACCTTTTAAAAAGGAGGAAACGTTCATGTTTGGCACTCGTAAGCTGGGCAAGACCAGCGCACAGAGAAAAGCCCTGCTGCGTCAGCAGGTAACCGACCTGCTGGAAAACGGCAAGATGGAGACCACCTTCTACCGGGCCAAGGAAGTGCAGCCCGTGGTGGAGAAGATGATTACCCTGGGCAAGAAGGGTAACCTGGCTGCTTATCGCCGGGCCCTGTCCTTCATCACCAAGGAAGATGTGGCGCACAAGCTGTTCAAGGAGATTGCTCCCAAGTACGCTGACCGCAATGGCGGCTACACCCGGGTGACCCGTACCGGCCCCCGTCGTGGCGACGCCGCGGAGATGGCGATCATCGAGCTGGTGTAATTTCCGCTTTCGGGCAGATGACGTGCCTGTCGCATCTGCGGCAGGCACTTTTCATCCCCGGGGAGACGGAAAAAGAAAATAAAAAATTTTGGAAAAACCCTTGACAAAACCAGAATCCTGTTGTATACTATCAAAGCTGTCTGGGTGAGACAAACCCCGGGCACCAAGAAAACCTGCTGCTATAGCTCAGTCGGTAGAGCGCATCCTTGGTAAGGATGAGGTCGCCAGTTCGAATCTGGCTAGCAGCTCCATCTGAAAACCGGACTCCGTCAGGAGCCCGGTTTTTTGTATATCGAAACCTGTTTGGGATGGAAGCAGATCGTTTAAATTATAGTGATGAGGTGATGGCATGAACAGAAGAGACCTGTGGGGCAAGATCGCCCTTGGGACGTTTCTCTTGGCTGGTCTGCTGGGAACCTTGTTTCTGGCGGCCTGGAACAATACCAGCATCCCCAAGCTGGACCTGATTGGAGAGATCTCCGGCATGGAGGACAAATCCGATGAGCGGAAGATTGCCTTTTCCTACCGCAATGGGGACGAGCAGATTACCGGCTATGCCAAGATCAAGGTTCAGGGCTCTTCCAGTCTGGCCTACGAGAAGAAAAACTATACCATAAAGCTTTACTCGGATAAGGATTGCGATGAGAAGATGCGGGTGGACCTGGGCTGGGGTGAACAGAACAAGTACTGCCTGAAGGCCAACTGGGTTGACCGGACCCATGCCCGGAACCTGGTTACCGCCAATCTGGCGGCCCAGGCCCAGGAGAAGTACGGCCTTCTGACCCAGACGCCAAACAACGGCTGCGTGGACGGCTTCCCGGTGGAGGTTTATGCCAACGGCCGGTTCCTGGGCCTGTATACCTGGAACATTCCCAAGGACGCCTGGATGTTTGCCATGGATGAGGATGACCCGAACCATCTGGTACTGTCCGGCCAGGGCTGGGAAGAGGCCAACTATTTCCGGGCCATGCCGGGATTCGACACCTGGTCCATGGAGGTGGGGGAGGAGTCGGAGGAGGTCCAGGAGAAACTGGACCGGCTGTTTGACTTTGTGATGAACAGCTCGGACCAGGAATTCCGAGACCATTTTTCTGAGTACCTGAACCTGGATGCGGCAGTGAACTACTATGTGATTTCGGATATCGCCTACCTCCACGATAACCTGGGAAAAAATATGCTGCTGGCAACCTATGATGGACAGGTGTGGTATCTGTGCCTGTACGATCTGGACACCAGCTGGGGTACCACCAATGACGGCCTGGGGCTGGTTGACTACCAGGACAGACTGCTGGATTTGTCGGCGAATCTGCTGCTTGAGCGGATGGAGCAGTGCTTCCCCCGGGAGCTGGCCCAGCGCTATTTTGAACTGCGGGCGGAACTGTTTTCCGACGAACACATTTTGGCGGAGTTTGACCGATTCCGGGAAGAAATTCCCCGGCTGACCTTTGCCAAGGAGATCCTGCGGTGGGGGGAGGGGACAATTCCCAGCCGGGCGGATCTGCCGGGCTTTGATTATGACCAGATTCGGGAGTATCTTTCCAGCGTGGGGCCCAGGCTGGACGCAAAATACACCGCCCTGGCGGGGTGAAAATACAGCGGAGGAAACCGGAACACCGGCATCCTCCGCTTGACTTTATGGTTGGGGCAGCATGGTAATGGTGCCGCCCTGAACCTGAATCAGCCCGTCCCGCTGCATTTTGGACAGTTCACTGCTCATGGCGCTGCGGTCCACTCCCAGGTAGTCTGCCAGCTGCTGGCGGTTGAAGGGCAGCTTGAAGGTTAGGCTGCCGGACTTCTTGGCGCATTCGGAGAAGTAGGACTGGAGCCTGCCCCGGATGCTCTTGGGTGTAGTGTGGA
This sequence comes from Candidatus Faecousia intestinavium, assembly GCA_018715835.1. GTDB lineage: Bacteria > Bacillota > Clostridia > Oscillospirales > Oscillospiraceae > Faecousia > Faecousia intestinavium. Next base: position 3,974 of record DVKV01000003.1, on the reverse strand, counting down.
AGATCCGCCGGGATAGCTGGAGATTCTTCCCGGCGCTGATGGAAAGCAGGTTCCGGATCAGCCGGGCGTGGAAGGGGCAGGCGTTGCCGCAGACGGTCAAAAGTTTGCCCACGTTCAGGAACAGCACCCGGGTCTCTTCCGCGGCGCAGACGCTGATGAGCAGGGCCTCACCAGGCACACAGGCATAGGCCTCGCCGAACACTGCCCCGGGTTCGGCAAAGCCCAGGATGCTGCTCTTTCCCCAGACATCGGCACAGGAGATGATGGCCCGGCCTTCCAGCACCAACCCCATCCACTGGGTGGGTTCACCCTCTGCCAGAATTACCGCCCCCTTGCTGTAGCGTCGCTCCACTGCCGCCAGACAGGACAGCAGGGCGGAAAGATCCGCCTGGGAGATGCCGGAAAACAGGGAAGTCTGGGTCAGATCCATAGATGCCTCGATTCTGCCGCCGGGGCGGCGTGTTTTTTTCAGTATAGGATATCCATCAGGGAACTGTCAATCCCCGCAACGGGAAAACCGCCGTCCCATCCGGAGACTGGAGGAACGGCGGCTTTCACTATGGAAAAATGGAGGAGAAGGTTACCAATCTTTCACGCTGCCGTCGAAGGCACGCTTGGCGGCGTTGCTGCCCCGCTCGTTGGCCGGGTAAAGCTCTGCGGCGTTGTCCGCCAGCTCCACACCGATGCCGGGGGCGTCGGGGATAATCATGCAGCCATCCTTGTAGGCCAGAGGCGTCTTGACCATGGCGTCTTCGGCGCCGTTCAGGCAAAAGCCGGGCAGCTCCTGGATGCCCAGGTTGGGAATGCAGGCGCAGATCTGCAGGCAGGCGGCGGTGGAAACCGGACCCAGAGGATTGTGGGGAATCACCAGCACGTCGTTTGCTTCTGCAATGGCGCAGATTTTCTTGGTGGTGGTGATGCCGCCGATGGCGCACACGTCGGGACGGATGTACTGGGCGGCCCGGCGCTGCATCAGCATTTCAAATTCCTTCAGGTTGGTGAATCGCTCGCCGGTGGCAATGGGAATCCGGGTTTTCTGGGCCACTTCCGCCATGGCGTCAATGTTGTCCGGGGTGATGGGGTCTTCCAGCACCATGGGGCGGTAGGGTTCCACCTCCCGGGCGAAGCTGATGGCCTCGGGTACAGTCATGCCCCGGTGGACTTCCAGCACGAAGTCAAAGTCATCGCCCACCGCCTCCCGGCAGATGCGCACCTTCTCAACCTCGTCGTGAATCCGTCCGGAGAAGAATTCGTCCCGGCCGTCGTTGGTGGATTTCACCGGCCCGTTGACGAAGATCTTGGCGGCGGTGAAGCCTTTTTCTTTCAGTTCCCGGTAGCTCCGGGTCAGGGTATCCGGATCAGTCTCCTTGGTCATAACCGAGGCGTATACCCGGATCTTGTCCCGGGTTCTGCCGCCCAGAAGCTCGTACACCGGCACCCCCAGGGCCTTGCCCTTGATGTCCCACAGGGCGATGTCAATGGCGGAGATGGCGCTCATGATCACGGAGCCCCGGAAGTAGACGGAGCGGTAGAAATTCTGGTTCAGGTCCTCAATCCGGAAGGGGTCTTTGCCGATGAGGTAGGGGGTAAACTTGCGGATGCAGGCGGCGGTGGCGTCCAGGTAGCCCCAGTTGCCCGCCTCGCCCAGACCCACGATGCCCGCATCGGTGTGGACATGGACAAACAGGTAGTGCTTGGCGTAAATCAGCTGTACGTCGGTGATTTTCAAAACGGGTCCCTCCTTCGGTACGGGTTCGTTACAATCTATTATAATGGGATTGGAAGAATTTGCAATGGAGCGCCAGGGCTTTTTCCCAGCCCTCGGTGCGGTTGGTGGTGAAGCCGTGGACGGCTTCGGGAATCCGGCAGCCGGTGACGGGTACGCCCAGGCTCATGAGCCGGTGGGCGAAGCTTTCCGTCTCCTGCTGGAGGCTGTCCTTCCCGGCGGAGATCACCAGGCTGTCCGGGAAGGAAGCAAGCTCCTCATCCGAGGCCAGCATGGGAGAGCACAGGGGGTCTTCTGCCTGCTCCGGGGAGCAGTAGTACAGGGTGTACTCCTTCTCCGTGGCGGCACGCTGCAGCCACCAGGGGTCCTGGCGCAGCTCCGGGGAGAGCTTGTCCGCCGGGTCGACGGTCTGGTCGGCGGGGAAGTACTCCATCAGTGCAGCCAGAGGGCGGAAGGACTGCTCCCGGTAGGCTCGGATGAGCATGGCGGCCACCAGATTACCCCCGGCGCTGTGTCCAGCCAGGGCAATTCGCTGGGGATCAATGCCCAATTCTTCGGCATGGGCGAAGGCATAGGCGGTGACGGCGTAGCTTTCGTTCAGGGCAGTGGGGAAGGGGGCCTCCGGGGCCAGGCTGTAGTCCACATCCCAGACCAGGCATCCCAGCTGCTGGGCCATGTGGCAGCAGTAGCGCTTGTCCCGGTCACCCCGGCCTTTCAGGAAGCCTCCGCCGTGGAAATTGAGCAGCAGAGGGGCGGGATTTTCAAGAGGCGTGTCGGGCCGGATTTCATACACCGGCACCCTTTTGCCGCCGTCCACGGGAATTTGCAGCAGGGTTTTTGTCCCGGGGAGGGCATCAAGCTCCTCCTGGGCCATGGTCCCGAACCGGTCCCGGGAGCGGATAATCTTGGCCTTCTCAATCATTTCTGATCTGGTCATGGCAGATACCTCCTGGGATTCTCAGAAGCAGGGGAAGATGGTCATGGTGTACGGAATATAGATAATGGGCAGAATCAGGGTGATGGACCAGGCGCTCTTGAACAGGGACTTCAGGTCGTAGCCGCCGTCGGCCATGCACATGGCAACGGCAGGAGTGGCCATGGGGGTCATGAAAGCGGTCAGGCTGGCGGAGTTCACCAGCAGCACCAGACCGATGGGGTTGGCGCCCAGAGCCTTGGCGGTGAGCAGGCAGATGGGGACGAACACTGCGGAAACCGCCCGGTTGAGCATGAACTGGGTGAGGATGAAGGGAATGATGAAGAACACAGCGCCCAGCACATAGCTGTTGGTGGTGCCGCCTACCGCAGTTGCCAGAGCGTTGCCGATCATCTCACCGGCGCCGGTGTTGGTCAGGGCGGTACCCAGGGCCAGAGCGCCGACGAACAGCATCAGCATATCCCAGGGAATGTCCCGCAGGGCGGTTTTGCTGTCCAGCACGCCGAACAGCACCATCAGCAGAGCCCCCATCAGGGAGACCCACCAGGTGGTCAGCTTCAGCTGAGCGGAGAAGATCAGCAGGATGACGGTGGCGAAGAACAGGAAGATACCCATTTTGTCAGCGAAAGGAGACAGCTGCTTCTGGGCCTGAGCGCCGCCCTGGGTCTTGGTAGCAATGGGAATCACCGGCTCGGCGGGGGCAAACTTGGGCCCCAGAATGGCGGACCAGGCCACCACAATCAGCAGTACGGGCCAGGCACCCAGGAAGAAGTAGATGGGCTGGAAGGTCATGCCGGTGAAGCCGTAGGTTTCCATAAAGCCGGTGAACTGTCCGGCCTGCTGGATGGCACTGGGCAGGGGCAGGATGCCGCAGCAGGAGACACACACGATCATCAGGGGAAACATATACTTGGAGCGGCTCTGGCCCACCTTGTCGCACAGGGCGGCCATCAGGGGGGAGACAATGGCGTATACCACCATGGGGCTGGAGATGAAGTTGGTCAGCAGGGCGGACAGCAGCAGGTAGCCCACATAGGCCTTTTGGAAGGAGCCTTTGGTCAGCCGCAGCAGACCGTTGCACATGGTCTCCACCAGGGAAGTCCGGCGGAATCCGGCGGCAACCATGAACATGGTAGCCATCAAAATGGTGTTGTTGTTGGCGAAACCGCTGAGAGCACCGGCATCATCAATGCAGCCGGTGATGTACAGGGCTGCCATGGAGAGCATGGCAGTGACCCACATGGGAATCTTGTTGAGCATATAGCTGATCAAGGTTACCGCGAAGATCGCCATACAAATGATAATTTGCGAAGT
>DVKV01000019.1 GCA_018715835.1 Candidatus Faecousia intestinavium | reverse complement strand
AGAGTATAATTCATACAAGAATTCCCAATTGTCCGGGAGTCTTCGAATTATGAACAAGGAGTGCAAGAAAATGAAAAAGCTGTTTGCTATCGTTCTGAGCTGCCTGCTGATTGCCGGCATGTTCGCCGGATGCGGCAACACCGCAGCTGAGGAAACCACCGCCGCTGCTGAGACCACTGCCGCTGCTGCGGAGACCACCGCTGCTGCTGAGACCACCGGTGCCGCCGAGACCGAGGCCACCGAGGCTGCCGCTGCCGAATTCACCACCATTGAAGAAGGCAAGCTGATCATGTCCACCAATGCCGCCTTCCCTCCCTACGAAATGGTTGCCGATGACGGCTCCATCGAGGGCATCGATGTGGAAATTGCCGGCGCCATTGCTGAGAAGCTGGGCCTGGAGCTGGTTGTGGAAGACATGGACTTTGACGCCGCCCTGCTGGCCGTTCAGGAAGGCAAGAGCGACATCATCATGGCCGGCGTGTCCGTCACCGAGGACCGTCTGATGGTCATGAACTTCTCCGACACCTATGCCACCGGTGTGCAGTCCGTCATCGTGAAGGAAGGCTCCGATGTGACCATGGACAACCTGGCTGACAAGATGATCGGCACCCAGCGGGGTACCACCGGCTACATCTACGCTTCCGATGACTACGGCGACGACCACGTCACCGCTTACGACAACGGCGCCAGCGCTGTTCAGGCTCTGCTGAACGGCCAGGTGGACTGCGTCATCATCGACAACGCTCCCGCTCAGGAGTTCGTTGCCGCCAACCCCGGCCTGACCCTGCTGGACGGCTCCTGGGTGGAGGAAGAGTACGCCATCGGCCTGAACAAGGACAACACTGCCCTGCTGGAGGCTGTGAACGCTGCCCTGGCCGAGCTGACTGCTGACGGCACTGTCCAGGCCATCATCGACAGCTACATCTCTGCCGAGTAATCCCCTTTCAGAAAAACCGGTAAGGGCGGCGCTGCCGCCCTTACCTCTGGTTTTTTCACTTATCTTCTTAATTGTATATGGAACTGCGTTTTCCGTGGCTGTTTCCGGGGAAAGCGGATTTCTGGATACAAGAAACAACAAACAAGGAGTGAGTCTGTGGAACAGTACGAAGCTTGGAAAGCCCTGCTGCGCCAAGGGGCGGACATTTCCTTCTGGCAGGAATTCTATGTCAAATTCTATCAGGCGTTTATTGAAGGCGGACGCTGGCAGCAGTATCTGCGGGGCGTGGGTACCACCCTGCTTGCCACCGCCATGGCCCTGGCCATCGGCATCGCCCTGGGTGTCGTCATCGCCATGATCCGCACCGCCCACGACCAGCAGCGCCCTGGTCATCACAACCCCATCCTGGGATTGCTGAATTTTGTGTGCAAAATTTATGTCACGGTGATCCGTGGCACCCCCATGATGGTGCAGCTGCTGATTATGGGCTTCGTCATCTTCTCCTCCTCCCGGAACTATACCCTGGTGGGCGCTCTGACCCTGGGCATCAACTCCGGCGCCTACGTCTCTGAGATCATCCGGGGCGGTCTGATGGCCCTGGACCCCGGCCAGGCGGAGGCCGGACGGAGCCTGGGTCTGAACTACGTCGACACCATGCGCTTCATCGTCATCCCCCAGGCCTTCAAGGCCATTCTCCCCTCCCTGGGCAATGAGTTCATCATCTTGCTGAAAGACACCTCCCTGATCACCGTCATCGGCGGCAAGGAACTGGTGTACGCCGCCCAGGCCATCTACGGCAGAACCTACGAACAGATGTTCCCCCTGCTGGGCATTGCCGTTATCTATCTGGTGCTGGTGATTATCTTCACCTGGCTGCTGGGCATTCTGGAAAGGAGGCTGCGTCAAAGTGATCGACGTTAAGCATCTGAGCAAATCCTTCGGCGACCATTTGGTGCTGGACGACATTTCCGAACATATCTACCCCGGAGACAAGGTGGTCATCATCGGCCCCTCCGGCTCCGGCAAATCCACCTTCCTGCGCAGTCTGAATCTGCTGGAGCCTCCCACCGCCGGCACCATCACCTTTGACGGCATTGAGATCACCGATCCCAAAACCGACATTGATGAAGTCCGCCGGCAGATGGGCATGGTGTTCCAGCACTTCAATCTGTTCCCCAACATGACCATTCTGCGCAACATCACCCTGGCTCCCGTCCGCACCGGTCGGATGGATCAGGCCCAGGCAGAAGAACAGGCCATGGCGCTGCTGCGCCGGGTCGGTCTGGAAGAGAAGGCCAAAGCCTACCCCAGCCAGCTTTCCGGCGGTCAGAAGCAGCGGATTGCCATTGTCCGCGCCCTGGCTATGAATCCCAAGGTGATGCTCTTCGACGAACCCACCTCCGCCCTGGACCCCGAAATGGTGGGAGAGGTGCTCTCCGTCATGAAGGAACTGGCTGCCGACGGCATGACCATGGTGGTGGTTACCCACGAGATGGGCTTTGCACGGGAAGTGGGCAACCGGATTCTGTTTATGGACGGCGGCAAGATTCTGGAGCAAGGCTCCCCCGAAGCGGTGTTTGGCAATCCCCAGAACCCCCGGCTTCAGGATTTCCTGTCCAAGGTACTATAAGCGAAAACCGCCCAGCGCATCAGCGCTGAGCGGTTTGCTTTATTCCAGTACATGCTCCAGCCCCATCTCCAGGATGGTCTTCACATGGTCGTCTGCCAGAGAGTAAAGGATATTCTTTCCTTCCCGGCGGAATTTGATCAGGTGCATTTGCTTGAGCAGCCGCAGCTGGTGGGAGATGGCGCTCTGGCTCAGATCCACCGCTTCGGCGATGTCGGTGACGCACAGTTCCCGTGCGGCCAGCAGGAAGAGAATCTGCACCCGGGTGCTGTCGGCAAAGCCTTTGAACAGATCTCCGATCTGCTCCATGGTCTCCCGGCTGGGCAAAGTTTGCATGACGGCACCTCCTGATACGAAAAGACTTGTGTGCTTTATTTTACCGTAAAATTTTTCAAGATGCAACTGTTTTCTCCCGGGGCGGAAAATTTCATACAGCGGTTACATAATTTCCCGGTTCCCATGGCACAGTAGTATCGGAAACCTGGGGAGATTTTTCCTCCCCAAGTCCCTTTTTCCT
>DVKV01000018.1 GCA_018715835.1 Candidatus Faecousia intestinavium | reverse complement strand
TGGAAAAATACTATGTTTTCAATGACCATGATGAGGAAGATCTTGCCGTGGGCGTGCGGGAAGGCGTGGAAGAGGACGTCAATAAGAAGAATAAGAACGATTTTGTCCTCTGGTTTACCAAATCCAAATTTGAGGACCAGGCCTTGAAATGGGATTCTCCCTGGGGCGTGGGCTATCCCGGATGGCACATTGAATGCTCCTGCATTTCCATGAAGCATCTGGGCGAGGACCTGGATATCCATGCCGGTGGAATTGACAACGCTTTCCCTCACCATACCAACGAAATTGCCCAGTCTGAAAGCTATCTGGGCCACAAATGGTGCAATTTTTGGTTCCATGTCCACCATCTGAACACCGACAGTGGAAAGATGAGCAAGTCCAAGGGAGAATTTCTGACGGTTTCCCTGCTGGAACAGAAGGGATATGACCCCATGGCCTACCGGCTGTTCTGCCTGCAGAGCCATTACCGCCGGAACCTGGTATTCTCCTGGGAGAATCTGGACAATGCAGCGGTAACTTATGAAAAGCTCATCGCCCGGATTGCGTCGCTGAAGCAGGAAGGAACTGTGGAGGAGGATGCTTTCCAGCAGCTGAAGCAGCGGTTTGTGGGGGCTCTGAACGGAGATCTGAATACCTCTGTTGCGGTAACATCCCTCTATGATGTTTTGAAAGCAAAATGCTCCGACGCTACCAAGCTGGCTCTGATTGCAGATTTTGACCAGGTACTGTCCCTGAATCTGCTCCAGGCGGCGCAGGCCCTGCGGGAGAAGCAGGCGGAGGAAGCAAAGGCACAGGCGGACCCGGAAATTGACGCTCTGGTTGCAGCCCGGACCGCAGCCAAGAAGGAAAAGAACTTTGCCGAGGCAGACCGAATTCGGGATGAGCTGAAGGCGAGAGGCATTGAGATTATTGATACCCCCCAGGGAACCAAGTGGAGAAAAGTATGAAGCTTCTGATTCTGGACGGGAACAGCGTCATCAACCGGGCATATTTCGGTGTCAAACCCTTGACCACCCGGGATGGACTGTATACCCATGCAATCTACGGCTTTCTGAACATTCTGGAACGGATGGAGAAGGAGGAGCAGCCGGAGGCCGTCTGCGTTGCCTTTGACCTCCACGGTCCAACCTTTCGCCATCTGAAGTACGAGGGCTACAAGGCCAACCGCCATGGAATGCCGGAAGAACTGGCCATGCAGATGCCGGTGATGAAAGACGTTCTGCGGGCGATGAATATCCCCATTTACGAATGCCAGGGATGGGAGGCCGATGATGTCATCGGCACCGTAGGAAAGATCTGCGCCAAAGAGGACTGGGAGTGTGTGATTGTCACTGGGGATCGGGACTCTTTGCAATTGATTGATGACCATGTTCATGTAAAACTGGTGATTTCCAAACCCGGCAGCACCTCGGCCAGTCTGTATACTCCAGAAAAATTCCGGGAGGAATACGGCTTTGAGCCGAAAAAGCTGATTGACCTGAAAGCCCTGATGGGCGACTCCTCCGACAACATCCCCGGCGTGGCTGGTGTGGGTCCCAAAACCGCAACCGATCTGCTCCTGAAATTCGGCAGCCTGGATGGAGTCTATGCCCACCTGGATGATCCGGGAATCCGTCCCAAGCTCCGGGAGAAGCTGGAAGCGGGAAAGGAAAGTGCCTACCTCTCCTTTGATCTGGCAACCATCCGACCGGAGGCACCCATTTCCTTTACGCCCATGGATGCGGTGGTGCAGCCGTATAACCGGCCGGCGCTGTATCGGCTTTTCCAGAAGCTGGAATTTGTCCGGCTGATTGACAAGTACGGTCTGCGGGGAGCGGAAGAGGAGGGGGAAAAAAATGTATCCAGTACAAAAGAGCTTCCCAGGACGTCATGTATGCCGGACTGCGTGGACTGCTTCGCCGTGTATCTGGCCCAGGATGGGAGCATTGGTCTTGCATGGGACGATGGCGTGTGCGCCTTTACGCCGTTGGAGGCTTCCCTGCGGAACTGGGATTTCCGGGGAAAGAAGCTGATTCTCCACGACAGCAAGGAGATGTTTCATCGCCTGGACAGCATGCAGATTCCTTGGGAGACATGTATTTTTGACACAGCCCTGGCAGCTTATGACCTGAATCCTTCCCAATCGGATTACCCGCTTTCAAAGATGGCAACCAATTTCCTGGGAACCTCTTTGGATGACGGGGACGCTGCGGGCTGTGCGGAAGCCGTGTGGCATCTGCGCCCGATACTCCAGGAAGAGCTGGAGAAAAAGGAAATGGGGAGACTGTATCAGGAAATCGAACTGCCCCTGTGTACTGTTTTGTATCGGATGGAGAAGCGGGGCATCTGCGTGGATCGCAGCCTTCTGGAGGCCTTCGGGCAGATGCTTTCCCAGCGGATTGCAGACTGTGAGGAAATCATTTACGGATATTCTGGGGAAAAGTTCAATATCAATTCCCCCAAGCAGCTGGGACAGCTGCTGTTTGAAACCCTGGGGCTGCCGGTGGTGAAGAAGACCAAGACCGGCTACTCCACCAATGCGGACGTGCTGGAAAAGCTGAAAAACAAGCATCCAATTATTCCTGCCATTATGGACTACCGGATACTGACCAAACTGAAATCCACCTATGCCGATGGGCTGATCAAGGAAATCCGGGAGGATGGCCGGGTCCACACCACGTTCCAAAATCTGGTTACCGCAACCGGACGGCTTTCTTCCACGGAACCGAACTTACAGAATATTCCTGTTCGGACCGACCTGGGCGCGGAGATCCGGAAAATGTTTGTTCCAAAACCCGGGTTTGTTCTGGTGGACGCAGACTACAGCCAGATTGAGCTGCGGGTGCTGGCCCACATTGCCGATGACAAAACCATGCAGGAAGCATTTCAGAGCGGCAGTGACATTCACACCGCCACTGCCTCCCAGGTTTTTGGGGTCCCCGCTTCTCAGGTGACACCGCTGCAGCGCCGTCACGCCAAAGCGGTCAATTTCGGTATTGTCTATGGCATCAGTGAGTTTTCCCTGGCAGAGGATATCGGTGTCAGCCGGTATGAAGCCAAGGCCTATATTGACAGCTATCTGAACCATTATGCCAATGTGCGCCGGTATATGCAGCAGGTGGTGGAAGACGCCCGGCAAAAGGGATATACCCAGACATTATTTGGCCGCAGACGTTATATTCCGGAGCTGACCAGCAGCAATTTCAATGTCCGAAGCGGCGCGGAACGGATTGCGTTGAACACGCCTATCCAGGGAACGGCGGCGGATATTATCAAATTAGCCATGATCCGGGTAGAACAGGCGCTGAACCAGTCGTATTCGGATGCGAATCTCTTGCTCCAGGTTCACGACGAACTGATTGTGGAGTGCCCGGAGGAAATTGCTCCGGAGGTAGCGGCGCTGGTCAGCCGGGAAATGGAGGCTGTGGTTTCCCTGTCCGTGCCCCTGACAGCGGAGGCAAAATTCGGAAAGAGCTGGTATGAAGCAAAATGAACATTGTAGAAATGACCGCAGATCATGTCATCCAGATTGCCCAGTTGGAGCGGGAATGCTTTTCTGATCCCTGGAGCCAGAACAGCATAGCCTCCGAACTGGAAAATCCTCTTTCTTACTGGCTGGTGGCCATGGCGGGAAATGTGGTTGCTGGATATGTAGGGTCCCAGACGGTGCTGGGGGAAAGCGATATGATGAATCTGGCGGTTCGTGGAGAGTTTCGCCGACAGGGCGTGGCCCGGGATCTGGTGCTGGCCTTGATCGATGGCCTGAATCAGCGGGGGAGCCATTGCCTGACTCTGGAAGTCCGGGACTCCAATGCCCCTGCCCGGAAGCTGTATGAAAAGCTGGGCTTTGTCCAGGTGGGAATTCGCCCCAATTACTATCAGCACCCCCGGGAAGATGGCCTGATTCTGCGAAAGGAGTGGGAAAGATGAATATTCTGGCTGTGGAATCCTCCTGTGATGAGACGGCAGTGGCCATTGTCCGGGACGGAAGACAGGCCCTGTGCGATTGTATTGCCTCCCAGGTGGACCTGCACAGGCTGTATGGCGGCGTGGTGCCGGAAATTGCTTCCCGGAAGCACATGGAAGCCATCTATGCTCTGGCAGACCAGGCGTTGATTCGCGCCGGCATGACCCGGAAGGATCTGGACGCCGTGGCGGTTACCTATGCTCCTGGACTGATCGGTGCAGTTTTGGTGGGAGTTAATTTTGCCAAGGCCGCCGCATTGGCGCTGGAAAAGCCTCTGATCCCGGTGCATCACATTCGAGGGCACATTGCTGCAAATTATCTGGCCTATCCGGATTTGGAGCCGCCTTTTTTGTGCCTGGTTGTCTCCGGCGGCCACACCATGATCGTGGACGTTCAGGACTATACCAGAATGCAGATTCTGGGCACCACGCTGGACGATGCGGCGGGGGAGTGCTTTGACAAGGTGGCCCGGGTTCTGGGCATGCCCTATCCCGGCGGTGCCGCCCTGGATCGCCAAGCCCAGCAGGGCGACCCCACAAAATATTCGCTGCCCAGAAGCAAACCCGGGGAGAATCCTTACAACATGAGCTTCTCCGGTCTGAAAACCGCTGCCTTGAACCTGATTCACCATGCGCAGCAGGTGGGGCAGACGCTGGATATTCCAAGCCTTTGTGCCTCCTTTTCCGAAGCTGTGGCAGATAACCTGGTGCCCCGGGTGACCATGGCGTTGGAACAGACCGGTTACCGCAAGGTTGCTGTTGCCGGCGGTGTTGCGGCAAACTCCCGGATACGCCGGGGGATTCTGGAAGCAGCCAGGTCGCTGGATGCTCAGGTATTTATGCCGCCGCTGAGCTTGTGCGGGGATAATGCCGCCATGATCGGCGCCCAGGCCTATTATGAATATCTGGCGGGAAACCTTGCGGATATGAGTCTGAACGCCTACGCAACAAAATCCATTCTGGGAGAAGCCATATCCTGAAAGGAACGGCTGGCCGTCGGGGCCAGCCGTTTTCCTGGGGAAGGAGGGAACGTCACGGACAAACGAGAACTTTTGCAGCGGATTTTTGGATACACCCAATTTCGCCCCGGTCAGGAGGCGCTGATTGACGGCGTTCTTTCCGGGCGGGACGTTTTTGGCATCATGCCCACCGGAGGCGGAAAAAGCATGTGCTATCAGATCCCGGCGCTGCTGCTGCCGGGAATCACCGTGGTGATCTCTCCATTGATTTCACTGATGCAGGATCAGGTCGCGGCGCTGAAAACCGCCGGAGTCCCTGCGGCTTATCTGAACCGCTCCCTGACTCCGGAACAAAGCCGGGCAGTTTACCGGAACCTGCTGGCTGGGCGATATAAGATTCTCTATGTGGCTCCGGAACGGCTGGATTTTGAGGGATTTTCTGCCATCGTACGGCAGCTGTATATTTCCTTTGTGGCGGTGGATGAGGCCCACTGCATCTCCCAGTGGGGACAGGACTTCCGGCCCAGTTATCTG
>DVKV01000002.1 GCA_018715835.1 Candidatus Faecousia intestinavium | reverse complement strand
GTTTTGGAGGGATGTTCTAAAACAGCGAAAGCTTAAATTTAAAAAGTCAGCTGATTGCAACCACTTTTCCAACTAGGTGCTACATTTGACACGCAGGATTTTAAGTCCCCTGTGTCTACCGATTCCACCACAGCGGCGTGGCATGAGCCGGGGTTATAGTAGCATATTTTTCCTAGCGCGTCAAGCCTTACAGCTGGTCCAGGTTCAGGGCGAAGGCCCCCAGGCAGTTGTCCAGGAACCACTCCAGCTCCGGCCGCTCCATGGCCTTCATGGCCTCCCAGGTTTGCCGGGCGGCGGTATCGAACTCGGTGTTTCCCGCCTTCTGCTCCTCCAGGCACTTGATATGGGCGCACAGCTTGTCCGCCGCCTTCACAATAGGCAGCAGCTCCGGCTCGTCTTCCAGCACCAGGCTTTCATAGCTCCCGCGCAGCTGAGGCGGCAGCAGGTCCAGCAGCCGGTTTCCCGCAATCCGCTCCACCTGCTTGTATGCCCCCTTGATGTCGGGATTATAGTACTTGATAGGGGTGGGCAGATCACCGGTGAGAATCTCGGAGGCGTCGTGGTACAGCCCCGCCACAGCGCACCGGTCCGGGTTCGGGGTGGGAAGTCCCAGAATATCCCGGCGGATCAGAGCCAGGGCGTGAGCCAGCACAGCCACCTGGTGGCTGTGCTCGGCGATGTTCTCGGAAAAGGTGTTGCGCATCAGCCCCCAGCGGGTGATATAGCGCATCCGGCCCATCAGGGCGAAAAATTCGTTGGCCATAGCATCACACTCCCCACACGGTCTGCTCCAGTTCCATCAGCGCCCGGGGCATTTCCGCCGGGCAGACGCAGAAGTGGCTGCCGCCTCCCGCCTGAATCACGTCTTTGTCCCGGAAGCCCCACAGCACACTCAGGCAAGGCATTCCGGCGTTTGCCGCCGTGGCCACATCCACCTCGCTGTCTCCCACGCAGATGGCCCGATCCACACCCATCTCCTTCATGGCCCGGAAAATCATGTCCGGGGCGGGCTTGCGGGGACAGTCCGGAGTTTCCCCCAGGGCGAACAGTTCGGGGAAGTATTTTCCGCACAGCTCCTTCACCGCCGGGTCCGGTTTATTGGACACAATGGCCATGGGATAGTGGTCCTTCAGGGTCTCCAGCGCCTGCGGAATGCCCTCATAGGGCCGGGTTTTTTCCTGGCAGTGGGCGGTGTAGTAGGGCTTGTAAATGCCCAGCACCCGGTCAATTTCCCCATCCCCCGCCCCTTCCGGCAGGGACAGCCGGATCTGGTTCCGGGCCCCGTTTCCCACAAACCGGCGCAGCTCCGGCAGCGTCCGCTCCGGGTAGCCGCAGGCGGTCAGGGCGTAATTGGTAGCGTCCAGCAAATCCTCCAGGGTGTTCAGAAGGGTACCGTCCAAATCAAACACAATGCCTGTCTTCATCTCAAATCCCCCTGTTTTTCAGCACCCGGATGTCCTCTCCCACGAAGGTCAGCCGCTGAAAGCTGCCGTGGAGCCGGGAGGCGATCTGGGGCGAATAGCGGCGGCTGATCTCTTCTACATTCAGATTGGTGGAGATCACCATGGGCAGATTCCCCAGGATCCGGTCATTGAGCAAGGTGTACAGGGCCGCTGTGACGAACTGACCGGGCATTTCCGTGCCCAGATCGTCCACGATCAGCAGATCGCATTCGGTAAAGCGGGCGGCCTCCCGGCGGTTTTCCTCACTGGGGGAGAACTTGGCCTGCTCCAACTTGCCGAACAAGTGGGCAGCGGATTCATACACCACACTGTACCCCCGGTCCGCCACCGCCCGGGCAATGCAGGCGGACAGAAAGGTCTTTCCAAGGCCCGTGCCTCCCACAAACAGCAGATTTCCCGCATGGGGCGTGAATGTGAGGGCGTACCGACGGCAGTTCTGGAAATTCCGCTCCATAATGGTCCGGGGACTGGCCCCGTACTTAGGGTCCACCCGGTCCGGGTAATAGTCCAGCCGGAACTGGTTGAAGGTCTCCTTGCTCCCCGAGAGGATGGAAACCTCCTTTTTTTGCTCCTGACGGCACAGCTCCCGCAGGCACTCGCACATGGTAGTGCCCACATAGCCGCTGCCCCCGCAGACGCTGCAGATGGGGCTGTCGTCCAGAAAGCCCTCCTCGAAGTTCTCCGCCGCCAGTCTGGCCCGCTCCTGCTGGAGCCCCAGGTTCTGCTGCCGGACCTTCTCCATCAGTTCCCGGCCGTCGCTGCCCTGCAAAAAGGCCGCCTGGGCGGCCTGGGCCATGGTCCGGCGCAGCAGCAGATCGATTTCTTTGATCCGGGGCACCTGGGCATAGGCCTGGGCCAGATGCTGCCGGTTTTCGGATTCCCGATCCTCCTTGGCCTGGGCAAGCCGAGCCCGTGCCCGGCGGACAACCTCTGCACTATATGCCATGGGTTACCCCTCCTCCCGCAAAACTCTCTGAATGGCTTCCAGTTCGGCGCTGCCCAGCTCGCCGGAGGCACCCTTGGGAACAGCTGTTTTCCGGTCCCCGTTTCGCACATCCTCGGCGGTGCGCAGGCCCTGCTCATGCCAGCGCTGAATGATTTTGTTCATGTACGCCCAGTTAAGGCCCCCGGTGTTCAGGCAGGTCCGCTCGTAGGCCATGGAGAGCATCTGCTCATCCATCCCCAGATCCAGCCAGGACTGGGCATAACGCTCCTCCGCCGCAGTCAGACTCCGCCCCCGGATCTGAAGCAGGTTCATCAGCCGATGGAGCCGGGAATTACGGACATTCTGGGCCTGGATAAAGGCGGAAGCCTCCTCCAGGGTATCGATTCCCTGCTCCGACCAGGCATATGCCTCCTTCTCAATGGTGCGAAGAGAGGGATTGCGCATACTCCCCCGACTCCGGGCCCGCTCCTTGCAGTAGCACACCAACACGGAAATCACATCCGCCGGAAGGCCAAGGTACCGGACAAAGCCCAGCAGGATTTTCAGTTCCTCGGTGTTCAAACTCCGGCCCAGCAGCCGCTGAACCTCCCCGTACAGGCTGCGGAAGGACTGGTCGGTGTCCATAGCGTCCAGTACGTCCCGCTCGGAGTAGCTGGGCCGCTCCCCGGGGGCAATGTGGCTGGGACGCTCCTGAGGCATCAGTCCCAGCTGGCGCAATGTGGCCCCGGCGCAGCTGAGCCGGGAGGCAGACAGATTCAGTTCCCCCTCCGCCTGAGACAGGGGATTCCCGCAGGACAGGTATATGTAAAGCAGGGCAGCGTCCGGGCTGGCCGCACCCAGTAACTTGCGCACATCATTTTGTGTCAGCTTCAATGCGTCTGTAATCATGGGGATTCCTCTCAGATTTCGCGAATTACAGACATTATAGCACACTTCCCCCCAGGGGACAACGGCAGGGCGGGGGAGAATTTTGCAGAAAATCCCCAGCGGTTTTTGGCGGAATACACCATGTTGTGTCCATCATCGTTTCCGGGAACAAATCTGCCCGGGAAACCGGAAAAATCCGGGGACGGCCCCGGATTTTTCCTTTCTTCTTTCTTCTCTGGTGGTATTATGGACAAGGGCGAGCTGTTCCCTTCTCACCCTTTTTCGCATCACACCGCTGCGCATTCGGCGATACACTTGACAGGCGTTGGAAGCGGTTTCCCAATTGCCGTCGCAGTTGTGTCCGGTTCCGGCTCTGTCCAGTGGTAGTATGGCCGGCGGCGGAAAAAGAATACGGAGGAATTTTATGGAAGAATTTGGGGCGCTGTTGATTCCCGCCGTGCTGGCGCTGGCGGTGCTGCGGCTGCTGGTGCTGCCCATCCGATGGTTTTTCAAGCTGGCCATCCACGCCGCCGGGGGCTTTGTTTGCCTGTGGCTGCTCAATTCCACGGCGGTGTTTACCGGGGTGGCCATCCCGGTGAATCTGGTCACGGTACTGGCTGCGGGATTCGGCGGCATTCCCGCCATGGCCCTGATGGCCCTGCTGGCGGTGGTGTAGGCACCGCACAAACTTGACATTTCCCACGGAGATAGTATAATGAACCTGAAGAAGATACAAGGAGTGGTTCTCATGTATTATACCATGACCGTGGCCGGTCTGGAGCGCAACCTGCCCATCTGCCCGGTAAGCGATACCCTGTCCATTGCGGGCTTCGTGATTTTCGGCGACCCCGAACTCACCGTTGCCTGCGCCAAGGAGCTGCTGGCCAAGGCCCCGGAGTATGACTACATCATCACCGCCGAAGCCAAGGGCATCCCCCTGGCCCACGAAATGGCCCGTCAGGCCGGGGATTCCCGGTACATCCTGGCCCGGAAAGCCCCCAAGCTGTATATGCGGGATGTGTTCAGCGTCAGCGTACACTCCATCACCACCGCCAAGGAGCAGCGGCTGTACCTGGACGGCGAGGATGCCGCCCGGATGAAGGGGAAGAAAATCCTGATTGTGGACGACGTGATCTCCACGGGCGAAAGCCTGAAGGCCCTGGAAACCCTGGTGGAGGAAGCCGGCGGTCAGATCTGCGGCCGGATGGCCATTCTGGCCGAGGGCGACGCCCAGGAGCGTCCGGACCTGACCTATCTGGAAAAGCTGCCCCTGTTCCACCCCGACGGAACCGTAATGGAATAAGCAAGCGCCCCTCCGGCATCAGCCGGAGGGGCGTTCCTTTATTTCAGGCTGTACTTGGCGGCAAAGGCCTTGTACTGCTCCCCGAAGTTCTCGTTCTCAGTCCGGGCAGAACGGAGGGACTCGTGGGTGTTCATGTCATGATGGGCCATGTCCACCACGCACCCGGCAATGTTGGAGCAGTGGTCACCCACCCGCTCCAGCGCGGTGAGCAGATCCGACCAGACAAAGCCGCTCTCGATGCTGCACGATCCCTGCTGCATCCGCAGAATGTGATGCACCCGGAGCTTTTCCTTCAGATCGTCAATAACCTGCTCCAGGGGTTCCACCTGGTAGGCTTTTTCCAGGTTGTTCTCCCGGAAGGCGGAGAAAGACAGCGCCACAATTTCGTCCACCGCCCGGGTCAGCACCGCCAGTTCATGCTTAGCGGTGTCGGAGAAGTTCAGATGCTTCTTCTGCAGCTCCTCAGCAGACTCCACCAGGTTCAGGGCATGGTCACCAATGCGCTCGAAATCATTCAGGGACTTGAGGAGCATGGTGGCTTCGCTGCTGTCAGCGTCGCTGATTTTCAGGGCGCTGAGTTTCACCAGATAGGTGCCCAAGATGTCCTCGTAGTGGTCGGTGCGGTTTTCCTCCTCCCGAATCTGCTTGGCCAGCGCCGGATTGAACTCCCGCACCAGGGCCACGCCGTCGTGGATGGCCTGGGCAGCCACGTCGGCCATCTCAAAGGTCAGACTCTGGCAGCGCTCCAGGGCGATGGAGGGGGTGGTGAGCAGACGCTCGTCCAGTTCCGCCACCACTTCCGGCTTTTCGTTGTCCGGCACCAGCCGGCACACCAGCTTCTCCAGCAGGTCCCCGGAGGGCAGCAAAATGGCAGTGCAGATGACATTGAACATTGTGTGGCAGATGGCGATGCCCAGGTAGGTGGCCTGTTCACCCAGGATGGCGGGGGCCAGCAGGGTCTGCACAGCGGTGAAGAGAATCAGGCAGATCATGGTGCCCAGAATGTTGAACATCAGGTGAACCACAGCAGCCCGTTTGGCGTTCTTGGTGGTGCCCACGGAGGAGAGCATGGCGGTGATGCAGGTGCCGATGTTCTGGCCCATGATGATGGGGATGGCGGCGGCGTAGCTCACCGAGCCGGTGGTGGACAGAGCCTGCAGAATACCCACGGAGGCGGAGGAGGACTGGATGATGGCGGTGAGCACCGCGCCGGCCAGCACGCCCAGAATGGGGTTGGTGAACAGCAGGAACAGCTGCTGGAAGGCGGGCACATCCTTCAGCCCGGATACGGCGTCGGACATGGTCTCCATGCCGAACATCAGCGTGGCGAAGCCCAGGAAGATCATGCCGGTGTCCTTTTTCCGGCTGTCCTTCAGGAACATATAGTACACGATACCCCAGAGCGCAAGGATGGGCGTAAAGGAGCTGGGCTTGAGCAGCTGCACCAGCACATTGCTGCTCTCAATACCGCCCAGGGACAGGATCCAGGCAGTGACAGTGGTGCCCACATTGGCGCCCATGATCACGTTGATGGCCTGGCCCAGGGTCAGAAGACCCGAGTTTACGAAGCCCACCACCATCACCGTAGTAGCGGAGGAGGACTGGATCACAGCGGTTACCGCCAGGCCCGTGAGGAAGCCCAGCATCCGGTTGGTGGTGAGTTTGCCCAGCAGCGCCCGCAGGCTGGCGCCCGCCCGGCGCTCCAGGGCCTCTCCCATGATGTTCATGCCGAACAGGAACAGGCACAGGCCGCCCACCATGGTCAAACAGTCAAAAATATCCATAGCAATCTGCCTTTCTTCTTTCTTCAGACAGGGTTAGTTTATCAAATCTATGTCAAATCCATTACCACCCCATTGTAAAATCCGTGTAAAGTTGTAAAAAATCCCGCCGGAATATCCGGCGGGACAGGGAAAATTGGGTGTGTCAGGCGGTGTGGGTTTCCTCCCGGGGGAAGCGGATGGTGATGGCGGTGCCCTCCCCTTCCCGGCTCTCCAGGCGCAGCTGCGCTCCCAGAATCCGCACTGCGTGCTTGACGATGCTCAGGCCCAGCCCGGTGCCTCCCACCGCCTTGGAGTGGCTCTTGTCCACCCGGTAGAACCGTTCAAAGACCCGCTCCTGATGAGCTTCGGGAATGCCGATGCCGGTGTCCCGGACCTCCAGGGTCACGGCCTCTTCCTCCGGGGTTACCCGGATGGTGACGCTGCCGCCGGAGCGGTTGTACTTGATGGCGTTGTCCACCAGATTGAACACAATGGCGCTGATCAGCTGGGGGATGGCCCGGATCTCTCCGGCACTGCCCTCCAGGGTCAGCTTCACCTGGGAAAGTTCCGCCGCCGCGGTCAGCTCCGTCACCTTTTCCCGGGCAGCGGCATACAGATCCACCGTCTCCCACTGCATATCCGCCGCCCCCTCGTCCAAGCGGGACAGTCGGAGAATGTCCTCCACCAGCCGGACCAGCCGCTGTGTTTCGGAGTAGATCTTCTCGGAGAAGCGGATCATGTCCTCCCGGGGCACCATTCCGGCTTTCATCAGCTCGGCATAGCCGGAAATGGCGTGCAGGGGGGTTTTCAGCTCGTGGGAAACATTGGCGGTGAACTCCCGGCGCAGCTGCTCCGCCTGGTGCTTCTGGGTCACATCAAACAGCAGCACCACCACGCCGAACAGCTCCCCATCGGAGCGCACCGGATTGGCCACCGCCTGGTATTGTCCTCCCGCCAGGGACAGGGTTTTCTCCCCCTTCTGGCCGCTGAGGGCATGGTCCACCAGAGCCTGGATCTCCGGATTCCGGTTTGCGATGGAGAAATCCGCTCCCAGGCAGTTGGGCGTGACCTCCAGCAGGGAGGCCGCCGCCGGGTTAATGCTCAGGATGGTACCCGTGGTATTCAGCAGCACCAGGCCCTCGTTCAGGGACCGGGTGACGGTGTTGAATTCCTTCTGCCGCTGGTTCAGCTGGGTGCTCTGGGCCCGCAGCTGCCGCTGCTGGGAATCCAGCCGCCGCAGCAGGGGCTGAATCTCCGGATAGCGGGTATTGGCCAGGGGATTGTCCAGATCCAGGGCGTTCAGGGGCTTCACCGCCTGCATGGACAGCCGCCGGGACAGCACATAGGCCAGGGCCAGCACCCCCGCCACAATGAGAATCAGGCTCTCCGACATCTGCAGCATCAGCCGCAGCACAGAATTCTGGGTCACCGACAGCCGCAGCACGGTACCGTCCGGCAGCCGCCGAGCCACATACAGCGACCGCTCCATCAGAGTGCCCGAATACCGGGTGCTCCGGCCGGTGCCCTCCGTCAGGGCCTGCTGCACCTCCTGGCGCTGGAGATGGTTCTCCATCTCCCCGGCCTGGCTGCGGTTGTCATAGAGTACCTCTCCCTCCGGGGAGATCCAGGTGATCCGGCAGTCCAGATTCTGGTCCAGTCCTTCCAGGAGCCCGGTGCCCTCCTGAGCCACTACCTGGGCCGCTATGGCCAGTTCTCCTTCCAGCTGCCGGATCTGCACTTTGGTAAAATAGGCGCTGACGGCCCCCAGGAACAAGATCATGCAGCACAGCACCACCACCAGCACCAGGGCAAACATGGCCCGGAACAGCCGCCGGGTCATTGGGGTGCCTCCATCCGGTAACCCACGCCCCGGACGGTACGGATGTACTCGCCGCAGCTGCCCAGCTTGGTCCGCAGGGTGCCGATGTGCACGTCCACCGTCCGGGTCTCTCCCAGGTAGTCCGTGCTCCAGATCCGCTCCAGCAGCTGATCCCGGCTGAATACCCGGCCGGGATGCTCCAGGAACAGCTTCAACAGTTCAAATTCCTTTAATGTCAGCTCCACCCGTTCTCCCCGGGCGCGGACGGTATGGGACAGGGGGTCCACCTCCAACTCTCCCATCCGCAGAGTTCCCTGGGCCGCAGGCTGCTCCGTCCGGCGCAGCACCGCCCGAATCCGGGACACCATCTCCATCATGCCGAAGGGCTTGGCCAGATAGTCGTCGGCTCCGGCGTCCAGCCCCACCACCTTGTCATACTCCGTTCCCTTGGCCGAGGCCATGATCACCGGAATCCGGGCGGTGGCAGGCCGGCTGCGCAGCTGCCGGAGGATCTCAATGCCGTCCATGCCGGGCAGCATGATGTCCAGCAGGATCAGCTGGGGGGTGTTGTGGTTCAGGGCCTCCAGCAGGGCGGTGCCGCAGGAGAAGCCCTCCGCCGGGAATCCCGAGGCCCGCAGGGTATAGAGCATCAGCTCCCGGATGCTCTCATCATCTTCCACACAGTAAATCATAGGCAACCTCCCCGATTCTTTATCTTCTGATAGTACCGCCTCCGGGTAAGAAATACAAGCGCTGTTTTGTAAAATCCCTGTAAAAGAGTCAGGCGGAGCCAAAGCTCCGCCTGAAAGCTTATTCCTTTTCCGACCAAATCACATCCGGGCTTCCCTTTTCTCTGCGGTAATGCCGAAGGAACTGCCAGACAGCCCTGCTCTGCTCCCGGATTGCGCCGTGAGGCATATTCTTCATCATGGTAACCGTGACGGCCAGGTCTCCCCGGGTGCTCCGGTAACCGTACGTTGTAAAACGTTCTCCCTCCCGGTATCCGCCCTCGGGCGTATAGTGGTTTTCTCCATTCCACACTTCATCCGGTTTCCACCCCACCAGGTTGTTCCCATCCCGGGTCGCGCTGCAATGATTGCTTTCCAGGAAAAGAGGCATCAAATAATTTTCTCCCGGCTGGGCCGCTCCGTCCTGATCCCCATAGAAAAAGGCACAGGGCAGTTCCCAATGTCCATCTTTGAACGCGTTTATCCAGCCCTGCAGTGCTTCTCCCGGCTCTCCGGCCAAGGCGCCGGAGTCTTCCTGCATCATGGAAAAGGTGTCTCCCTTTGGCGCGTTCCAGACAGATATTCCCGCAAACACTTCCGGATAGCGCAGCCCCACCTCCCGGGTGATCATTCCGCCATTGGAAAATCCTGTCAGGTATACCTGCTCCGGATCTGTTCCGAACTCTTTTTGAACAGCGTTTGCAATTACTGGGAAAATCTGTGCATCCCGGGGGGCAAACCAGATATTTCCCGGAGAATCCGGAGAAACCAGAACAAATTCTTTGGTTTCATCCGCCAAAAGATCCCAACCGTTTTTCTCCGTAAACAGCCAGGCAGGCTCTCCTCTGCCGTGGACGGTAAACACCACGGGAAGTCCCTGAATCTGCGCAGGTGACAAGCCTTCCGGCAGATGCACGCTGTAGCCGTAGGTCGTGCCCATCCACTTTGCGCTCCGGCGCAGGAAGCGGGGGCTATTGTAGAAATCAGCCCGGCTGCTGGTTTCCGTCAGCGTCCCGTCGGGTCCGTTTTTCCAGCGAATGGTTCGGGCAAAGCACTGATTCATAATCTCCCAGCTCAGGCAAGGTTCCGCCCGGAACGAGCCTTCCCGGACCTGCACACTGCCTCCGCAGCTACGGAAATACGCCGCCGCCTGCTCTGCCTGTACCGCATGGTCAACATAGAACCATGCCTTCACCGGAATTTCTCTGTTCTTCACACAATAGTCTGGGCTGACTTTTCCCACCAGCCAGTGGCTGGAAGGCAGATCTCCTCCCCGGAAGTCCGAGGGCCATCCTCCCACCATGGCGCCGGCTGCCAGAACATTGGGGCAATCCACCAAGGTGCGTCCGACAAACTGCGCGCCTTCCCCGTAGCCTACCGCATACAGCATCGTCTCCCAGCACCACAGGGAACCCATTCGTCCCCAGATGGCCTCGCCGCTGCGGGTCGCGAACCGATTCCGGGTCTGCTGGTAGATTTCCCGCAGCACAGTGGTGGGCTGGGCATCCCAGCCCTGGGGAGCAGCCGGCGCCACCAGGACAGCTCCCTCCTGCTCCGCAATCTCCTGCCATCCCGATTCTCTGGCAAAGATCTCCAAGCTCTGCACAGTCCGGCAGTCCGGTTCCGGAGCGCACAGATAGATGGTCCGGCAGGGATCGCAGCCTGCCCGGGTAGAAACGTAACTGTACAGCGGATACGCTGAAATCTCAGGTTTCATGCTCTACACACCTCTTTATTATTGATAAAAGAAAGCCTGCCGACCAGACACAATCGGCAGGCTTTCGCCGCTTAACGAAGACTTCTTACAGCGGGAACGCAATTACAGCGCCAATGGACAGGAACAGAATTCCAATCAGGTACATGGGAACTGCGTACACCAGGAACTGGGAAAGCTTATATTTGCCCATGCCCAGAGCCATGGCAGGCATTCCATCAATGGGCAGGAAACCGCCGGACCAGGCAGAAACCGCCATGGCGCAGGCCAGGCCAGTGGGATCGATCCCCAAGCTCATCGCCGTTGCAATGCCGATGGGCGCAAAGACGAACAGGGCGCCCATGCTGGCACCGGTCAGCGTGGCGCAGGCGCTGGTCAGCAGGCAGAACACCAGAGTCAGCACAAAATAGCTGACGTGGCCGCCCATTGCGCTGGCAACCGCTTCACCCACCATAGTGGTAAATCCAGAGTCCGCCAGAGCGTTTGCCACGCCGATCACAGACGCCATCATCAGAATCAGCGGGGAGAACAGGTTTGCCCGTGCTTCTTTGAAATCAAACACGCCGATCAGGCACAGGAAACCCGTGGCAAGACAAGGAAGGATAGCGGAAATTTCACCCAGAGAGCTGATCATCATTGCCGCAACGGACACGGCAAAAGCAAGGTAAGTACAAATTTCTTTCCACTTGGGCAGCTGTGTGCCTTCCTGCACCTGTGCCACAGCGGATTCTTTCTTGTCCTGACCACCAGCCTGGATATCATAGTCCGGCAGCAGCCGGTAAGCGAACAGGGTCCACAGGAGGAAGCCGACAGAGGAGATAAACACCATCAAAGAGAACTTCGGCATGGCAACGGTAACCGTCATACCGGCACTTTCCAGCAGGGAGACCGCCATACCCATGAAGAAGGCGACGCTCACCGGAATCAGGGCCTTGCCGGACGCAAAAGCCATCGGCAGCAGAACCTTGGAGTTGGGAAGATTCTTGCTGTAGGGAATGGTAGAGGCGATGGTGATAACCATAACATAGTAGCCGGTGGAGCCGCTCATCAGGCTTGCGCCCAGCATCGCCACCAGGATCAGCAGCGCATAAGCCTTGAACCCGCCCTTGGATGCCAAGTTAGCCATCAGGGACTTGATTCTGCTCATCAAACTGGTTTTCTGCAAAGCAGCCATAACCGCCATAAATCCGGCGATCATAATCACGCTGCTGTTGATAAATCCCGCAAAGGCCCGCTCAATGGTGGAAACCCCGGTGAGAACCAGCAGGCAGCATGCCACCATAGGGGGTGCTCCGAAAGAGAACTTGTCGGACATAATCATTACGATCATCAGAATCGTAATGGACAATGCCAAAATCATCTGGGTTGTCATACTTTTTCTCCTAATTTCCTTTTTCTATCTCATATTGGAGGGCAAAAAGCCGTGCTGCCCTCAGAAATACCTGTTTATGCGTTTGCCTTTTTGGCCAAGGCCATCCGGATGGCGTAGTCCATGGCGTTGACCAGGCTCAGCTCATTGGCATTGCCGGAGCCGGCATGACCGAAGCCGGTGCCGTGATCCACGGAAGCCCGGATGATGGGCAGGCCCAGGGTGACGTTCACGCCTGCCACGGCCTCCCAGTGCTTCTCTTCCCGGTTGTAGACAAAGCCCTTGACCTTCAGGGGAATGTGTCCCTGGTCATGGTACATGACCACCACGATATCATACCAGCCGCCCAGGGCCTTGGAGAACACGGTGTCCGGAGGGGTGGGCTTCTTTTCGGGGACGTTGATGCCTTCCGCCAGAGCCGCGTCAATGGCGGGCTGGATCTCCTCGATTTCCTCCCGGCCGAACATACCGTTCTCGCCGCAGTGGGGATTCAGACCGGCCACGCCGATCTTGGGTTCCTTGATGCCCAGGGCCTTGCACCCGGCGTTGGCAATGCGGATGCAGTCCAGCACCCGGTCCTTCTTCACCCGGTCACAGGCCTCCCGGAGGGAGACATGGGTGGAGACGTGGACTACCCGCAGGTTTTCATGGGCCAGCATCATGGTGTACTTGCTGGTATGGGTGTAGTCGGCATAGATCTCGGTATGTCCGGAGTAGTGGTGGCCGGCCATATTGATGGCTTCCTTGCTCAGGGCGTTGGTGACGGTGGCGTCCACTTCCCCGGCCATGGCCAACTCGATGACCTTCTTCACATACTGGAAGGAAGCCTCGCCGCCCACGGCGCAGGCACCCACACCGAAGGGCTTGGGCTCATCCAGGTCGGAGGTATCGGGAATCTTCTCCACAGGAACCAGACCCAGATCCATCAGATCAATGGTGCCGTAGGTGTACTTGCCCTCGGCAGGGGTCTTGACCACGTTCAGCTCCAGATGGATTCCGTTGACCTTTTCGGCCACCTTCAGGGCATAACGCATGGAACTCTCATCGCCCACCACCAGAGGCTTGCACCGGTCATAGATAGTGGCGTCAGCCAGGGCGCGGACAGTAATTTCAGGGCCGTTGCCAAAGGGATCGCCCATGGAAATGCCCAGAATCGGTCTGCTCATTGTATTCTCCTCCTTTTATTCATAAGCCTGCGCCTTAGCACATGCCTTTTTCTGCACTCTCTTTCAGTACCAACTTCAGCTCTTCCACGCCCTCCTGACACAGATAGTTGAAGGGTCTGCGGCAGTCGCCAACGGGGTAACCCAGCAGGTTGACGGCCTTCTTGATGATGGTGTTTGCGTTGCCGAACTTGAACACCCGCTGCAGGGCCGCCACGGCGTCCTGAGCTTCCTGAGCCTTGTCCAGTTCTCCGGCAACAAAGTAGTTATAGATGGAAGCAACGGTCTTGGGCCACAGGTTGGCACGGCCAGCGATACCGCCCTTGCCGCCGTTCTGCAGGCAGAAGAGGATGTTGCCGTCGTTGCCCGCCAGCACGGAGAAGTCCTTGTCCAGGTCCTTGGTCAGGTCGATGTAGGCCTTCAGGTTGTCCCGGTCGCCGCTGGAATCCTTGGCGCCCATGATCACGTCCACGTCCTTTGCAAGCTTTGCCACGGTCTCGGGCAGCAGCTTGTTGCCGGTGCGGGGCGGGATGTTGTAGAGCACAATGGGGATGTTCACGTGCTTGGCGACCTCCACATAGTGGTCATACAGCTCCTTCTGGCTGGCCACGGCGAAGCTGGGGGTGATGATGCTCAGCACATCGGCACCCAGCTCTTCCGCCCGCTTGCTCATGTAGACGGTGTCCTGGGTGGAGATGCAGCCGGAACCGGCATACACGGGAATCCGGCCCTTGACCTGATCCACAACCGCCTCCAGGATCTCCTCCTTTTCCTTCAGGCTCAGGATATAGCCTTCGCCGTTGGTGCCGAAGGGGAAGATGCCGTGCACACCGCCGGCAATCTGACGCTCCACCTGGCTGCGCAGCTCGGGGATGTTGACGCTCTCATCGGCATTCATGGGAGTGACGATCGGAGGGATAATACCTTTGATCTGTGTGGTTTTCAATGGGAAACCCTCCTTACATGATTTCCTGATACAGCTTTCTGGCATCCTCAGCGGTAACCAGACGCATATTGTTCACCAGCAGCCGCTGAACCTGCATACCGGCCTCTACCAGACCCTCCAGGTCGCTTTCGGGGACGCCGAACTCCTTCAGGCTGGTGGGGATATCCAGGTGCTTCACGATACCTTCCATCTTGGCAATCATCCAGGCGCTCTTCTCATCCACGGTCTCGCACTTGACCTTGTCATGGCAGCAGCGGTCATAGGCCAGAGCCAGCCGCTCCCGGAAGGCAGGGTCCTGAGCGTTGAAACGCATAACGGGAGCCAGCAGAATGGCGTTGGACACGCCATGGGCAATGTGGTACTTGCCGCCCAGAGGATAGCTCAGAGCGTGCACCGCAGTGGTGCCGGAGGCGGTGATGGCCATACCGCCGTAGTAAGCGGCCATCTGCATCCGGTTCTTCTCCTCCATGGCTTCGGGGTCGTCGCAGGCCCGCTCGATGTTGTTGAGAATCAGGTCGCAGCCCTCCAGAGCGTACATATCGCTGAAGGGGTTGGCCTTGTTGGAGGTGAAGCACTCAATGCAGTGGGCCAGGGCGTCCACGCCGGTGGCAGCGGCGATCTTCCGGGGCAGGTTCTTGATGAGCCGGGCGTCCAGAATCACGTAGTCCGCGATCATGTTGTCATTGACAATGCCGATCTTCAGTTCCTTCTCGGGCACACCCACAATGGCGTTGGGGGTAACCTCGGCGCCGGTGCCGGCGGTGGTGGGGATCAGCACAATGGGCACGCACTTACGGGCCATGCCGGGGTTGTCCAGCAGTTCCTTCACGCCGTACTCGTCGGTGACCAGCACGCTTGCCAGCTTGGCCGCATCCATGACGCTGCCGCCGCCGCAGGCAACGATCAGGTCGGCGCCGCTTACCTTGAACTCATCCACGATTTTCTGAACCGCCATATAGGAAGGCTCGGGGGGCAGATCATCCAGCACATAGTAGGAAACGCCGGTGGTCTTCACCACGTCCTCCGCCAAGCCGAACAGGCCCAGGCTCCGCAGACCCTTGTCGGTGAACATGGCCACCTTCTTGGCATTCAGGGTCTTGATAATGGCAGCAATGTTGTCCATGGCGTTCTCGCCGCCATAAACCGCATGCGGCATCTTCAGATTGTAGGTAGTCAGCATAATTTCAATCACTCCTGTAAAAAATCGATTCCGGGCAGGTTACCGGGCATCCCGGGCGCCTTCGCCGTTGGTGGGGTTGTATACCCCATAGCGTTCCCGCTTTGCGCCCATCACGTCCTCCTCGGTGAAGCTGACATACTTCACAGCCTTCCGGGTGAAGGCGGCGTAGGTCAGGTGCAGCCGTCCGTCGGCGCCCTGCATGATGTAAGGATACTCGTACTGCTTGTTGTTGGTCTTGTTCTCGTCTCCGATGTAGCCTTCGCCCCGCTCCATCCAGCGGATCATGGGGAAGGTCAGGCCGCCGTCCTCGGACAATGCCACCGCCACCGGGCAGCGCAGGCCGGGCCATGCACACTTGCTGCGCATATCCTCGGGTACGCTGGTGGGGTTGTAGGCAATGGCAATCCGTCCGGACTGGGTACGGATGGCACTGATGGAGGAATTGTTGTTGGGCAGCACCGTGGGCTTGGGTTCGGACCAGCTGTCGCCCCAGTCAAAGGACTCGCTGCGGTAGATGAAGTCCGCTTCCCGGCTGCGCATGAAAGCCACCAGATGGCCATCCTCCAGCTCCACCACTGTTGCGTGAACCCGTCCCCGGGAGTTGGGCATCATCACCTGCCGCCAGGTTTTCCCCTGGTCGTCAGAAATCCGGAAGGCGGAGGGGTCCCCTGCCAGGCCGTCCACGGCGTCGGTGCAGATCCAGGTTCCGTAAATCCATCGTCCGTTTTTCAGGACCTGGATGGGCTGCCGGGAGAAGGTGCCCTCCTCAGGGAAAATGGTTTCGTAGTCGGACCAGGTCTTGCCGCCGTCAAAGGATTTCTGGCAGCGGACCTGAGAGGTGAACTGCATATTGTCCTTTCCAGGCACCCGGCCCAGCTGGGCGGTATACATACACCATACGGCGCCGTCAGGGCCCAGGAACAGAGAGGGGTTCTGCTCGGAACGGGTGGGATCATTGGAAATATCCACCGGCTCCTCCCACTTGTCCGCCCCCTTGGGCAGCCGGGCGCAGACGATGTGAACGTCCGCGTCTCCCTCAAACGTACCGGCAAACCAGCAGCACAGCAGGTCGCCGTTGGGCAGCTCCACCATTCCGGGGCCATGGCAGGTGCGCCAGGGGCCGGGGGGAATGATGGCTTCCACGGTGCCCATTTCTTCGTTCTGGTAGACCTGGCCGTCCAGGGTCAGGCCGGGCAGTCTGGGATATTTCATAAGTTTTTACCTCCGTTTTATCGTTCGTATTGGGAGCAAACCGGCTGAGACAGTCGATTTACCAGATTGACCAGCAAATTCTCACTTCCGAATCCCCCGGACTTGGAAATCACATAGCGGGTTACATCCTGATAGGCGAAACGGGACAGCACCACGCCGGGTTCCAGCTCGCACAGCGGCTCGATCTGGTACACTTCCAGCCGGTCCATGCACTGCTTCAGGGTGTCGCCGCCGGTGATCAGCAGGGTCCCCTCCACCTGGTGGTCGTGGACGGCCTTCAGAATCTGGCCCAGGGAACCGGAAATCCGCTGGCGTACCTGCTCCAGAGTCAGGCCCTGTTCCCGGGCATACTGAGCGGTGGGTTCATTGGAACCGGGGTCGTTGCTGTCGATGACGGCGTGTCCGCCCTGCTCCAGCTGGGCGATCCAGCACTCCAGCTGTTCCCGGCCGTCAGGGGTTTCCCAGTATTCCGGCTCCAGCTTCTGATCCGGGCGCATCCGCAGCCGCAGGAATCCCGCCTGCTCCGCCCGCTCCAGCTGGGTCAGAGTAATGGGGTTGACGCTTCCGCAGAGCATCAGCAGCCGTTCGTGCAGCCGGGGCATGGTGAAATGCCGCTCTCCCCGGCAGCTGTCCAACAACTCGGGAAGCATGGCAGCGAATCCGGCGCAGCCGCCCATGATCCGCAGCCGCCCCGCCTTTTGCAAAGCATGGCCGGTGGCGAACAGGTCTTCCTCGCTTTCCGCATCGAAAACCAGGATTCCCTTCTGCTCCGGCGTCTGTGCCCCTGCCGTCAGGGCGGGCAGGGAGATCACCGGGTCCTGGGTCTGGGACGCCACCAGCTGATCCACCCGAGACTGCTTCACTGGCTCGAAAGGGTCCTTTCCGAATACGCTCTGATCCACCGGGACCCCCTGGATGTAATGCACACCCTTCACGGTGCAGCGGCCGATCTGGGGAAAGGCAGGCAGGAAGGGCAGCTGGGTCTCTCCGCTGGCGTGGAGTACGGCGCTGAGCTCCGCCCCCACATTGCCCCGGAGGGCAGAATCCGTCTTCTTATAGATGTAAGGAACCTGCAGCCGGGCTGCCAGGGTGACAATCCGGAAGACGATCTCATAGGCCTGGGCAGTGGGAAGGTGCCGGGTCTCCGCATCCACTACCAGCACATCCAGATCCCGGGCGCTCTCGCTCCAGTCTGCGGCGGCGTCGGTGATGACGGCAGTTTTGGCACCCCGGACTGCCAGCTGCACACCGGCGTCCAGGGCCCCGGTAAAATCATCCGCGATAATCAACAGCTGAATCATGGGTATCTCTCCTTTTCAAGGTGCCTTGATTTGTCTTTATTCTATCAGCCCTTTCCATCGGCTTCAATGGGGCCAATTCTCTTTTTGTTTATATTTGGAACGTTTTATTTTTTACATTGTAATTTCCCCTTTTATCTTGTTTTAATTTTGAACGATTTGGCGTTTTTCACCTGGGGCCCATT
Source organism: Candidatus Faecousia intestinavium (assembly GCA_018715835.1). Classification (GTDB taxonomy): domain Bacteria; phylum Bacillota; class Clostridia; order Oscillospirales; family Oscillospiraceae; genus Faecousia; species Faecousia intestinavium. Next base: position 1,918 of record DVKV01000002.1, on the reverse strand, counting down.
TCAAATTGGAACAAGCATTTCCCCCACAGCTTCTCCCCGCCCTCACCAAGACACAAAAATACCCGCTGCAGGCTGCGGCGGGTATTCGTCCGTTCAGTTTTTTCCCTCGCCCAAATGGCGCCACAATGTGGTGCGGCTGATGCCCAGCCGCTTGGCCGCTGCGGTCTGGTTGCCGCCGCAGTCCTCCAGGGTCTGGTAGATAATTTTCCTGGTGATCTCCTCCAGGGTTCCCTCCGGAGGCTTCTCCGCAGCGCTTCGCTGGGCCGCATGGGTCAGGCTGGATTCCTTGGACAGCGTTTCCGCCACCAATGTAGAACCAATGTAACTGGAGTCACATAAAATGGCAAGCTCATAGAGCACCTGCTTGAACTGGGTGTAATTGTGAGGCCAGGGATACCTGCGCAGCTGCTCGATGGCCTTCGGCTCAAAGCCGGAGATCTGCTTGCCCAGCTCCTGGTTCAGACTGTTCAGGTACAGACTTGCCAGGGAAGGAATTTCATCGGATCGGGTCCGAAGAGCAGGCATCCGCAAAGTCAGGCAGCCCAGGCCCAGGATACATTTCCGAACAGCAGGGGCCAGGGCCTCTCCCTCCCGGCAGGTGCAGGAGAAAATCAGCCGCTGCCGTTTGGCCAGTCCCGTCTCCTGGATCAGGGTGTAGAGCTGGTTCAGCCGGTTTTCCGAGAGGGTTTCAAAATATTGAAAGTACAGTGTGTTCCGGTCGTCGCTAAAGGGGGAGTTGGCGTGGTTAAGCAGGAAATCCCAGCTCTTCTCTGCCAAGAGCTGACAGTTGAACACCCAAAAGGGCGTATTGGTCCAGCCACTGCGCAGGTACAGTGCCCGGGCAATCTGCTCTTTGCCGGTTCCGTCCTCTCCGACAATGAGGACACTCTGCCGGGACAGGGCGTAGGCCGATACCGTTGTTTCGATCTCTCCCATGGCACCGGACAGGCTGTAAAAGCTGCTCATGAACAGATGCTCACACTCCACCTTGCCGTAGCTGCGCATGCCCAGCTTGCTGCCCCGGAGAGGAATCTGGCCCGGGCGGCAGGTGAACAGCACATAGCTGTTCTCCCACATGGAAATCTGCCGGGCGGTGATACCGTAGAGCGTGTTCAGGGATTTATAATAGAAGGACAGAGGCCGTCCGGGGACCACCTCCTTCAGATGGGAGCGGAGGATGTTCAGCAGATCCGCGGCCGGCTCACCGGGGTAGCTGTAGCGCAGCCCCCCCTTCCGGTCCAGCAGGGCCACGGACACCCCCTCGGGATTCATGCTCCGCAGCAGCCGGTTCTCCTGCCGGATACGTCGGAAGGCACTGCTGAAGGAGATGGCCTGCTCCAGGGCAGTGCGCAGGCCCTCGGCGCCGGAAGTGATCAGAAACGCATCCATGCCCATGTTCCGGGCGGCGGTATGGGTGACCATATCCCCCACCACCATCCGATAGCCCTCCTGGTGGAGCTGGTTCAGCGTCTCCACCACATCGTCCCGGCCGTGGATGGTGATGATGTCCAGATTGTAGCGCAGCAGGTCGCACAGGATGTGGGCCGGCTCCGTAATGCTGGGAAAGCCCACGATGGCGTAGCGGCCGCCGTAGTTCTCCGCCAGCTTGATGGAGCGCAGCACATCATATACCGACAGCTGAATGTCAATCACCGGGATGGTGCTGATCTTGCGGATCTGTTCGGCGGTGCCGCCCCGGGAGATAATGCAGTCGTAGGCATCAACAGGGATTTCCTTGACGATGGCGGTACCTTCATCCAGGTCACCGATGGCTGTATCCAGTTTGATATTGGGATAGCTTTCCGCCGCCCGCTCCATGGCGGTTTTCATTCCCTCATAGGGGGCAATGCCCAGAATGTGAATGGGACTTTCTTCCATATATGTCTCCTCCCGCTGCGGGATTTCCGGGGTTCCGGTT
>DVKV01000017.1 GCA_018715835.1 Candidatus Faecousia intestinavium | reverse complement strand
ACAAGGTAGGTGTAATAAACGCCGTTCAGGTTTCCCGTTCCCTGGGCGACCCAGGTGCCGCACACATCCCGCTGCATGGGAATCTGCCGCAAAATGGCCTGGGAATTGGGATCGCCGGTGGGATACAGATTGATGGTGACTTCCTGGGCAGTGGGAGCCCACAGCCGGAACAGGGTTCTCTCCGGTGTCCAGGTTGCGCCCAGATCGCTGCCGCTATAGGTATACTCCGCTTCAAACTGCGGGGTAGAATACATTTCATACATAAATAAATGCTGCTCCTTAAAGGCGGAATGTTCGGAACCATACAGAAATTATAGCATAGGCGTGGGGGTGTGTAAAGGAAGAGACACAGGATTCTGCCCAACATTTTACCAAACTTTACAAGAATTTGATTGAGAAGCAAATGCAAACGCGGTATACTGATAAGGTATGCAAGAAATCTGAAAAAAGAAGGTGGGGTTGTATGACCTATGAAGAAGTCCGCCGGGATGAGGCGGTCAGAGTGTATATTACCCAGGCGGATGCCTCTATGAAGGCGCTGGGTTTCACAGAACACAGTTTCCCCCATGTTACCCGGGTGGCAGAGCTGGCGGGCAGCATCCTCCAGAAGCTGGGCTATCCGGAAAGAACGGTGGAACTGGCAAAAATTGCAGGCTACCTCCATGACATCGGAAACATTGTCAACCGGGTGGATCACAGCCAGAGCGGGGCGGTGATGGCTTTCCGGATTCTGGACCGGATGAATTTCCCACCGGAGGAAATCGCCACCATTGTGACTGCTATCGGCAATCATGATGAGGGCAACGGTGTGCCGGTGAATGCGGTGGCGGCGGCGCTGTTTCTGGCGGATAAGTCTGACGTCCGCCGCAGCCGGGTTCGCAGCAAGGACAGCGTGGCCCAGGATATCCACGACCGGGTGAACTATTCCGTGACGGAATCCCAGCTGGTGATGGATGTGGAAAAGCACACCATTGATCTGAAGCTGACGGTGGATACCCAGGTCAGTTCGGTCATGGAGTATTTTGAGATTTTTATGAAGCGGATGCTGCTGTGCGTCCAGGCGGCCAAGCGCCTGGAACAGACCTTCCACCTGACCATTAACGGCCAGTCCCTGATTTAATAAGTAAAGCCTGCGGCAAACTCTTGCCGCAGGCTTTTTAGACTGTCGAAAAACCCCTTCGAGGCTTTTCGACAAGTTTTTTGCAGTCTACTGCGCGCATAATTTGCCCCCCCACCGGGGGACAAATTCCACACTTGTAGCCTGAGAAGTGTTTTCTGCCAGGTACACGCCCTGGCAGAAAACTTTTTTGACTTAATTTGCCGGCGCAGGCGGCAAACTCTGTGAGATTCTTTTGACACCCTCCAAAGTCTGCGGCAATTTTGCCACGGGCTTTTGTATTGTCTCGGTAGTTAACCGTTCAGTCGGTTCAGGGCGGCGGAAATCCGGGCCACCGTCCGATCCTTGCCCAGAATCTGCATCACGGTGTAAAGATCCGGGGAGTTGGTTTTGCCGGTGACAGCCAGACGAATGAAGGTGGACACGTCTGCCACTGTTCCGGGGAAAGCGTCGGGGTTGGCCTTGTAAGCCTTCATGTCGGTGGTAAAGCCCATGTCTGTTGTGATGGCCTTCACCTTCTCAAACCAGGTGTTGGCGTCGTCCGCAATATCAAAGGAAGCCAGGAATCGGTTCAGGACCTCGGCGATGACGCCAGGGGCAAATTTTCCGTCAAATTCCGGGGTCTCCAGATACTGGTCATAGAAGAATCCCATGTAGGGCTTTGCGTCCTTCCAGACGGCCAGATCCTTTCTGGGCTTCTTGCCGCCCCGGCCAATGGCCAGAATCCGGGTGGCGTAGTCCGGATCTTCTGCCAGCAGTGCGCCGAATTCGGGGTCGAATTCCTGGGCCCACTGGGTCAGAAGGGTGTAAACCTGCCCGGCATCCATCCGGGAGATCACGTTTTTGGAAACGTCAACCAGCTTGGCGTAGTCAAACAGGGAGCCGGCGGGGTTCAGCTTCTTGGCGCTGAATTTAAAATTGTCCACCGGCGCGTCGGGATTGGCTCTGCGCCAGTCCTCAAAGTTGGAGTTCAGCAGGGTCATGATGTATTCATACACCGCTGCCACCGGGAAACCTTCAGCCTTGTAGTAGGTCAGGGCCAGTTCCGGGTCCTTGCGTTTGCTGAGCTTGCGCTTGGAAGAGCCGTCCATTTTCATCAGAGGTCCAATGTGAACATACTTGGGCAGCTTGAATCCCAGGGCCTGGAACAGCTGAATGTGGAAGGGCAGGGTGGGCAGCCACTCATCGCCCCGGACCACATGGGTGGTGCGCATCAGGTGGTCATCCACCGCATGGGCAAAATGATAGGTGGGGATGCCGTCGGATTTCAGAAGAACGTGGTCAATGTCGTTTTCGGTGATGGTCAGCTTTCCCTTCACCAGGTCATCGAACTTGAACTGGTTTTCAATGCTGCCGGTGGAGCGGAAACGGAGCACCCAGGGGTTTCCGGCGTCCAGCTGGGCCTGAATGTCCTCCATAGAGCGGTCCCGCCAGATGGCGTACTTGCCGTAATAACCGGTGTTTTCCTTGTTGGCCTCCTGGGTTTCCCGCATGGCGGTCAGTTCCTCTTCCGTACAGAAGCAGGGATATGCCTTGCCCTCCGAAACCAGCTTTTTGGCGTAGACATGGTAGATGTCTGCCCGCTGACGCTGGCGGTAGGGGCCGTAGATGCCCTTATCGCCCTCCATGGTGGCGCCTTCGTCAAAGGAAATGCCATAATGCTTCAGGGTTTTGATCAGCACCTCCACCGCACCGGGAACCTCCCGTTTGGCATCGGTGTCCTCCACCCGCAGGAACAGTACGCCGCCGGACTGATGGGCCATCCGCTCGGAGGTCAGCCCCTGCACCAGATTGCCCAGATGGACAAAGCCGGTGGGGGAGGGAGCCATCCGGGTGACCACAGCGCCCTCCGGCAGCTGACGGGGCGGGAAGCGCTGCTCCACGTCCTCCGGGGTTTCGTGTACGTCAGGAAACAGAAGATCGGCTAAAGCCTGATAATCCATAAGTATATTCCTCTCTTGCTCAAAATTTCTGCCTAGAGTATACCACACAAAGCCGGGGAAATCAATTCACAACGCAGGAAAATCTCCTTGCACAATTGCGGTCTCTGTGTTAAAATAACCCACACAAACCACATAGAAAGCGTGAATGTTTATGAGTGAAATTGTTGCGGAAACTCCCAAGAAACGGATGCTCTCCGGCATCAAGCCCTCCGGTGACCTGACCCTGGGTTCTTACCTGGGCGCCATCAAGAACTGGGCGGAGCGGGCTGATTCCTTTGACTGTTATTATTTCATGGCGGATCTGCACGCCATCACGGTCCGGCAGAATCCGGCGGATCTGCGCCGGCGGACCCTGGAGCAGCTGGCTCAGTACATTGCCTGCGGCCTGGACCCGGAGAAGAATACCCTGTTTATCCAGAGCCACGTTCACCAGCATGCAGAGCTGGGCTGGGTGCTGGACTGCTATTCCATGTTCGGCGAACTGTCCCGGATGACCCAGTTCAAGGATAAGTCTGCCAAAAACGCAGACAACATCAACGGCGGTCTGTTTACCTATCCCGCCCTGATGGCGGCGGATATTCTGCTGTACCAGCCGGATTATGTGCCGGTGGGTGAGGACCAGAAGCAGCATGTGGAGCTGTGCCACACCATTGCCCGCCGGTTCAACGGCATTTACGGCGACGTATTCAAGCTGCCGGAGCCTTTCGTGCCCAAGGTTGGTGCCCGGATCATGAGCCTGACCAATCCCACGGCCAAGATGTCCAAGTCGGAAAACGAGGACACCGGCCGGATTCTGGTGATGGATACCCCGGAGACCATCATGCGCCAGTTCAAGCGGGCCATTACCGACTCCGACACGGAGAACTGCGTCCGCTTTGACCGGGAGAATAAGCCCGGCGTGTCCAACCTGATGGCCATTTATTCTGCCTGCACCGGGAAAACCTATGAGCAGATCGAACAGGAGTTTGCCGGCTGCGGCTACGGCAAGTTCAAGCCCGCTGTTGGCGAAGCAGTGGTGGAAACCCTCCGGCCCATCCGGGAGGAGACCAACCGTCTGCTGAAGGACAAGGCTTATCTGGAGAACGTCTACCGTCAGGGTGCGGAGAAGGCCTCCTATGTGGCGGAGAAGACCCTGCGCAAGGTCTATAAGAAAGTCGGGTTTATCCCCAGATGAGCAGCGCATCGGAAGATCAGAACATCCCCCAGGAACCGGAGCTGGATCTGTACCAGCGGGAGGAGCGCTGCTCCCGGGCTATCAAGAATATTGCCCGGGCCTGCGTCACGCGGCTGGTGGTGACGGGCCTGCTGCTCTATGTGCTGCTGCGTCAGCAATGGGAGCTGTGGCTGTGGGGCCTGCTGGGCTTTGTGATGGTTCTGAATCTGGCGGGGATGCTGCCGCTGGTGAAGGAACTGAAAAAACAGCTGTCGGAGCAGAAACGACTGCGGGCGCTGGAAGACGCCTGATGATGATATTTCCCGGAAACCTGGCCCAAGGGCTGTGGTTTCCGGGAAATTTTTTGAGAAAACAGAAAGATCCTGTAAGCATTTCCAGAGGAAAACCGTATTTGGGGTGAAGGCGCCTGGAAGGAGGAAATCAACATGAATCAAAACCAGTAGGCGGAGCGCTTGGCCCAGCTGTATGCCGACGCCATTCTCCGCCTGAGTTACACCTACTTAAAAAACACCGACGACGCCCAGGACATCTGCCAGACGGTTTTCGTAAAGCTTCTGAGTCATCCCCGGACATTCGATACCCCGGAGCATGAGAAAGCCTACATTCTGCGCATGGCGGCCAATGCCTGCAAGGATGCGCTGCGCAGCCCCTGGCGAAAGCGCAATTGCAGCCTGGATGCCTGCCTGGAGGTTCCGGCACCGGAAACCCCGGACGGCTCGGTGCTGGCGGCGGTGAATCAACTGCCGGAGAACTATCGGACGGTGCTGTACCTGTTTTATTACGAAGGCTACCAGGCGGAGGAAATCGGCCGGATTCTGGGCATTTCCAGATCCGCTGTCCATGTCCGGCTGAACCGGGGACGGGAAAAACTCAAAACCTATCTGGAGGAGGATGGCTATGTTTAATCA
>DVKV01000211.1 GCA_018715835.1 Candidatus Faecousia intestinavium | reverse complement strand
GCAGTGGACAGCGATCCCCGGGCACACTACTTCGATCAGGTGAAAAACGGCAAATACATGCGCATGGCGCTGATTCTGAAAATGCTGGAGGTACGGGTATGAACATCGGACAAATCAAGGACGGCATCGTGCTGGATCACATCACCGCTGGGCGGAGCATGGAAATCTACAATGTACTGAATCTGGACAAGCTGGACTGCACCGTGGCCATGATTCAGAATGCAGAAAGCACCAAAATGGGCAAAAAGGACATCATCAAAATCAGCACCCTGATGGACCTGAACTTTGACGTGCTGGGCTACCTGGATTCCGGCATCACCGTGAACATCATCCGGGACGGTAAGGTTGCCGAGCGGCGGCACCTGACTCTGCCGGAGCGGGTAGTGGGCGTCATCAAGTGCAAGAATCCCCGGTGCATCACTTCCGTGGAGCAGGAGCTGGTCCACGAGTTCAAGCTGACAGACCCGGCCAAGAAGGTCTACCGCTGCATCTACTGCGAGCAGGCCGCTTCCTCCGGCTCCGTGTAAGCCCCACCTCCACACAGAAAGAAGAGGCAGGTACTTTATGAAAAACAACACCAAAACTCCGGCCAGCGTTTTCTCCTACGACGGCATTCCTCCTGCGGGCCAACTGGTGCCCCTGGGCCTCCAGCATGTGGTGGCTGCCGTGGTGGGCGTCATTACCCCGGCCATTATCATTTCCGGCAGCGACGTGTGCGACCTGAGCGTGGCAGATAAAACCATTCTCATTCAGGCGGCGCTGATTATCACCGCGATCGCCACCCTGCTGCAGCTGTTCCCCATTTTCAACCGCATCGGCGCACGGCTGCCGGTGATTATGGGCATCAGCTTTGCCTATGTTCCTACGCTCACGGCCATCGGTATGCAGTTTGACCTGCCCACCATTTTGGGTGCGGAACTGGCAGGCGGTTTTGTGGCCATTTTCTTCGGCATCTTTGTCAAGAAAATCCGGGTGTTCTTCCCCCCGCTGGTAACCGGAACCGTGATTTTCACCATCGGTCTTTCTTTGTACCCCACCGCCGTGCGGTATATGGCCGGCGGCGACGCCCTCAGCCCCTGGTTTGGCGGTATGCGCAGCTGGGGTGTTGCTTTGCTGACCTTTGCAGTGGTGGTTTACCTGAACAATTTCGCCAAGGGCATCTGGAAGCTGGGCGCTTTGCTGTTCGGCATGATCGTGGGCTACATCGCCGCCTTCTTCGTGGGCATTGTGGATCTGTCCAGCGTCAGCGGTGCCTCTTGGGTGTCCCTGCCCCCCATTATGCCCTTTGAGATCAAGTTTGTCCCCTCTGCCATTGCTTCCCTGGCCATCGTGTACATCGTCAATTCCGTGCAGACCATCGGCGATCTGACCTCCACCACGGTGGGCGGCATGGATCGGCTGCCTACGGACCGGGAACTCTCCGCCGGAATTATCGGCCAGGGTGTCATCAGCGTCATCGGGCCGTTCATCGGCGGTCTTCCCGTGGCATCCTACAGCCAGAACGTGGGCATCATCACCATCAACAAGGTCATCAATCGCTCGGTGTTCGCCTTCGCTTCGCTGATTCTGCTGGTAGCTGGGTTCATGCCCAAGTTTGCTTCTCTTCTGACCACCATTCCCCAGTGCGTCATCGGCGGTGCCACCTTGTCGGTGTTCTCCACCATTACCATGACCGGCATCCGGATGATCACCTCGGAGGGTCCCTTCACCATGCGCAAAAGCTCCGTGGTGGGCCTGTCCGTGGCCCTGGGCACCGGCATCACCCAGGTTTCCGGCTGCCTGTCCGGAAACGGATTCCCGGAGTGGGTGGCCACGGTGTTCGGCTCCTCCTCTGTGGTGGTGGCTACCCTGATGGCCATTATCCTGAACCTGGTTCTTCCCAAAGAAGAAGCAAGCGAATAACACTCTTAAGTATTCAAAACCCGCCGTGGACATCCGTCCACGGCGGGTTTTTTTACAGTTATGCTTCCGTTTCTTCCAGCAGTTTTTCCTCCTTGCGCTGCTGCTCCAGCTTTGCCCTGGCCTTCCAGGCTGCATCTACAAATCCCATAAACTCGGTGGACAGAAATTTGCGGAGCTGCTCGTCTTCGCTCAGGGCCTTCAGATAGATGTGCAGGTTCCGGGGATGGAAGATATCCGCGGCCCGCTCTACATCCGCACTGCTGAGCAGCGTGTACATCACATCCACCAGCTGGTTGCGCTCCTGGTTGGTCATGGCGGCAAACCGGTTTTTCAGGGTGGCATCTACAAACTGGGAGGTCTCCGTGATCTCTTCTCCGTCCACAAAATTAACGCCCATCACTTCCCAGGAATAGGGATCATGCTGAAGCAGACCCACCGTCTTGCTGCGGATCACGGTGTACGGCTCTTCATGCTCCAGCATCATCCCGATCACCGAGGATTGGGGAATGAAGGTCCGGATCTTGGGCACCATGGCCAGATATCCCGGGTCACCCATCATATATTGGGTAAAGCCCGGTCCGTCATTGTTGAATACCCCCACAATGCGCTGCTGCACCTCCGGCGAAGATCGGGCGGCAGCAAAAACCGCCAGATTTCCACCCTTGGAGTGTCCGCCCAGCCACAGCGGGCCGAAATCCGCAAGGGCCACATCCCGGGCATATTGCAGCGCCAGCCGCTGGGCGGGGATGGTCTGCTGGAAGGTCATATTGAAATCCTCCTTCCAGCCCACCAGGGTGCTGTCCGTCCCCCGGAATGCCAGAAACAGGCTGCCGTCATCCAGGCGGAACGTCATGGCAGCGAACTGGGTCTGCTCCTCCGTGCTGAACTGGTTACGGTACATCCAGATCTGGCTCTGTCCAAAGCGAATGGACTCCATGGCAGTGCGAAGCAAAATCAGGTCATTCTTCACTCTGGCTCGGGTTTCATAGTCCTCTCGGGCGAACAAGTCCTCCCCTGCCTGCTTCAGCGTCAGGGCGGAGTCCGGCTCCGCTTCCGTCTGTCCGGCGTAATGGACATAGGCAAGAGCAGAAAAAATCAGTGCGTCCACCGGATTCAGCGGAGCCTGGGAGAAGGTCAGGTCCCCTCTCCACTGGATGTAATCCATGATGTTTGCCATGAGTAACCCCTCCTTTGGACCCAGTATATCACACATGAAAAAGATTCTCCACCGTTTTCCGGAGTTTTTTCTGGAGCTCCCTGTTTGTCCGCTTCCGGTTGACAAATTTCCTTCACCGGAGTAAAATAAGGACATCTGATTTTTAGGAGGCATTTTCAATGGATTTGACCCGGGAGCAGGCTCTGGCTCTGCTGCAGAAATACAACCACGAACCGTTTCACATTCAGCATGCCCTGACCGTGGAAGGAGTCATGCGCTGGTTTGCCCAGGAACAGGGGGAAGACCCGGACTTCTGGGGACTGTGCGGTCTGCTTCACGATGTGGATTTCGAGCAGTACCCGGATCAGCATTGCAAGAAGGCCCCGGAGCTGCTGGCGGAGGTAAACGCCTCCCCGGAAATGGTACACGCCATCTGCTCCCACGGCTACGGTCTGTGCAGTGATGTGGAGCCGGAAAATACCATGGAGAAGATTCTGTTTGCGGTGGATGAGCTCACCGGTCTGATCGGCGCCGCCGCCCGGATGCGTCCCAGCAAAAGCGTGATGGATATGGAGCTTTCTTCCCTGAAAAAGAAATACAAGGACAAAAAGTTTGCCGCCGGATGCTCCCGGGATGTGATCGCCCAGGGGGCGGAACGGCTGGGCTGGCCTCTGGACACGGTTCTGGAGAAAACCATTCTGGCCATGCGAAGCTGCGAGGCCAGTGTGGCAGAGGAACAGGCCAGGCTCTGCGGCTGAGAAAAACTCCCCGGAAGAAAAATCTTCCGGGGAGTTCGTGCTTATTGAATTTCCTTGAGCTGCTGGATGTACTGCCGGCGGCGGCGTTCCTTCTCGGACCGATAGTCCGTGTCGTTGCCCGCATGAACCTCCCGCAGGTAATCGTAATGGTTCTGGAGGATGTTCTCATTGTTCCGGGCCAGCATCATCACCGCAATGGAGGAACACTGGTCGGAGGCACGCTCCAGATAGGTCAGGGCTTCCATGAAGACCAGGCCGGCGTTGACCGAGCAGGCGCCGGACTTCAGGCGCTTGGTGTGCCGGTCCCGGAGAATCATCACCATGTCGTCGATGGTCTCTTCTAAAGGTTCAATGGCTTTTGCCGCCTCGTTGTCTCCTTTGGCGAAAGCATCCACCGTCACCTGGAGAATCTCGTTGACCGCTTTGCAGATCAGGGCCAGTTCCTTTTTGGCTGTTTCGGTAAACACCGCATTTTCCCGCTGCATCTGTTCCGACAGTTCCACCAGATTGGTGGCATAGTCACCGACTCGCTCAAAATTGGGAACCGTCTGGATCAGCATATCCAGCTGGCGGTCATCCCACTCCGTTTCCACGTTTTTGGAAAGGCCGATCAGGAAGCGGTCGGTATTGTCCGTGAACTGGTCGATCAGGTTTTCGTCCTGATCCACCTCTTTGGCAATCACCGGATCATACCCTTCCAGCAGCCGGCAGCCCTTTTCAAAGTTGATTCTGGCCATGTTGCCCATGGCAGCGGCGGCTTTTACGGCCTCGGAAATGGCCACAGCCGGGGAGATGTACAGTTTCTCATCCAGGGTATGCAATTCCGGATGCCGGTCGGGTTCCGGCTTGTCGTCCCGGACCAGGAGCATGGACAGCTTCACCAGAACATCGGCAAAAGGAATCAGCGCAATGGCCGTCACCAGATTGAAGATGGTCTGGAAATTGGCGATGTTGCCGCTGTCCACCGACCGGATCCAGAAATCCACGCCGAATACCGCCAGTTTCTGCAGCACCGTCATCACAATCAGGAACAGGATCGTTCCGATGGTATTGAAGGCGATGTGCACGATGCCGGTGCGCTTGGCATCCTTGGAGGCGCCGATGGAGCACACCATGGCGGTGGTCACGCAGGTGCCCAGGTTGATGCCCATAATCACCGGATAGGCCATGGCGAAGGTAATTCCGGAGCCGGGGACAGAAGCCACCGTCTGGAGCATACCCACCGTTGCGGAGGAGCTCTGGACAATCACCGTCAGCACCAGGCCGAACAGAATGCCCATCAGTGGATTTTGCAGGAACTTCACAAAAGATACGAAGGCCGCGGTGCCAATCAAGGGCTTGACGCCGTCGGTCATCAGGCTCAGGCCTACAAACAGCACACCAAAGCCCACGAAAATATCGCCGATGGTTTTGGAGGACTTGGTCTTCACAAACATCAGCAGGATAATACCCACAATCAGGGCCACCGGCGCCAGGGTATCCGTATCAAACAGCATCAGCACCAGGCTGTCACCGGCCTCAATGGAGGACAGACGAATGATCTGTGCCGTCACCGTGGTGCCGATGTTGGCGCCCATGACAATGGAAACCGCCTGTTTCAGGTTCAGCACACCTGCACCAATCAGAGCAACCGTCAGCACAATGGTGGCCGTGGAACTCTGAATCACCGCCGTTACCAGCGTACCGGTCAGAACGCCCACCAGCACATTTCCCGTCACTTTTTCCAGCACACGCTTCAGCGCCGCACCGGAGCTGTTTTTCAGGCCGTCGCCCATGACCTCGATACCATAGAGGAACATGGCAAGACCGCCCAGAAGTTGGATGATGGCTCTGAAAATATCCATACAAAACTCCTAAACATCTCTGTCGTGATCGCCATAAACAGGCATAATACCATTATACGGATTTTGGGAGCAATTGTACAGTGACAAAATAAGATTAAATTTTGCGAAATCTTTACCGTAATTTCATCAATAATACCAATTTGCCGCCTATTTTCCGGTGGAACCAAACCCTTTTTCATTTCGCTGGGTGTCGGACAGTTCCTGGGACCACCCATATTCCGGAGTCAGCACCGGTGTAATCAGCAGCTGGGCGATCCGTTCACCGTCACAGATGATCTGGGGCTGGTCGCCGTGGTTATGCAGGGCCACCAGGATCTCCCCCCGGTAGTCGCTGTCCACCACCCCCACCTTGTTCGCCGGGGCCAGTCCCCGTTTACAGGCCAGTCCGCTTCTGGCATACACCAGCCCGGCGCACCCCTGGGGCACCTCCAGAGCAATGCCGGTGGGCAGGAATCGGGTCTGGCCGGGCAGAATGACCGCATCTTCCTCCAGGCAGGCATACAGATCGGCGCCTGCCGCTCCCGCCGTCCCATAGGTGGGCAGCTTTGCCCCGGGCCGGAGCTGTTTAACCCTGATGTTGTGCATATTCTTCCATTCCTTTTTTCTGTGTCTGCCAATCTTCCCACAGCACAATCTCTCCTTTGGCAAGGGAGGCGGGGACATCGATCAGTCTTTGGTTTTCCGACCCCCGGAACCGCAGGGCCAGATTCTTCTTTGCCTGAATAAAGGGTCCGTCCACCAGCACGTCCAGGTAGCTCAGGTACTCCTGGGTATCTCCCAGACGACCGGACAGAATATCCCGGTCAAACAGATAGCCGGAGAAGGCCCAGATGCTTTTCTCCGGCATCTGCGCCTTGACCTGCCGCAGCAGATCCACAATGGGGCCCTGATTCTGGGGTTCAAAGGGTTCTCCCCCCAGCAGGGTCAGCCCCCGGACGAAACCGGGCCGCAGCAGCTCCAGGATGCGATCCACTACCTCCTGGGTAAAGGGCTCGCCATAGGAAAAGTCCCAGGCCTCCTGATTGAAGCAGCCGGGACAGTGGTGGGTGCAGCCGGATACAAACAGGCTGACCCGAACCCCGGGGCCATTGGCAATGTCCCGGGGTTTGATGGTAGCATAATTCATTTTGAATTCCTCATTTTTTGTTTTTCCCAAAATCAGCCGGGCCGGGGCTGCCTGGGGATGGTTCATCCGGATAATCCGCCTTGTATTTTTCCCAGATTTCAATCTGTCCCTTCCGGTACAATCCCCGGCGGACCAGTTTTTTCACTGTATTGTAGAACACTGCAAACGCCGGCACGCAGATCAGCATTCCCGGCAGGCCCCACAGGCCGCCGCACAGCACAATGGCGAACAGCACCCAGAAGCTGGAAAGTCCCGTCCGGTTTCCCAGAATCTTGGGCCCGATCACGTTGCCGTCCAGCTGCTGCAGCGCCAGAACGAACACCGCAAACCACAGACCCTTTATGGGACTTTCAATCATGATCAGCAGCGTGGCGGGAATTCCGCCGATAAACGGGCCGAAAAAAGGAATGATATTGGTGATGCCCACGATGGCAGATACCAGCAAAGCGTTGGGAAAGCGGAAGATCAGGCAGCCAAAATAGCACAGAACACCAATAATGGCGGAGTCCAGCAGCTTTCCGTCGATGAAGCCTCCAAACATCCGATCCACGAAGGCCACTTCATTCAGCACCAGATCTGCCCATCGGGGCTGCAGAACGCTGCGGATGATCAAAACGCTTTGCCTTGCAAACTTCTTTCGGCTGGCCAGCAGGTAGCAGGCCACAATCAGCCCGATCAGGAGATTGTACAGGAACATGAATACCCGATAGACACTGGAACTCAGTCCGCTGACAATTCCCATAATGTTGCTCAGATAGGGAATCAGGGTGTTCTGACTCCAGCTCTCCAGATCGGAATAGAGAAGATTCAGCCGATTAAGCAGGTTAATCAGTTCTTCATTCTCCGCAAAGGTCGCTCTGGCCCAGACCAACAGATCGCTGATTTTCCCCGGCAGGCTGTTCCACAGTGTCAAAACGCTCTGGTACAGCTGGGGAGCAACCATGATAATCAGGGCGTACACAATCAGAAGGCCGGTAATCAGGCTCAGGCCAACCGCCAGGGAATTGGCAAGTCCCTTGATTTTCCTGGGCAGCAGGTGGCGCAGTCCCCGCTCATAGTGGTTGCACATGGGGCGAAGCAGGTAGGCCACCACCCCGCCATAGATGAACGGTGCCAGGATATCCGTCAGTTTGTGGACCACATCTCCAATGCCCCGGAACCGGTACAGCACAAAAAACACCACAATGCTCAGGCTGATGGCGCCGAAAATGACCAGCATCAAGTACAGGTACCTTCTCTTATAGGGATCTTTCATCGTTCACCGCCCCTCTCTTCTCACGAAATCAGTATATCAGGTTTGCAAATTTGCAGTATGAATAAATTGTGAACATTCCCCCTGGATTTTTGCTAAGAAAAATTTACAGTTTCCTTACACTTCCCACGCTCCGGTAACCTTGCCATTTTCCCCGCCTTGGGGTATACTATAGGCAAAAGCACGGGATGGTTTCCCCGAAAAACTGATACAGGAGGGATTTTCCATATGCCCTACTATTACTATTATGGGTTCGACTGGACTTATCTGGCTCTGGTTCTGCCCTGTCTGATTCTGTCCCTTTGGGCCAGCAGCAATGTCAATTCTACCTTCCGGAAATATTCCAAGCAGTATTCTCTGCGGCGGCTCACCGGCGCAGAGGCTGCCCAGCGGGTACTTTCCGCCAACGGCGTCCGGGACGTGCGGATTGAGCACGTCAGCGGCAACCTGACCGACCACTACGACCCGAAATCCAACGTCATTCGTCTTTCGGATCAGGTGTACAGCAGCACCTCCACCGCTGCCATCGGTGTGGCCTGCCACGAGGCCGGCCACGCCGTCCAATACGCCGAGGGCTACGCCCCCATCAAGCTCCGGGCCGCCATCATTCCGGTGACCAACATCGGCTCCCGGATGGCCCTGCCTTTGATTCTGCTGGGACTGCTGTTTTCCTCCTTCGGCGACACCCTGATCTATCTGGGAATCGGCTGTTTCTCCCTGTCTCTGGTGTTCCAGCTGGTGACCCTGCCGGTGGAGTTCAACGCCAGCCGCCGTGCCCTGCAGGCCATTGAATCCGGGAATCTGCTGACCGAGGAAGAGCAGAAGGGCGCCCGGAAGACCCTGACCGCCGCCGCCCTGACCTATGTAGCCGCCACTGCGGTCTCCCTGGCCCAGCTGGTGCGGCTGCTGGCCCTGTTCGGCGGCAGGAGGCGCAATGACTGATGGTGTACACCCTGCTGACCAACAAAGCAATGGACATTGCCTACCGCGCCCACCATGGGCAGCTGGATTATAACGGCATTCCCTATATCTTCCACCCCATTCACCTGGCGGAACAGATGGAAGACGAGATTTCCTGCTGTGTGGCACTGCTCCACGATGTGGTGGAGGACACCACCGTCACCCTGGCGGATCTGGAACTGGAGTTTCCCCCGGCGGTGACCCAGGCGGTGGATCTGCTGACCCACCGGGAGGGTGTGGATTATTTCGACTATGTCCGTTCCCTTCGGACCAATCCCATTGCGGTGAAGGTCAAACTGGCGGACATCGCCCACAACGCAGATCAGACCCGGTGCATTGGCTCCGGCCTGGCCTCCGATGACCTGAGCCGCTGGCGGGACAAATACCGAAAGGCCCAGGAAATATTACTGGCTTCTCCCCTGAAAGTATAGTGAAAATCCGTCTTGGTATTGACAGCCAAGGCGGATTTTTGTATAATTTACGGGTTTGAACCAGAAAAACCGGACTTTTTCAGGAGGAGTGATCACGATGCCCGGAGGAAAGCATATTCTAGGAAAAAGTCAGGCCAAACGGGTATTTGGCACGGCAAAAGTAGGTGACCGGGGACAAATCGTCATTCCCAAGGACGCCCGGGAACTGTTCGGCATCCAGCCGGGGGATACTTTGCTGATTGTGGGAGAAGCCGGTACCGGCCTGATTATCTCCCGGCCGGAGGTCCTGAATGACCTGGCTTCCGAAATTCTGAGAAACGTGAAAAAAGAGGATCAGTAACTATGGATGAATTATTGGAATTGTATGAAACCATGGGGATTTCCCCGGCAGTCTACGCCTACGGTGAGGAAGTCATTGCCCGGCTGCAAGATCGTTTTGCCAAAATCGATCAGATAGCAGAACACAATCAGGCCAAAGTGGTCCGGGCCATGCAGAAAAACCGGGTCAGTGCCGCCTGCTTTGCCGCCACCACCGGCTACGGCTATGATGACTACGGCCGGGACAATCTGGAGCGGGTGTATGCCGACGTGTTTCACACCGAGGCCGCTTTGGTCCGTCCTCAGATCACCTGCGGCACCCACGCCCTGACCATCGCCCTGAGCGCCAACCTGCTGCCCGGAGACGAGTTGCTGTCCCCGGTGGGCATGCCCTACGACACCCTGCAGGAGGTCATCGGCATCCGCAAAAGCCCCTGCTCCCTGGCGGAGTACGGGGTAACCTACAACCAGGTGGACCTGCTTCCCGACGGCAGTTTTGACTACGAGGGCATCCGCAAAGCCATCAACCCCAAGACCAAGCTGATTACCATTCAGCGCTCCAAGGGCTACGCCACCCGCCCCACCTTCTCCGTGGATCAGATCGGGGAACTGATTGCATTCTGCAAAAACGTCAAGCCCGACGTGATTGTGATGGCGGACAACTGCTACGGCGAGTTCGTGGAGACCAAGGAGCCCTCCGACGTGGGCGCGGACATGACGGTAGGCAGCCTGATCAAAAACCCCGGCGGCGGTCTGGCCCCCATCGGCGGCTACATCTGCGGCACCAAGGCCTGCGTGGACCGGTGCGCTTACCGCCTCTCCGCTCCCGGACTGGGCCAGGAAGTGGGCGCCAACCTGGGACTGATGCCCGCATTGTACCAGGGCTTCTTCCTGGCCCCCACGGTAGTGGCCGGGGCGGAAAAGGGCGCGGTGTTCGCCGCCAACCTCTATGAGCCCCTGGGCTTCCGGTGCGTCCCCAACGCCACGGAGAGCCGCCACGACATCATCCAGGCGGTGGAACTGGGCAGCGAAGAAGGGATGGTCGCCTTCTGCAAGGGCATTCAGGCAGCAGCTCCGGTGGATTCCTTCGCCACCCCCTACCCCTCCGATATGCCCGGCTACAACGACAAGGTGATCATGGCCGCCGGTGCCTTTGTCCAGGGCAGCTCCATCGAACTGTCCGCCGATGGTCCCATCCGCCCGCCCTACGCCGTTTACTTCCAGGGCGGCCTGACCTGGTATCACGCCAAGCTGGGCATCCTGATGAGCCTGCAAAAGATGGTGGACGCCGGGCTGGTCAATCTGTAACGGAAGAGAAAAGAGGAAATCTATGAGTTGGTTTTGGTTTTCAATCATCGCACTGCTGTGCTGGTCCGGTTCCGACTTTTTCTCCAAGATCGGCTGCCGGGACCCCAAAGACAAATACAGCCAGTTCAAAATGGTGATGGCGGTGGGCCTGGTCATGGGCCTGCACGCCGCCTACGAAATCTTCATCGGCGGCACGGAAATCTCCTGGAGTGTGATGCTCACCTATCTGCCGGTGAGTCTGCTGTACATCGGCTCCATGACATTGGGCTATGTGGGCCTTCGCTACATTGAGCTGTCCATCTCCTCGCCCATCTGCAACGCCTCCGGCGCATTGGTAGCCATCATCGCCATCATCAGCGGAACAGCGGAAGCCATGGAAGCTCCCCAGTACCTGGCCATCGCCCTGGCCTGCGCCGGTGTCATCGGTCTGGGATTTGTGGAAGCAAACGAAGACGACGACCTCCGGGCCGCCCGTCAGGAGGCTTCCAACTACAAGTACGCCAAGTCCTGGCTGGCTTTGGCCCTGCCCATTGCCTACTGCATGCTGGATGCCGCCGGTACCTTCGCCGACGATCTGGTGCTGGAAACCCTGAACGAGGATTCCGCCAATGTGGCCTATGAGCTGACCTTCCTGGCGGCAGGCATCGTATGCTTTGTATACACCGTCATCGTGAAGAAGCAGCCCCTGGTTCCCAAGATGGAAGTCCCCAAGTATGTGGGCGCCATGTTTGAGACTGCCGGTCAATTTGCTTATATCTACGCCCTGGCCAGCGGAGAGTCCGCCCTGGCCGCCCCCATCATCTCCTCTTACTGCATGGCTTCGGTGCTGTGGAGCCGGCTGTTCCTGAAGGAAAAGCTGAGCTGGAAGCACTACGCCTGTATCTGCGTCACCTTTGCAGGCATCCTGATTATGGGTATCTACGATATGTAACAGCAGCAAAATACGCCCTCTGCCTGGAAAACAGGCAGAGGGCGTTTGGTGTTTATTTCTTGTGACAAGCGCCTTTCATTCCACATCCGGAGCAGCCTGAACAGCCGCCGCAGCAGCCGCCTTTCTTCCGGTCCCGGTGCATCACCAGCAAAACTGCCGCCACCACAGTCAGCAGAATTGCCAGGACAATGGCATTCCCGGCGTTGGCAATCATCCATTGAAACATAATCATTCTCCTTTCTCACACACCGATTTTCACCGGCTGATCCGCATACCGGTTTTTCCGGGCCGCCAGATATACCAGCCCCGCCAGCACAGCCAGCGCAGCCAGGGTCAGAATGCCGAAGCTGGTTTCCCCGGTGAACAGGCCGCCGATCTGGTAGGCGATCAGGGATACCGCATAAGCGAAGGCGCACATATACCCGATGGTCATGGCCGTCCACTTACCGTCGTGCATCTCCCGGTGGATTGCACCGATGGCGGCAAAGCAGGGAGCGCACAGCAGGTTGAAAACCATAAAGCTGTAGGCCCGCATGGGACCGAAGTCCGCCGCAATCATGGTCCAGATTTCGTTGCCGGATTCACTGAGGTCCCCGGCGTAGTGATATAGGGTACCGAAGGTCATGACCACCTGCTCCTTGGCAATCAGGCCGGTGAAGGTCGCCACAGTGGCCTTCCAGGCCATGTCGCCCATCCAGCCCAGCGGGTAGAACACCCAGGCAATGGCCTTGCCCAGATCCGCCAGCAGGGACACATTGTTGTCCTCCACTGCCTGGAACACCCCGTTTACCACGCCATAACTCTGGAGGAACCACAGCACAATGGAGCTGAGCAGCACGATGGTCAGGGCCCGCTTCACAAAATCCCAGCCCCGCTCTCCCGTAGAGCGCAGCACATTCCGTGCCGAGGGCAGATGGTAGGTGGGCAACTCCATGACAAAGGGAGCCGGGCGCCCCGCCAGCGCCTTGAACTTTTTCAGAATCACACCGGACACCACCACAGCCCCCACGCCAATAAAGAAAGCGGAGGTGGCAACCAGGGGAGAATTGCCGAATACCGCGCCGGCGAACAGGCCGATGATGGGCATTTTTGCGCCACAGGGGATGAATCCCGTGGTCATCACCGTGATCCGCCGGTCCCGGTCCTGCTCAATGGTCCGGGAAGCCAGAATGCCTGGTACGCCGCAGCCGGTGGCCACCAGCATGGGGATAATGGACTTGCCGGACAGACCGAATTTCCGGAGAATCCGGTCCATGATGAAGGCCACCCGGGACATATAGCCCACGTCCTCCAGGATGGACAGCAGGAAGGAAAGCACCAGAATCTGGGGCACAAAGCCCAGCACCGAACCAACGCCTGCCAGGATACCGTCCATCACCAGGCCATACAGCCAGTCACTGACCTGCAGCGCTGTCAGGGCGCTTCCCAGCAGGTCGGGCAGCCACTGACCGAACAGCACTTCGTTTGCCCAGTCGGTAGCCATGGTGCCGATGGAGAATGGGAAGTCCCCCATGGCGATGGCGTACATCAGAAACATCACCCCGGCGAAAATGGGCAGGGCCAGAATCCGGTCCGTGACAACCCGGTCAATTTTATCGGACAGAGTCAAAGCATGCTTTTCCTGCTTCCGGGTCACCGCCCGGGCCACCACATTGCCGATGTAGGTGTAGCGCTGATCCGCCACAATGGACTCGGCATCGTCATCCAGCTCCCATTCGCAGTCCCGGATGTGCTTTTCCAGATGGGCCAGCAGCTGCTGGTCCAGATTCAGTTCATTGCGCACTCGTTCGTCCCGTTCGAACAGCTTGATGGCGTACCAGCGCAGGTAATTTCCGGGAACCTTGCCCTCGATGGATTCTTCAATGTGGGCCAGGGCATGCTCCACGCTGCCGCAGAATACATGGGGCATATCCACATGGGTGTGATGCCGTGCCAGTTCCACCGCTTTCCGGGCGGCCTCCTCGCAGCCCAGGCCCTTCAGGGCGCTGATTTCCAGACAGGTGCAGCCCAGAGCCCGGCTCAGTTTATCCAGATCCAGAGTGTCCCCGTTTTTCCGCACCAGATCGATCATATTCACGGCCACCACCACCGGATGGCCCAGCTCGATCAGCTGGGTGGTCAGGTAGAGGTTACGCTCAATGTTGGTGCCGTCGATGATGTTCAAAATGGCGTCTGGATGCTCATTGACCAGATAGCGCCGGGTCACCACTTCCTCCGGGGAGTAGGGCGACAGGGAATAAATGCCCGGAAGGTCCTGAATGATCACCTCCGGGTCCCCCTTCCAGGTGCCCTCTTTCTTCTCCACCGTCACGCCGGGCCAGTTGCCCACATACTGGTTGGAGCCGGTGAGAATGTTGAACAATGTGGTTTTTCCGCAGTTGGGATTGCCCGCCAAGGCAATTTTAACGCCCATAGATGAAATCCTTCCTTTCTCAGGATATTAGCATACGCTAACTTCTGCTCACAAAAAATCCTTACTGAACCTCAATCATTTCCGCATCTGCCTTTCGCAGACTCAGCTCATAGCCCCGGACGTTGATCTCAATGGGATCTCCCAGCGGGGCAACCTTCCGCACAAAAATCTCCACCCGTTTGGTGATTCCCATGTCCATGATTCTGCGCCGCACAGCCCCTTCTCCATGAACCTTCACCACGGTGACAGTCTGGCCAATTCTGGCGTCTTTCAACGTTTTCATAGGCACCTCCTGTTTGTCTGTGTTCCCGGGGAATGCTTTTCCCCAGCGAGTTAGCTATTGTTAACTTCTATATGATATCCCGTTCCCCGTCTCTTGTCAAGTCTCATCGTCCCCGGAAATCTGACAAAATTATCCCTGGGGTAGTTCCGGAAATTGGCAATGTTGATTTTGGATGATGGCCTGCTTCTCCTCCCGGGTCAGGGCCTTGATCTGCCGCTCCCGGCGCAAAGCCTCCGGGTGATCTCCCACCGCTTCCTGGTATAGCAGGGTCAGCGGTCCCCGGCCCCGGGTATACTTGGCACCCCGGCCGCAGCGGTGGACCGCCAGCCGCCGCTGGACATCGGTGGTGATGCCGGTGTACAGCGTCCCATCCCCGCAGCCCAGAATATATACATACCAGCATTTTTCCACAGTCGTTCCTCCACAGCAATCGCCCGGAGCCGCAGCCCCGGGCGTTGTCCTCTCGTTTTATTTTCCGTTTCGCTTCAGCAGGCCGTACTTCACATCCCACAGCTTCTGGCTCAGGTCCACATAATAGGTCTGGGGGTTGTCGAACCGCCGGACTTCCTCCCACAGGGTATCCACCTGGGCCTTGCAGTAGGTGCGGATTTCTTCCAGGGTCGGCAGCTGGTATACCAGCTCTCCGTTCCGGAAAATAGGCACCTGCAGTTCCTTGGCAGTGAAATTATAAACCGTCTTCCGCTTCCAGATAGCATCCGGATCAAAAATTTCCAGATTGCCGGTATCGTCAACCGTCTCATCGTACACCGTCAGGTAATCCGCGATGGCCTTGCCGGTATCGTTTGCAAAGAAGCGATACAGCTTTTTATAGTGGGGATTGGTAATCTTGCCCACGTTCTCGGAAATCTTGATCTTGGGCACCACGGTGCCGTCCGGGTCCTCCACCGCCACCAGCTTGTACACACCGCCGAATACCGGCTCGCTCTTGGCGGTAATCAGCCGCTCGCCCACGCCGAAGAGGTCAATCTGCGCCCCCTGGCGAAGCACGTCCCGGATGATGTACTCATCCAGAGAGTTGGACACGGAAATCTGACAGCCGGTCCAGCCCGCTTCGTCCAGCATCTTCCGGGCCTGACGGGTCAGGTAAGCCAGGTCGCCGGAATCCAGGCGGATGCCGCACTTGGTGATACCCAGGGGCTTGAGCACCTCGTCAAACACCCGGATGGCGTTGGGCACACCGGATTTCAGGGTGTTGTAGGTGTCCACCAGAAGGGTGGCGTTGGTGGGGTACATCTGGACATAAGCCTTGAAGGCTTCGTACTCGCTGTCAAACATCTGCACCCAGGCATGGGCCATGGTGCCCCCGGCCTTCACGCCGAAGAGTTGGTCGGAGATGGTGCAGGCCGTACCGTGGCAGCCGCCGATATAGGCCGCCCGGGCGCCCAGAATGGCGGCGTCCGCCCCCTGGGCCCGCCGGGAACCGAACTCCAGCACTGTCCGCCCTTCCGCTGCCCGGACCACCCGGTTGGCTTTGGTGGCGATCAGGCTCTGATGGTTGACGCACAGAAGCAGGTAGGTTTCCACCAGCTGGGCCTGAATGGCAGACGCCCGCACGGTAATAATCGGTTCCTTGGGGAACACCGGGGTACCCTCCGGCACCGCCCAGATGTCTCCGGTAAACCGGAAATTTGCCAGATAATCCAGGAAATCCTCGGTGAACAGCTTCCGTCCCCGGAGATATTCAATATCCTCCGGTTCAAAATGCAGCTCCTGGATGTACTGGACAATCTGCTCCAGCCCAGCTGCAATGGCAAAGCCGCCCCCATCGGGGCACCGACGGAAAAACAGGTCAAAATAGGTAATCCGGTCCGCATAACCCTGGGA
>DVKV01000210.1 GCA_018715835.1 Candidatus Faecousia intestinavium | reverse complement strand
GTGATCGTCCCGGTCTACCGAGTGGAGCCGTATCTGTGCCGCTGTATTGACAGCATCCTGGGGCAGAGCTGGCAGAATTTGCAATTGATTCTGGTGGATGATGGAAGCCCGGATCGCTGCGGGGAGATTTGTGATTCCTACAGAGAACAGGACGGGCGGGTCCATGTGATTCACCAGACCAACGGAGGTGCTGCTGCGGCCCGCAATGCGGGAATGGCACTGGCACGGGCAGACCAGCTGTGCCAATGGGTTGCATTTGTGGACGGAGATGACTGGATTCATCCGGATTTTCTGCGTGCTCTCCACGATGCGGCGGTGAAAACGGAATGCGCCATCAGTGCTTGCGGTTTTTATGAAACAGACGGCACCAATCAGGATGGAGACCAGGTGTACGATCCGGTCAGAATGTCGGCAAAGGCTTATTTTTGCGGGCAGATTCACGGCAGTGTGACCTATGGTCCATGCAACAAGCTGTATCATCGTTCTCTGTTTTCTTGCCTGCTGTTTCCCCAGGGACGCTGTGTGGAGGACGAGTATGTGGTATTCCGGGCACTGTTTTCCGCCGGGAGCATTTCGGTTCTGGACAATCCCCTTTATGCCTATTTCCAGCGCCCGGACAGCTTCACCCGGAATGTGTGGACGGCGAAGCGGCTGGATGCCTGGGATGCGTTTGAGGAGCAGCTGGACTATTTCCAGAAGATGGGAGACCGGGAGCTGATTCACTTCCGTTACAGGGGCTACCTGGACAATGCTTTTTTGAACTGGGATGAGGCAAAAGCAACGCTCCCGGAGAAAGACCCGGTTTTGAAAAAAATGAAGAAACGGATTCGGTGGCTGATTTTTCGAGCGTGGCGGGACGGAAGCATCGAATTCTGGTTTGATTATGAGAATCTGCAACGATTCTTTCCCGTTCTGGCACGGGTTTGCCGGCTGTTTTGGGAGAGAAAGAAAAGTTAGTCGGGAGGGGGGACAAGATGCCGCAGATCAGTGTGATTGTTCCGGTGTATCAGGCGGAAGCCTACCTGGACAGCTGTATTCAGAGCATTCTGTCCCAGACCTTTACGGATTGGGAATTGATTCTGGTGGACGATGGAAGCCCCGACCGGAGCGGCGCCATGTGTGATGCCTACGCATGCCGTGACCACCGGATTCAGGTCCTGCATCAGACCAACCAGGGACAGGCCGCTGCCCGGAATCATGGATTGACCCGGGCCAAGGGGAGATGGATCTGTTTTGTCGACTCGGATGATTTGGTTCATCCACAGATGCTCCAACGGCTGTATCAGGCGGTCCAGGAGGGAAATGCCCGGATGAGTATGTGCTTCATGTGGGAGGCCCCCCAGATTTCACCGGAGTTTTTTGAGGTCGGGGAGCCATCCTGGGACGTGCTGCCCATGGATGAGCAAACCTTGCTGATCCTCCACGATCAGGACGAATACCCGGGATGGGTGGCCTGTGCCAAACTGATCTCCCGGGAACTGGTGGAAGCTTATCCGTTCCGGGAGGGCAGAGTTTACGAGGACAATGAAGCTGTTTGCCGATGGATTTATCAGGCGGGCAGTCTGGCCCTGGTACAGGACAAGCTGTACTTTTACCGCACCAACCCGGACAGCACCACCAAGAAGGCGTTTTCGGAAAAAAGACTGGATTACCTGTGGGCCCTGGAGAGCATCCTGACCTTTTGGGGAAGCGTAGGGTATGTTCAGCTCCGGCAGCGGTTCCTGGACCGCTATGCGGAGGCGGCAGCATCGTGCATCCTGGGAGCCAGACAGTATCTGGGCCGCCCGGATCTGGCCAGAAAGACAGCGCGCTCCGCAAGACGCTTCCTGCGGCGGGAGAAGCTTCGGCTGACCAAGCCCCAGTTTGAATTGCTTTTTGACGCGGCCCATCCCAGGCTGATCCGGCTGTATTGGCCGGCGGAAGCCTGCCTTCGCACCCTTCGGGGAGGAGGAATCAGAGCGCTGGTTGGCAAGCTGGCGCGGCGAAACAGAAAAGGAGACGGTACATGAGCATTCCCAAGATTCTGCATTATTGCTGGTTTGGCGGAAAACCCAAGCCGCCTTTGGCGGAAAAGTGTATCCGCAGCTGGAGAAAATTCTGCCCGGATTTTGGGATCCGGGAGTGGAACGAGTCAAATTTTGACTTGGAGCAGGTTCCTGCCTATGTGCGGCAGGCTTACGAAGCCGGCCGATGGGCGTTTGTGTCGGATTATGTCCGACTCCGGGCCCTGACAGAGGTGGGCGGCGTTTACTTGGATACAGATGTGGAAATCGTCCGTCCGCTGGAACCCTTTCTGAAGCATGAGGCATTTGCCGGATTTGAGCATCTGGAGCGGGTACAGACCGGGGTGCTGGCTTGCAGGAAGGGATTCCCGCTTTTTCAGGAATTTCTGGCGTACTATGATACGGCAGTGTTCCGCAGACCTGATGGTTCCATGGACACCACCACCAATGTGGAGATTCTCACCGGTATCTGCAGGAAAAAGGGACTGGTGTTCAACGATACTTTTCAGGTTGTGGATGGCCTGGCTGTATATCCCCGGGAGGTCTTCTGCCCGGTGGACTACGACACCATGAAATTGAAAAAAACCCGGAAAACCGTCACCATTCATTGGTTTTCCGGCAGCTGGCAAACTCAGGAGGACTTGCGGATTCTGGAGGAGGAAAGGCGATGGAAACGCCAGGAGCAGCGCAGCAATCTTCGGGTTGCCATTGGCAGCCGACTTTTTGGGGAATCAGGCTATGAAAAACTGAAGACGCTTCTGCGCAGAAAGTAGATTCAGAAAAATCGGGGAGGGGATGGATATGGCAAATATCAGTGTGGTGGTGCCGGTTTACAAGGTGGAGCAGTTTCTTCATCGGTGTGTGGACAGCATCCTCTGCCAGAGCTATGAAGCGTTTGATCTGATTCTGGTAGATGATGGAAGTCCCGACAATTGCGGAAAAATCTGCGAGGAATACGCAGAAAAAGACAGCCGGGTCCATGTGATTCATCAGAAAAACGGCGGATTGTCCGCAGCCCGGAATACGGGGATTGCCTGGTCCATTGCCAACAGTGACAGCCGATGGATTGCCTTCGTGGACAGCGACGATTGGGTGCATCCGTGCTTTCTGGAGAAGCTGTATTCCGCCGCAGAGAAAACATTGTGTCGGGTCAGTGTGTGCGGCCTCTTTCGCACCTCCGGGAACCCGCTTCCGGAAGACCCGGAGGAAGAGCCTGTGGCGATGTCTGCGGAGGATTACTATTGCAGTCAGCTGCATGAAGGGCTGACCGCAGTGGCGTGGAACAAGCTGTACCACAAATCCCTGTTCAAAACCCTGCGATATCCCATCGGGAAGCTTCATGAAGATGAATTCACCACTTACCAGGCTCTTTATAAGGCGGAAACGGTGGCGGTCATTACCGCACGGCTGTACGCCTATTATCAGAATCCTGAGGGAATTATGCGCTCAGAGTGGTCTCCCCGGCGAATGGACATGCTGCAGGCGTTTGAGGAGCAGATTGCCTTTGCCCAGAAAAATGGCAGTCCCCGGCTCCTCAGCAAAACAGCGGAGCAGTACATCTATGCCGTCTGCGATCAGCTTCGAAAGGCCGGCGTCATTTACCACAAGGAACTTCGGAACAGACTGCGCTATGGACTGAAACTGGGCCGAAGTACCGGCTGTTTTCCCTGGGGGAAGAATTCTGTCTGGGCATATGAACTTGCATATCCGGTAAAACCCTTTTGGTGGGTGTTCAACCGGGTCGCATGGAAGAAATGAGGGGACTATGGAAGAACAAATCTCTGTCATCATACCGGTGTATAATGTGGCAGAATTCCTGCCCCAGTGCTTGGACAGCGTGGTATTACAGGACTATCGAAACTTGCAGATCCTGCTGGTGGACGATGGTTCTACTGACGGTTCCGGAGAAATCTGCGACCGGTACGCTGCCGCTGATGCCCGGATTCAGGTGATTCACCAGCCCAATCAAGGGGCTGGTGCGGCGAAAAATGCCGGACTCCGGGTAGCGGAGGGGACGTATCTGTCCTTTGTGGACAGCGATGATTTTCTGGAACCGGGGGCATACCGGGAGATGGTAAAGACCATGGAGGAAACCCAGGCGGATATGGTTCAGTTTTCGTTTCGGGATGTGTATCGCAACCGGACGGAAGATCAGCACCTGCTCCCCGGCCCGGAGGAAATGGATGCCAAAACCTATCTGCTTCGGTTCCCGAAGGACTGGACCTGTTCACTGCTCTGGAACAAGCTGTACAAAAGGAAGCTGTACGATGGGGTTTTCTTTGAGGAAGGGCGAAAAATTGACGATGAGTTTTTTACCTACCAGGCTCTGCTGAAGCCCTGCAAAGTGGTTCGCCGGGAAACCATCGTCTATAATTACCGGAAACGAGCTTCCAGCGTGATGAGCCGTCCGGAGTCTGCAAACCAGAGGTTGCTGGACTGCCTAGACGCCATCGTTTCCAGAAGGGAAAAGGTGTTGGCGGTCTACCCGGAACTAAAGTACGCATTCGATGAAAATTACCTGGATACTTTGTGGTACCTGTCGGGGAATTTCGGCAGTACCCGGGAGACCATTGCATTGTTGAAGTGGCACCTGAAAGCCTATCTGCGTACAAAAGGGAACCGGCTCCCTCCCCGGTATCTGTGGCCCATGCTGGCAAGACTCTATGTTGTACCGGCTTCCGCACTGGCCCGGGCCTGCCAGGCGAAAGGGCAGTCCCTTGGAACGGACGAGTATTACTGATGGAAGAGGAAGTGGAGCCTGATGAATAGAAAAAAATTGCTCTTTCAACTGACCAGTGCTCAGGGAATCGCGATTGTATGTGGTTTCCTGTGCGCAATGGCAGCCCATGCGTTTGCCCTTGTCCACAATCTGTACAATTACGATGGCATTGCCCAGCAGCCCAGTGGCTACGGCACAGGAATTGAGTCTGGAAGATGGTTCCTGAGTCTGCTGGGAGACGCAACCTCATTTCTGGAGATCAATTATAACCTGCCCTGGGTAAATGGGGTGATTTTCCTGCTGCTCCTTGCTGTTGCTGCAGGATTTTTGGTAAAGGCACTGGGAATCCGAAACCGGGGATTTGCGGCGCTGGTTGGTATGATTCTGGCAGTGTTTCCCACGGTAACCTCCACCATGTATTTCCGATATACGGCGGTCTATTACGGGGTTGGCATCCTGTTTGCCGTTCTGGCGGCCTGGGTGCTGGAGCGATCCCAATTCGGGCTGCTTTTTAGTGCGTTGCTGACGGCATTGTCACTGGGCATCTATCAGGCCTATACGCCCATTACCATCGGCATTTTCGTCCTTCAGCTGATGCGTTTGGCGGTGGAGGAAGGAATAACCGTCGGAAGGCTGTTTCGCACCGGCTTGAAAGACTGCGCGGCGCTGATATTGGGGCTGCTGTTTTATTTCGTTTTTCTGAAGGGATGCCTTTGGCTGTACGGGGTAAGTTTGCTGGATTATCAGGGAATCTCGGAAATGGGTAATATTTCTGCCGCCGAGCTGCCCCGGCTGATTTATGAGGCGCTGTATGATGTGGTCATGCTGCCGTTCCGCTCCTACGCAAATCTGGTGGGGATGAAGATGATCCGGGTGCTTTATCTTGCGCTGGAACTGGTTACGGCAGCGCTGGGTGCAGCTGTCTGGCTGATCAAAATCAGAAAATGGCCGGTACGGTGGATGTTCCTGGCGCTGGCGGCTGTGTTTCCTTTGAGCGTGAACTTTATACGCCTGATGTGCCCCAACTCCTGGATCTACACCACCATGGTATACGCATTTGCGTTGATTCCCTGCTGCACCCTGGTCTTGATGGAATGCCTGATGACCGGAGAGAATAAGCCGTGCGCCGGACGATCCAAAGCGGTGAAGGCAGTTGTGTTGGTGATTTTGCTCCTACTGGTATTTTTCTATGGATATGAGGCAAATATCGGGTATAATGCCCTGTATTTTGCCAACATACAGGTTGAAAACTATTGCAATAACCTGATTACCCAGATCCGGATGACACATGGATTTGAGCCGGACAAGAAATGGGCCTTCGTTGGTAAAATTGACGATCCGCTGCTGTATTGCTACTGGCAATATGAGACCCGATACGGAGGAAGCGAATTTACCCAAGCGCTGCTCAACCGGGAAAGTCTGGAGTACTGGATTCAGTGCTTTACGGGGTATTCTCCGGAATTTGCAACCGAAGAAGAAAAGCGCGCCTTGGAAATGACACCGGAGTATGAAGCAATGCCCTGCTGGCCGTCCCAGGGCTCCATCGGGATCATTAACGACATGGTTGTAGTCAAGTTTTCTGACTCGTAAAGGAAATGGAAGGGGAATGTTATGCAGTCAATTCAGGGGTGGATGAAGGAAAGACCCGCTAGGATGGCAATGGCAGCAGCGCTGTTATCGGGAACGCTGGTCCATGCTTTCTGCTTGTTTCACTTTTTACATAACCATGACAGTATCTGGCAGCAGATCTCCGGGTACGGTGTGGGTGTGGAGTCGGGTCGCTGGTTGCTCTCCCTCCTGGGAGATGTGATGGAGAAACTGGGATTCAGCTACAGCCTTCCGGTGTTTAATGGAGTGGGATTCCTGATCCTTCTGGCCTGCGCCGCCGGACTGGCAGTGTCCGTGCTGCGGATTCACGGAAAAATAAGCGCTGTATTGTTGGGAATGCTGTTTACTGCTTTCCCCAGCGTTACGTCGGTGATGTTCTATAAGTTTACCGCTGTGTATTACGGACTGGGACTGTTTTTGGCGGTGTTGGCCGCCTGGGTGTGCTATCGGGGACGGTGGGGCATCGTTTTGGCGGCGGTATGTGTTGCCTGCTCCATGGGAATCTATCAGGCCTATGTTCCTCTGACAATCTCCCTGATTGTGCTGCTTCTGCTGAAGCAGGCACTTGTCGGGGAAGACTCTGCTCTGGAGATTCTGTTTCGGGGACTGTATGGCTGCGGCGCCCTGCTGCTGGGTGTTGTGCTTTATTTCTGCGCCCTGAAAGGCTGCCTGTTGCTGTACCACACCCAGCTGAATGATTATCAGGGAATCAACCAAATGGGGCAGATTTCTCTGAGCCAGATGCCGGAACTGCTGGTGCGGACTTACCGGACATTTTTGCTGCTCCCGGCGGAGGATACCTGGGGCATTGCTAATACCGGCATTCTGAAAGTGGTGTATTTCCTTCTGGAATTGCTTGGCATGGGAATGGTCGCCGGGCTTGCCGCAGTAAAGGTTCGCAAGTTGTCCAACCTGGCGATTGTAGTGTGTCTTTGTGCAGTTTTTCCGGCGGCGGTGAATTTCATTACCATCATGTGCCCGGAAGGCCAGATCCATACTCTGATGGTCTTTGGATTTGTCTGGGCTCCTGCTGTGCCGGTGGTCTTTGCCGAAGATTTTCAGAAAGCGATTTTCCGAAAAGGCAGCCGGCTACTTGTCCGAGCTGCGTATGTGCTGATGGGGGTTTTGATCTTCTGCTATGGGTACGGGGCGAATGTCCATTACAGCGCCATGTATTATGCCAACCGACAGGTGGAAAACTACTGTTCTAGTCTGGTTACCCAGGTCCGGATGACAGAAGGCTTTGATACCGAAAAGAAATGGGCATTCTTGGGAGATATTTCGGACCCGCTTCTGAACAGCCCCTGGCGAGAAGCCATGGTTTACGGCGGACATTGCTTCACAAACGACCTTCTGAACCAGTATTCCAGAATGGCTTGGTTCGAAAATTACATTGGCTATGACATTCCTCTGGCAGACAGTCAGACGGTAGATTCCCTGGCGCAGCGGGAGGACGTGAAACAAATGCCTTGCTGGCCGGATCAGGGGTCCATTCAGGTAATCGGGGAATATGTGGTCATTAAATTTTCAGAAACCGGAAATTCTTGACGGAAGTGGCAGAGTCATGATATCC
>DVKV01000209.1 GCA_018715835.1 Candidatus Faecousia intestinavium | reverse complement strand
GGCAGTACATATGTGTTCCAGTCCAATTCTCTGTCAAGATACGGGCAATCTGTGATTTACTATGGTACCCATTGGCTAGTTGTACGTTAAAAGATGTTTCCATATCATTTTCCTTCTCTGTTATAGGGCATCTTTCTTCAAAATAGTATATATTGTATTGTATCGATATCGTGTGAATTTCTTTCGAAAAATCAAGGAGACTGTAAACATTATATCATACTTTTTAAAATTCTTCATAAGATTTTTAGTCCGGACAGAAGAATGGACAAACCGCCCGTTCCATGGTACAATGGCCGGGAAATGGAAAGAAAGGATGGGGCTGGGATGACGGTAACTTACATCGGCCACAGCGGATTTCTGGTGGAGACCGGGAACTGCTATTATCTGTTCGACTATTTCCAGGGGCCGCTGCCGCCGCTGAACCGGGACAAGCCGGTGATTGTCCTGTCCAGCCACAGCCATCACGACCACTATAACCCGGCGGTGTTTTCCATGCTGGGCCGCCAGGGCGTGGGGCAGATTTTTCCCGTGCTATCCTCGGATATCCCGCCCAGAGACCGGCCGGAGCATCTCCGGTGCCGGGTGGTATCTCCCGGAGAAACCTGCATTCTGCCCCAGGGCCAGACCCTGAAAGCCTACCGCTCCACAGATCTGGGGGTGGCGTTCTGCATCCGGGATGGTGAGGAATGGATTTACCACGCCGGAGATCTGAACGACTGGGTCTGGCAGGGAGAGCCGGAGGCGGACAACCGCCGGATGACCCTGGACTACCGCCAGGAGATTGACCGGCTGGCCCAGGACCTGGCCGGGCAGACGCTGACGGCGGCCTTTGTGGTGCTGGACCCCCGGCAGGAAGAGGACTACGCCCGGGGGCTCCGGTATTTTCTGAACCGGGTGGCGGCGGAGCGGGTGTATCCCATGCACTTCTGGGAGCAGCCCCAGGTGGTGCGCCGTTTTCTGGAAGAATATCCCCAGTATGCCCGCCGGATTGTCCCGCCGGACAGCTGGAACACTGTGGGGTAACGCTATGAAATTTGAAATGATTCACGAAAATTACAACGTTTCCGATCTGGAAAAATCCCTGGCCTTCTATGAAAAGGCCCTGGGCCTGACGGAGAAGCGCCGGATTAACGGCGACGGCTTCATCATTGTCTACGTGGGCAATGAGGAGAACTCTTTTGAGTTGGAGCTGACCTGGCTGGAAGACCATCCTCAGCCCTACGATCTGGGAGAGTGCGAGTTCCATCTGGCTTTCCGTACCCCGGACTTTGAGGCCGCCCACCGGCTCCATCAGGAAATGGGCTGCATCTGTTTTGAGAATCCCGCCATGGGAATTTACTTCATCACCGATCCCGATGGCTACTGGCTGGAAATTGTGCCGGTCAGATAATCCTGATCCCCTGCCCCGGCGGTTCGCAGCGCGGACTGCCGGGGCTTTTTTGTAAAAGGGAAAAATTTCCTGCCGGAAACATCCCCGTGGGGGGCTTGCGTCGGGGGTTCTCATTCGGTATGATAATATCAAATTCACCGGCGGGACGTTCCGCCGGGCGGAACACGAGGAAAGGAATTCCAAGAAAATGAGAAAGTGCATTCCCCTATTGCTGATTCTGACTCTGGTGCTGAGCCTTTGGGGCTGCGGCGCTCCGGCTTCCGAAACTGCCGGAACCACTGCTGCCCGGGACAAGGACAGCGTGGTCATCGCCATCGCCACGGAGATGGACACCCTGGACCCCACCAAGGGCTGGGGCCATGGCAACGCCCCCCTGATTCAGAGCACCCTGATCCGCTATGCATCGGATATGAGCTTTGAAAACGACCTGGCCACCGACTACTCCCTGGATGAATCCGGCCTGGTGTGGACCTTCCACATCCGCCAGGACGCCTACTTCACCGACGGGGAGCAGGTCACCGCCGACGACGTGGCCTTTACGCTGAACAAGTGCATTGCCGACCTGTCCTCCAGCGACCTGGCCTATGTGGAAAAGGCGGAGGCGGTGGACGAGTTCACCGTCACCGTGACATTGAAGCAGCCGGTGTCCATCTTCCTGAACACCGTGGCCTCCATCGGCATTGTGCCGGAACACGCCTACGACCCGGAGACTTACGGCACCAATCCGGCGGTGAGCTCCGGCCCCTACCAGTTTGTGGAGTGGAAGAAGCAGGAGCAGCTGATTCTCAAGGCCAACGAGAATTACTATGACGGGGTTCCCGCCATCAAAAACGTGACCATCGTCTTCATGGCCGAGGACGCCGCCCTGGCGGCGGTGAAGGCCGGACAGGTGGACGCCGCCTGTTCCGCGGCCACCCTGGCCAATGTCCAGGTGCCGGGGTACCATGTGGAGGCGGTGACCTCCGCGGACAACCGGGGCATTACCCTGCCGGTGCTCCCGGATGAGGGCAAGCTCACCCCCAGCGGCTATCCCTACGGCAACAACGTCACCTGCAATCTGGAAATCCGGCAGGCCATCGCCTATGCCATCGACCGGCAGCTGGTGGCGGATGTGGCCCTGAACGGCTACGGCCGCCCGGCCTACTCGGAAAACGACGGCATGCCCTGGAACAATCCGGAGGTGGCCATTGAGACCGACGTGGACTACGCCAAGCAGCTGCTGGCGGATGCCGGCTGGGCGGACACCGACGGGGACGGCATTGTGGAAAAGGATGGCCTGAAAGCCTCCTTCACCGTGCTGTACCCCTCCGGAGACCCGGTCCGGCAGGCGGTGGGCATGGCCGCCGCGGAGCAGGTCCGGCAGATCGGCATTGAGATGATCGTTGAAGGCACCAGCTGGGACGACCTGGCCACCCGGATGTTCACCTGCGGCGTGGTTATGGGCTGGGGCGCTGCCACCCCCTCGGAGACCTATTACCTCTACCGCAGCGAAGGCGCCCTGCTGGACGACTATTATAACCCCGAAGGGTACATGGACCCGGTGACCGATGGGTACCTCCAGGCGGCCATGGAGGCCACCACCGTGGAAGAGGCCTACAAGAACTGGCAGCTGGTCCAGTGGGACGGGCAGACCGGCACCGCCATGCAGGGCAACTGCCCCTGGGTGTGGATTGTGAATCTGGATCACATCTACTTTGTCCGGGACGGGCTGTCCATCGGCGAGCAGCCGATTCACCCCCACGGCCATTCCATTCCCCTGATCCAGAACCTGCAGAACTGGTCCTGGGAGGAATAACGAACAAGCGGGCATACCCGGTTTTCGCCGGGTATGCCTTCCCGCGGTTTTGAAGGGGCTTCCCCAGGGGAAGCCAAGGAGAGAAAATAATGAAACAAACAGCAATGCGGCTGGGCCGCGTCTTTGTCCGCAAGGGGCTGCGGATTGTTTCCCTGCTGCTGGCGGTGAGCATCATCGCCTTTGCCCTGGTCTGCGCCTCCCCCATTGATCCGGTGCAGCAGTACATTCTGAAATTGGGTACCACCGTATCCCCGGAGCGCCGGGCGGCGCTGGAGGAATACTGGGGGGTCAACGACCCACCGGTTGAACGTTATGTCAACTGGATTTCCAATCTGCTGAAGGGCGACTGGGGAGAGTCTGCCCTGTACCGCCGCCCGGTGGCGGAGATCATCGGGGAGCGGTTTGCCAATTCTCTGGCCCTGATGGCCTGCGCCTGGGTGCTGTCGGGGCTGCTGGGGTTCTTCCTGGGCTGCGTCATGGGCCTGTACCGGGACCGATGGCCGGACCGGATTCTGCAGAAAATCTGCTACCTGCTGTCCTCGGTGCCCACCTTCTGGCTGGGACTGGTGCTGCTGCTGATCTTCGCCGTGACCCTGGGGTGGTTCCCGGTGGGCTTTTCCAGCCCCATCGGGGTGCTGGATGCGGATGTGACCATCTGGCAGCGGCTGTACCATCTGGCCCTGCCCGCCATTACCCTGAGCCTGATGTCCTTTTCCAACATCGCCCTGCACACCCGGCAGAAGCTGACGGACGTGCTGAGCAGCGAGTATGTGCTCTTTGCCCGGGCCAGAGGCGAGGGCAAATGGACCATTCTCCGGCGCCACGGCCTGCGCAACATCCTGCTGCCTGCTCTGACGCTGCAGTTTGCATCCTTCGCCGAGCTGTTCGGCGGTTCGGTGCTGGCGGAGAATGTGTTCAGCTACCCGGGCCTGGGCAGCGCCGTGGCGGCGGCGGGATTGAATTCCGACGTGCCGCTGCTTCTGGGCATTACCTTGTTTTCCGCCCTGTTCGTCTGCGTGGGCAACATGATCGCCGACCTGCTCTACGGCATTGTGGACCCGCAGATCCGGGAGGTGTCCCAATGAAGAAACCCAATCGACGGACCAGGGTGCTGATTCTGACCCTGGTGATGGCGGCGCTGCTGGCTGTGGTGTACCTGGCGGGCCTGCTGGTGCCGGAGGAGGCGGTGGCCTCCGATTTTCTCAACGCCAAGCAGCCCCCCAGCTGGGAGCATCTGTTCGGCACCGATACCCTGGGCCGGGATCTGTTCTGGCGGACCATCAAGGGCCTGTCTGTCAGCCTCACCGTGGGCATCGCCGCCAGCTGCATCAGTGCGGTGGTGGCGGTGTTTGTAGGCATTGCCGCGGCGGTGGGCTCCAAACGGGTGGATGCCGTTATCAACTGGATCATTGACCTGGTGATGGGGGTACCCCACACCATTCTGGTTTTGCTGATCTCTTTTGCCCTGGGCCGGGGCCTGATGGGCCTGCTGGTGGGCATTGCCAGCACTCACTGGTGCAGTTTTGCCCGGCTGATCCGGGGGGAGGTGCTGCAGCTGCGGGGCCAGCAGTATGTGGCGGTGTCCCGGCGGCTGGGCAAGAGCAGCAGCTGGATTCTGCTGCATCATCTGCTCCCCCATCTGGTGCCCCAGTTTTTTGTGGGGCTGATTCTCCTGTTCCCCCACGCCATTTTGCATGAGGCGTCCATCTCCTTCCTGGGCTATGGACTGCCCCCGGAGCAGCCCGCCATCGGCATCATCCTGTCGGAGAGCATGACCTGGCTGTCTGCGGGAATGTGGTGGCCGGCGGTGTTCCCGGGCCTGACTCTGGTGGCCATTGTGCTGCTGATTGACCGGCTGGGAGACAATCTGCGCAAGATCCTGGACCCCTACAGCGCCCAGGAGTAAGGAGACGTCTATGGAAGCGAAAAACGAAAGCCTTTTGGAAATTCATGATCTGTCCGTGTCCTTCCGGATGTACGACCACGCCCTGGAGCAGCACGACCTGCAGGTGATTTCTGACCTGCACCTGACGGTGCGGCCGGGAGAGGTGGTGGCCATTGCCGGGTCCTCCGGCTCGGGCAAGAGCCTGCTGGCCTCGGCCATTCTGGGCATTCTGCCGGGCAACGCCACGGTTTACGGTCATCTGCACTACAAGGGCAGCCAGCTGACGCCGGAGCGTCAGGCCCAGCTCCGGGGCACGGAGATTGCCCTGGTGCCCCAGTCCATCGCCTACTTGGACCCCTTGATGAAGGTGGGCAAGCAGGCCGACGGCCACCGCAAACCCCGTCCCACGGAAAAACGGCGGAAGCTGTTCGCCCGGTTGGGTCTGCCGGAGAAGGCGGAACAGCTCTACCCCTTCCAGCTCTCCGGGGGCATGGCCCGGCGGGTGCTGGTGTCCACCGCCCTGATCACCGACGCACAGCTGATTATTGCCGACGAGCCTACCCCGGGCATGAGCCTGGATCAGGCCATGGAAGCCCTGAAGCTGTTCCGCACCCTGGCGGACGAGGGCCGGGGCGTGATTCTCATTACCCACGACATCGACCTGGCCTTTGCCTTTGCCGACCGGGTGGCGGTGTTCTACGCCGGCACCACGGTGGAGATTGCTCCGGCGGCGGACTTCCGCACCGGGCCGGAGGCCCTGCGCCATCCCTACAGCCAGGCCCTGTGGCGGGCCCTGCCCCAGAATGGGTTTGAGCCGGTGCCGGGATTCCAGCCCTATGCGGGAAATCTGCCCAAGGGCTGCCTGTACGCTCCCCGGTGCCCCTACAAAACCCCGGAATGCGAACAGGCGGTGCCCCCGGTACGGACCATCCGGGGCGGAGAAGTGAGGTGCTACCATGGCGCTTGAAGCAAAAGATCTGTCCTTCCGCTACGGTCCCCGGGAGCCCTGGATTCTGGAAAACCGGAATCTGCGGGTGGAGCCGGGGGAGCGGGTTGCCCTGTTTGCCCCCAGCGGCTACGGAAAAACCACCCTGGCCATGCTGCTGGCCGGGTATCTGAAGCCCACCCGGGGAGAGGTGCTGCTGGACGGCAGCCCCCTGCCCAAAACCGGGGTGTGCCCGGTGCAGCTGATTTACCAGCACCCGGAGAAAGCCATCAATCCCCGCTGGCGGCTACGGAAGGTGCTGGAGGAGAGCGGACAGCTGGACGAAGGGGTGCTGGGGGCCTTCGGCATTGAGCCGGCCTGGCTGGACCGGTTCCCCCGGGAACTGTCCGGAGGAGAACTGCAGCGGTTCTGCGTGGCCCGGGCGCTGATGAGCGGCTGCCGCTACCTGATCTGCGACGAAATCAGCACCATGCTGGACGTGATTACCCAGGCCCAGATCTGGAACGTGGTGCTTTCCGAGGCCCAAAAGCGGCACATGGCCATTTTGGCGGTGACCCATAACCATCATCTGGCCCGGCGAATCTGCGACCGGGTGGTGGATCTGAGCCAGGGGGAATAGGCGGAAACAGTTTGTTTACGATTTAGAAGCAAATTGTTCCAGGGTTTTTGATGCCTTCGACATATTTTCCCGTTATCTTATAGATACGAAGCAAGCGGAAGCCGCGAGCCGCCTGCCTTTGTTTCTATAGATTATCCTCTTTTCTGTTTACTGTGAAAATACCGCCGCCGGAACGTCCGACGGCGGTGTTTTCTGTGTTTCAGTGAAAAGTGAAAAAGGAAAAGGGCATAGCCCTGCCCGGGATGAAAGTGCAGTTTTGCGGAACAGGTGCGTTACCGGGCAAAAACTTTGGTCAAAGGGAATGTTCGTAGCGCATTGGGTCCGGGTGCTACCCGGCGGGAGTCGATTGCCGTTTCCCCCGGAGGGGGGAAACGTAAGGTAGCCGCCAGTGTTTGCACTGGCGGCAGCAGATGTCCACCGGACATCTGCATTTAGATGGGTTCGACTCCCTTCCTCTTACTTCCAGATAAGAAAAAGCCACCCGCTTGGGTGGCTTTTTCTTATCTGGAGCAGGGT
>DVKV01000208.1 GCA_018715835.1 Candidatus Faecousia intestinavium | reverse complement strand
GAATTGCCCCGCAGGGGCAAGAGAGGCCACCCTGGGGTGCGCCCCGGCGGAACATGGTTTTTGAATTACTCTTCTCCCAGCACAGGGAAAGAAACCGCACTTTTTTTGACGCGCTCCTGATTTTTTCTTATCCGTTCAGGGGAAGCTGAACAAAAAATGTATTCACGCCCTCGCTGCTCTGGGCCCAGATCTTTCCCTTGTGGGCCTGAACAATGCTTTGGGCAATGGGCAGTCCCAGGCCATAGCTTCCATCCCGGCTTCTTGCCTTGTCCACCCGATAGAACCGTTTGAAAATGTTCTCCAGATCCGCCGTGGAAATGTTCTCTCCCGGGCTTGCCACACTGAGCTGGCAGTGGCTGCCGTGGCGGATCAGCTTCACCCGCACCTCCCCCTCCGGGGTGGAATATTTCATGGCGTTATCCAGCAATATCCCCAGCACCTGACGCAGATGTTGGGGACTTCCCTTGACGTGGATGTTCTTTTCCACCGCCGTGGACAAGGTCAGCCCCTTTTCAAAATACAGCGGTTCAAAGGGAAGCAGCTCTTCCTCCACCAGGTCGCTGAGATTCACCTCCACCGAGTTGGTCTTTACCGCGCCATTGTCCACCCGGGCCAGATCCAGCAGTCCTTCCACCAAGCCCCGCATCTGGTGGGACATGGTCAGGATGCTGCCGGCAAACTGATTCTTCGCCTCCGGCGGGGTATCCGGATTCTGGAGCATCTCCGCATTGGTTAGAATCACCGTCAGCGGGGTTTTCAGCTCATGGGAGGCATCCGCCACGAACTGCCTCTGCTGGTCCCAGGCCTGTTCCACCGGTTTGACCGCCCACCGGGCCAGCAGGATACTCAGTGCCAGAAACACCGCCATACTGGCAATTCCGATGAGGATACAGCTCTCCGTCAGATTCCGAAGTGCGGTCCGCTCACTGGAGATATCCGCAAACACCAGCCACTGACCAGTGGACACCGTGGAACGGATGAACCGCAGATTGTACTCCTCCAGCACACCGCTTTGGGCGCCGCTTTCCAGAGCTGCCCGGGTAATTTTCAGAATGGTCACCTCGTCGGACAGGTCGTAATACCCGCCGCTTTTGGCAACCAGCTGCCCCCGGTAGCTCAGCAGCACTGTGAAATAAGGCAGCTGTACCTCTTCGGAGACATCTCCGGGATTCCCCTGCTGAAAGGGATTGTCAGAAATGCTCCGGAGCAAGCGGATGCTCTGTTCCTCCAGATTGGCTTTCATAAAATGAATGACCATCCCGAACACCAGGCTCAGCATAATGGTGACAATCGCCATCACAATGCATACGAATTTCAGCCGCAGCTGCTTCAGCATTCCCCTTCCACCTCCAGATGGTAGCCCAGCCGGCGAATGGCCTGAATTTTCACATTGGAGCCGATGCTCTGCAGCTTCTTTCGCAGAAAGCCCACATATACCTCCACATGGTTTTCCACCGCATTGGAATCAAAGCCCCAGACCTTGGCCAGGATGACCTCCTTGGGCACAATCTGGCTCCGGGACTGCATCAGAAGACGCATCACATCAAACTCCCGGGCGGACAGCCGCAGCCGCTTTTCCCCGCACACCAGCATCCCCGTCGCCAGCTCCAGGGCGGTATTGCCGCACATCAGCTCATCCACCTGATTTCCCTGGCGCCGGAGCAAAGCGTTGATACAGGCCAGCAGTTCCCGGGAGTCAAAGGGTTTGGTCAGGTAGTAATCCGCCCCGGCATTCAACCCCTCAATCCGGTCTTCCAGGCCGGACTTGGCGGTAAGCATCAGAATGGGTGTGGCGCAGCGCTTGGCCCGGACGTGGCGGGCCACCTGATAGCCGTCCATGCCCGGCATCATTACGTCCAGAATCAGCAGATCGTAGATGCCCAGCTCCGCATATTCCGCCCCGGATTCTCCATCATACACCGCTTCCACTTCAAATCCCTTGGATTCCAGCAGTGCCTTCAGAGAATCCGCCAGGAGTTTTTCATCTTCAATAATCAGCACTTTCATGCCGCTCCACCTTCTTTATTCATATCTTTCAGTATAACACCGCCGTTTCCTGAATGCAACCTGAAAATCCATGGCAGCGTCCAAAGTTTATCCGCAGATTCTACAGAATAGCCGCCCCGGTTCCCGGCAGATTTCACAAGCTTTCGCCCCTCCCTTGACCCGGTTTGGAATCTGTGATACTATTTTCCCAGCAACCTCCGCTTTATTCTGCGAAAGAAGGTATGAATTTATGAAAGACAGCAACTGCGGCTATTGCATGGGCGGCGAGATTCTGGCAGGCTTCGGCATCAAAATCTGTGATCTGAAGGTCAGCCAGCTGATTCTGTTCAAGGAGCAGAGCCACCCCGGCCGGGTCATTGTGGCTTACAAGGATCATGTCAGCGAACTGGTGGACATCACCCCGGAGGAGCGGGCACTCTTCTTCGAAGACGTTGCCACCGCAGCCAAGGCCCTGCACAAGGCATTCCATCCCGACAAAGTCAATTATGGTGCCTACGGTGACGGCGGCTGCCACCTGCACTTCCACCTGGTGCCCAAGTACCAGGGAGAATTTGAGTGGGGCACCCCCTTCGCCATGAACCCCGGCAAAACCTTCCTGACCGAAGATCAGTATCAGGAGATGATCGAAAAAATCCGCGCTGCCCTGTAATCCCCTTCCCCGTTTCCGACTTTTGGAAACGGGGGAATTTTTTGTAAACTTTTTTGCAAAACAGTTGAAATACTTTGTAATCTTTTATAATATAAGAGCATCCATATCCGTGATTGCATTTTCCAGCATCCGAGGTGAGGCCAATGTTTCCAACATCATTCATTCAATCTCTCAGAACTCTGAAATCCGCTTTGTTCCGGGGGCTGTGCCTGATTTTGTGTCTGAATTTTCTCTGTCTCCCGGCTTTTGCCCAGGAGCAGCCCGAGTCATCTTCCCGCTCGGTTCCCCTGTATTATCAGACAGACTATCCGGATCAGCGGTACGGAACCGGAACCATCGCCACCAACGGCAGCAGCATTACGTGCCTTGCCATGGTCTCCACAGCACTGACCGGCTATGAATATCTTCCCGATGAACTGGCGAAATACTTTGGCGGCGATGCGCAAAACAGCATCGAGCGTCTGGAGATCGCTTCTACCGCACTGGAACTTCCCTGGCGCAAGGCAGAAAATGTCCATGATACTTTCGCCGCACTGAAGGAAGGGTGCATTGCCATTGTTCTGATGGGCTCCAAGTCCATTTTTACCAGTTCCCAGCATTATCTGGTCTTGACCGGGCTGACCCCGGAAGGAAAAATCCTGGTAAATGATCCTTATCAGCCCCACTACGACCAATGGTTGCTGCGCAGCGGCCTGGCCGACGGCTTCAAGGAAGGGGACTTGATTGCCGGGTATTCCGGCGGGTGGATTTATGATGTCAGCGCAATGCCCGAAGATCCGATTCGTTACAGCGAGCCGGAGCCCACCACCCCCTCCCGTTACACCGGCATCACCCTGACCGAAGAGGAAGAAACCCTTCTGGCAAACGTGCTCTACCTGGAGGCAGCAGGGGAGCCGGAGGAAGGACAGCAGGCGATTGCCGAAGTGATCCTCAACCGCATTGCCGATGACAGTTTCCCCGACAACCTGAATGGTGTTCTGTTCGCAGATGGACAATTCCCTTCCACCGATCATTTGTATCTGGCAAAGCCATCCCAGACCCAGTATGATGCCATCGAAAAAGCCCTGTCCGGTCCCTATATTCTTCCCATGGACGTGTTTTACTACGCCACCTTTGCGGTGACGGGGGAGGAGTGGGGCCAGATCGGTGATCATATTTTCTGTTACCGGGAATAGCAATCACCCCCGAGTCTGAACCAATCCGCCTGAAAGCGGTCAACAAGCAAATGCCCCCTGATGCGGGACGCAGCCGTCCCGCATCAGGGGGTTTTTGTTTGTCCAACGGTTATTCCGGATCATCCATGTCGTCCGGTTCTCCGTCGCCATCGGCGTCGGTGGTCATCACTTCTCCAACCCGGACCCGGCGTTTGATCTTTACCTCCTCCACCTGCTGGTGGATCAACTCCTTGACAAACACGGGATCCTTGATGTTTTTCAGCTCCATATGGGGCATGGTTTTGTCAGAGGAAATCACCGTAACCGTGCCCACGCCGAACAGCCGCTGCCACAGGCTGCGCCGGGTATCGATATCCCGCACCCGATAGAGCAGTACCTCGTCATCCCGGATATTCAAAAAGCCCACCGACGTAAACAGCCGGTCCTCAGAAAGGCTATACCGGGTAAAGCTCAGCGGCATTCCCAGATAGCGCTTGCGGTCTTTCCACAAATAGGCAATCTTCACAGACATAGCAGGTTCCTCCCCCTGTTTTTTATGTCATTTTACTTTAGGAAAGACGGATTGTCAAGCGCAGCGGGAAAGAATCACAGAATCAGGCAGATCAGGCCGGTGGCGCCC
This sequence comes from Candidatus Faecousia intestinavium, assembly GCA_018715835.1. Taxonomy (GTDB): domain Bacteria; phylum Bacillota; class Clostridia; order Oscillospirales; family Oscillospiraceae; genus Faecousia; species Faecousia intestinavium. Next base: position 6,175 of record DVKV01000208.1, on the reverse strand, counting down.
TCGTTGACGATCCGGGTCAGGGTTCCCCGGAATTTCCCCCGGACATCCTCGGGCATCTGCACCAGCTTTGCCGTCAGCCCCTCCTGAATCAGGTCATACACGGACTTCCCGAAAATATTGCTCTGCCACAGCTGTTGGGGATCCTCGTCCGTCAGGTGGGTAATCAGATCCCGGGACTGTTTTTCATCCCCCACCATGGGGCTGATTTCCGTATCGATGTCCACCCGGACCATGTGGATGGAAGGCGCTCCCGCTTTCAGCTTTACCCCGTAGGCTCCGCCCTTGCGGATGATTTCGGGGGTTTCCAGCTTCATCTCCTCTGCAGTGGGCATCACCACGCCGTAGCCTGTGGCTTTCACCGCGGAGAGGGCATCGGAGATCTTGTCGTACTCCTGCTTGATCCGGGCCAACTCCATCAGAAGAGACAGCAGCTGGGCGTCGTTTTCAATGGTCAGCCCCGCCTTGCTGCTGAGAATGTCATAGTACAGCGCCTCCGGCAGCACAATGGTGCAGCTGACCGTTCCCTGGGACAGATCCACACTGCGGATGGCATACTCCTGCACCTGTTCCAGCTCCCCCAGTCCCTGCAGGACCTGTTCCGCCTGCCCCAGGGTTGTGATCTCCCCGGCCATCCGGAGCAGGGTTTGGTACAGCCCCTGTTTGACCGGGTGAGCAGGCTCTAGGGCATCCAGCCACCGGGGAAGGTGAACCCGCAGCTGTCCCATGGGGAAGGAATACAGCAACGCTTTAAACAGCTGGGCTACCCCTTCCCCGTCCAGCTTCTGGCAGTCCGCCACCCAGGGAATCACGCCGAATTCCCGGGAAATCTGCTCTGCCGTCTGCTCCGCCAGCTCGCCGCCGGGATTGCGGGAGTTCACAATCACCAGGTAGGGCTTGCCGGTTTTCTGCATATCGCAGATGGCCTTCCGTTCCGCCTCCACATAGTCCTCCCTGGGAATGTCGGTGATGGTACCGTCTGTGGTCACCACCAGCCCAACGGTGCAATGCTCCTGCATCACCTTCTTGGTTCCCAGCTCCGCCGCCTGGGTCATGGGAATTTCATGGTCAAACCAGGGGGTCGTCACCATCCGGGGTGTTCCCTCTTCCTCCGCGCCCACTGCGCCGGGGATCATATACCCAACGGAGTCAATCAGCCGCACCCGAAAACGGGTGGTCCCATCCGGGGAAATCTCCACCGCCTCCTCGGGCACAAACTTCGGCTCTGAGGTCATGATTGTTTTTCCCGAGCCGCTCTGGGGCAGTTCGTCCCGGGCCCGCTCCTTCCGGTAGGGGTCCTCAATCCCCGGGATCACCAGCTCTTCCATCATTCTCTTGATCAGGGTGGACTTTCCCGTCCGCACCGGGCCCACTACACCGATATAGACATTTCCGCCGGTCCGCATCCCAATGTCCTGATAAATCGTATCCATCGACAGCCTCCTTCTCCGGCAGAAAACCTCCTGCCATGGGTTTACCACAGGGTATGTCCCGGAAAATCCAAATAGAACCGGCGGCTGCCCCGGCAGGCCGGACCCAGGGATGAAAAAGTCCGGACTTTTTCAAAAATAGTATTTGACAAACGGGACAAAACCCTATATAATATCTAGGCATGACTGTGAGAAGGGGGAAAAGTATGCTGTTAGGACTTGCCAAGATCATGGACTGTCCCGGCGCCAGCATTCCCTTTTCCACCAGCGTGGATCTGAGTGATCTTTGTTACGGCGTCAGTCATCCGGTGTCCGAGCCGGTTCTGGCTTCCGGCATCGTGCGCAACACCGCAGGCGTGCTTGTGATGACGGGGGAGATTTCCACCTGTATTCACGGCATCTGTGATCGCTGCGCCAGTCCCTTCGATCGGGAGGTTCGTTTTCCCATCGATGTGGTTCTGGTTTCGGAAATGGCCAACGAAGAAAACGAAGACGAGTGGGTATTCCCTCTGGAGGGAGACAGCGCCGATCTGGATGACATTGTACGGACGGTTTTTGTCCTGAATCTGGATTCCAAGCTGCTGTGCAAGGAGGACTGCAAGGGTCTTTGCTACCGCTGTGGCAAAAACCTGAACGAGGGTCCCTGCAATTGCCAGAAGGAGCTCGATCCCCGATTTGCTGCTTTGAAGCAGCTTCTTGAGAAGTAAATCCATAATGAATGCTGTAAAAAGCAGTTTGACCAAGGAGGTGTCACCATGGCTGTCCCTAAGTGTAAAGTGTCCAAGGCCCGCCGCGATAAGCGCCGTGGCTCCAACTGGAAGCTGTCTGCTCCCAGCGTCGTGGCTTGCCCCAAGTGCGGCGAGCCCGTAATGCCCCACAGAGCCTGCAAGGCTTGCGGTACCTACAATGGCCGCCAGGTTCTGGCTGTTGAGGCTGAGTAAGGCATAAGCGGAAAAGCAGAGGAAGGCCTTCGGGTCTTCCTCTTTTTCCATGTCCGGAAGCCTCCATTTCCCGGCAAAAACAGGAAAACGTCTTTTAATTTTATATGAATTCCCGTTTTGCCATTGCTTTTACCCTGGGAATGTGTCATAATAAATTGAATTTAGCTGCATGTGAAAGGATGTGTTTTCATGGCCAAGCCCTTGGTCGCAATTGTTGGACGGCCCAACGTGGGCAAGTCCATGTTGTTCAATAAGCTCACCGGCCAGCGCACCTCCATCGTGGAGGATACCCCGGGCGTCACCCGGGACCGGATTTACGGCCAGTGTGAGTGGTGCGGCCGCACCTTTTCCCTGGTGGACACCGGCGGCATCGAGCCGGGAACCGACAGCGATATGCTGAAGTTTATGCGCCGGCAGGCGGAAATCGGCATTGAACTGGCCGACGCCATTATCATGGTCGCCGACGTCCGCAGCGGCGTTACTGCCGCCGATGAGGATGTGGCCACCATGCTCCGCAAATCCGGAAAGCCGGTGGCCCTGGCGGTGAACAAGTGCGACTCCACCGGTCTTGTGAATCCCGATGCTTTTGAGTTCTATTCTCTGGGGATCGGGGATCTGTTTGAAACCTCCGCCGTCCACGGTCACGGCACCGGTGACTTGCTGGACTGGGTGCTGGCCAACATCCCCGAGGACGAGGAGGAGGAAGACGACAGCGACGTCATCAAAGTCGCCATCGTGGGCAAGCCCAATGTGGGCAAGAGCAGCCTGCTCAACCGGATTTTGGGTGAAGAGCGGGTCATTGTCTCCAATGTAGCCGGCACCACCCGAGACGCCATCGACTCCTACTTTGAAAACGAAACCGGGAAATACTGCTTCATCGACACGGCTGGCATGCGCCGCAAGAGCAAGGTGGATGATGCCATCGAGCGCTACTCCAACATGCGCTCCATCAACGCCATTGAGCGGGCGGATGTGTGCCTGATTCTGATTGACGCCAACGACGGCGTCACCGAACAGGACACCAAAATTGCCGGGCTGGTTCACGAGGCCGGCAAGGCCGCCATCATCGTGGTGAACAAGTGGGACGCGGTGGAGAACAAGGAAACCAACACCATGCGGGACATGGAGGCACAGGTTCGCAATGGTCTGAGCTATATGCTCTATGCTCCCGTGCTGTTCCTGTCCGCTCTCACCGGCTCCCGGGTGGACAAGCTGTTCCAGGTGATTCAGGATGTCCACACCCAGAACACCAGCCGGATTACCACCGGCGCCCTGAACAGCGTGCTGGCTGACGCCACCGCCCGGGTTCAGCCCCCCACGGACAAGGGCCGCCGCCTGAAAATCTACTACATGACCCAGGCGGGAACCAAGCCGCCCCACTTTGTGATCTTCTGCAACGATGCCCGGCTGTTCCACTTCTCCTATCAGCGATATCTGGAGAACCAGATCCGGGACGTGTTTGGTCTGAAGGGAACTCCCATCCGGATTACCATCCGGCAAAAGGGAGATAAGGAGGAAAGCTGATGTCTGCTTTGATCATTGCAGTGACGGCGCTGGCATGCTATTTTCTGGGCAATCACAACGGTGCCATCTGTGTATCTGCCATGCTCCACGACGATGTGCGCAGCCACGGCAGCGGAAACGCCGGTCTGACCAACTTCATCCGCAGCTATGGCGCCAGCAGTTCCCTGCTGGTCATCGCCATTGACGTAGGCAAAGCTGTGCTGGCCTGTCTGCTGGCCGGAATGATGTTCGCTCCCTACGGGTATGCTCTGGAAGGGCGAACCCTGGGCGGTCTGTGCGTCATGTTGGGTCATGATTTTCCTGCCTTGCAGGGATTCCGGGGCGGCAAAGGCATTTTAAGCGGCTGGTTCGTCGCCTGGATGGTGGACTGGCGGATCGGAATCATGATCGCCGTTGTGTTCCTGCTGGGCTACCTTCTGACCCAGTATGTGTCTTTGGGCTCTGTACTGGCCGCCGCCACCTTCGGTGTGGGCTTCGTTCTGTTCCACCATGACAACGCCCTGGTGATGACCGGCGGCATCATTATGAGTCTGCTCACCCTGTTCATGCACCGGGGCAACATTGTCCGCCTGGTAAAGGGAGAAGAGCGGAAAACCAACCTTCTGAAGAAAAAGGGGAGCGTGCAATGAAAACAGCTGTTGTCGGCAGCGGCGCCTGGGGAACTGCCCTGGCCATCCGCCTGTGCCAGAACGGTCACGATGTGACCATGTGGACCTATGAGAAAGATCTGATTCCCGAAATGAACGCCACCCACCGCAATCCCCGGCTGCCCCAGGCGGTGCTGCCGGACGCTCTGAACATCAGCGGAGATTACAGCTGTGTATCCGGCTGCAAGCTGGTGGTAATCGCCAGCCCCTCCTTCCCTTTGCGGGGTGTCTGTCATGGGGTTGCGCCTTATCTGGACACTGATGCCGTTGTGGTATCCGTGACCAAGGGCTTGGAGCAAGGCACCCATCTGCGGATGAGCCAGGTGGTGGCTCAGGAGACAGGAAAGAACGTAGTGGTGCTCACCGGTCCCAGCCACGCTGAGGAAGTCTCCATCAATGTTCCCACTGGTTTGCTCTCTGCCAGCACCGACCAGGCTCTGGCGGAATTTGTACAGGACGCCTTCATGGCGGACACCCTCCGGGTGTACACCAGTCCCGACCCGGTTGGCGCGGAACTGGGGGCGGCACTGAAAAATGTCATTGCCCTGTGCGCCGGTATCACCGACGGTCTGGGCTTCGGAGACAATACCAAGGCCATGCTCATGACCCGGGGTCTGACGGAAATGGCCCGGCTGGGCGTTGCCCTTGGGGCGCACAAGGAAACCTTCACGGGCCTTGCCGGTGTGGGTGACCTGATCGTCACCTGCACCTCCATGCACTCCCGGAACCGGCGGGCGGGCATCCTCATTGGCCAGGGCAAGTCTGCCCAGGAGGCCATGAAGGAAGTGGGTGCCGTGGTAGAAGGCTACTACGCCGCCAAATCCGCCTATGAGCTGGGCAAGGCCCAGGGCATTGATATGCCCATCACCGAGGCGGCATACAAAGTACTCTACGAAAATGCCAATGTGAAAGACGCCGTTCAATCCCTTCTGCGCCGGCAGCGCAAGGCCGAGCCGGAGGATGCCGGTTGGCTGTAAAGGAGCCTTCTATGAAGAAGACACCCCAGAAGTCCCCCACCCGGGGCATTCGTGATCTGTTATCCTCTATGTACCGATCCCTGTCCGCTGCTGTGGCGCGGTCCGGAATCCGGGAGCTGAAGAAGCTCCGCTGGCAGAACTTCCTGTTTCTCATTGCGGCGGGCTGCATCAACGCCGTGGGCGTGACCATGTTCCTGGCGCCGGTGAATCTGTATGACAGCGGCATCTCCGGCACCTCCATGCTGCTGTGGCAGGTAACCCCGGAGGCCTATACCCTGTCATTGTTTCTGATTCTGCTGAATGTCCCCCTATTTCTGTTCGGTCTGAAAAAACAGGGCTGGTGCTTCACCGTCTACTCCATCTGGGCCGTTACCATTTACTCCGTGGCATCGTTTATCATCACCGATGTGCTGCCGGTGGACGTTTCCGTGGCATCCCCCTTCGCCGGGCAGGATCTGCTGCTGTGCGCCATCTTCGGCGGATTGGTTTCCGGGGCCGGAAGCGGCCTGACCATCCGTCTGGGCGGCGCCATCGATGGCATGGAGGTCCTGGGGGTGATCTTTGCCAAGGGGCTGGGACTGACCGTGGGCACCTTCGTTATGATCTATAACGTGCTGCTGTATATTCTCATCGGTCTGATTTTCAACAGCTGGGTGCTG
>DVKV01000207.1 GCA_018715835.1 Candidatus Faecousia intestinavium | reverse complement strand
TTTCCTTGCTTTTTTTCAGGAGTTCTGGAAAAATATAATTTCTGATGTGTGACCCTGGGGTATGAAAATCCCTCATATGGGGTGAGACGACCTTCGGAGGGGAGGAACAGACATGGATGACGAACAGATTCTGGATTTATTTTTTGCCAGAGACCAGCGGGCCATCGCCTGCACCCGGGAACGGTATGGGATACGGCTCCTGGCTCTGGCCCGGAACATCCTGAAAAATCAGGAGGACGCCGAAGAAAGCGAAAACGATACATACTTTCAGACCTGGCGGACAGTGCCCCCGGAGCGGCCCGGCTTTTTCTATGGGTATCTGGCCAAGATCTGCCGGAATTTTGCCTTCGGCAAGCTGGACTGGCAGAACGCCGCCAAGCGGAAGGCGGAGGTGGTATCCCTCAGCCAGGAAATGGAGCAGTGCATTCCCGACCGGCTGCGGGAGGCGGAACTGGAAGGGCGGGAGATTTCCCGGGCTATCAGCCGGTTTTTGCAGGAACTGCCCGCGGAAAACCGGGTGCTGTTTGTCCGCCGGTACTGGCACTGCGAAACCATCCGGGCGCTGGCCCGGCGGTACGGCATGGGGGAGAGCCAGGTGAAAATGCGGCTCAAGCGCACCCGGGAGCGGCTGGCCCGGTATCTGGAACAGGAGGGGATTTTCCTATGACAGGCAGAGAACTTCTGATGGGCATGACGGATCTGGATGGGAGTATTCTGGCGGAGGCGGAGGCATTCCGGACGGAAATCCCGGTCCGCCGGTTCCGGCCGGCGCTGGCGGCGGCCATTGGGGCGGCGGTGCTGATTCTGGCGGGATGTGCCTATGTGGCGCTGACGGAGCCGGAGTGGTTCGGGCAGTTCTTCTCCCGTTGGCAGGAACAGGGATTGTCTCAGAGTCAGGCCGCCTTTGTGGAGGAAAACACCAAAGTAATCGGCCAGAGCGTGACCAAGGACGGCTACACCCTGACGGTGGAGTCCGCCATCGCCGATTCCTACAATGCCTACATCAAACTGCGGCTGTCCTCTGAAACCGAAGATGTGATGAATGCGGAAAACTACCTGCCGGGGTATCGTCTGCGGGAAGATGGAACGCTGGAGGACTATTTCTATGCCCCCGACCATCCGGATTGGCGTTACAGCGCCGGCTCGGGGCCAATGGAAGAGGCGCCGGATGTGATTCTGCTCCGTGTAAACCAGTATGAACAGCAGGGGGCCAAATCCCTGGAAGCGGGGGTGACCTATCGGATTCATTTCCCGGGGCTGATCGGATATTACAGCGACGGAACCGATCGGGTGCTGACGGAGGAAGACTTTGATTTTGACATTGTGTTCGACACCCTGCACGATGAATCCTTGGAAATGATCACGGAGCCGGTGGTTGCATCCTTTTCCGATATTCGTGTCAACGTGACTTCCCTGGAACTGCGGACGCTGAGCGTCAGCGTGGATTACAATGGCAGGACGGACGAAAAGGGCGGTATCTGCTTCGTGGACTCCTTTGTGGTGCTGAAAGACGGGACCCAGGTGCGGTTCCGGCCCTATGTGCTGGGATCGGAGGGGGCAACCTGTTTTTTGACTGGCCCCATTGTCCTGGAGGAAGTGGACTATGTCCAGCTGCGGGACGGAACCAAACTCTATCCCCCGGAGAAATAAAAATGGAAGGGCCGGAGAAATCCTCCGGCCCTTGTTTTTGACAGATGAATGAGATATAATGGGAGTAAATGCCCGGGGCTCCGGGGCCGAAAGGAGACAGCATCATGATTTTTTACTTTTCCGGGACGGGAAATTCCCGCTGGGCAGCCCAGACCCTGGCGGAAAGCCTGGGGGATACGGCAAAATCCATTCTGGACGGGACAATTCCCAACCTGACGGGAGAGGCCCGGGTGGGGCTGGTGTTTCCCATCTACGCCTGGGGCGTGCCGGAGCCCATGCTGGACTTTGTAAAAAAGCTTCCAAAGACGGATGCCTTCACCTTCGGCCTGTGTACCTGCGGCGCCGACGCCGGTCAGGCCATGAAAAAACTGTCCAAGATTTTCCCTCTGGACAGCAGCTACAGCCTGGCAATGCCCAACAACTATGTGGTGGGTTCGGAGCTGGACGCCCCGGAGGAAGTCCGGGAGAAGCTGGCTGCCGCCAGGAAGTTGCTGGAGACCATCGCCGGGGAGATCGGCCGCCGGGAGCGGGTATACCGGGTGGAGGAGGGAAAGCTGGCCTTCCTGAAATCCAATTTGATCAACAAGGGCTTCAACGGCTACGCTCGAAGCACCAAACCCTTTGCTGTCACCGACCGCTGCGTGGGCTGCGGACAGTGCGCCGCTCTCTGCCCCGCCAAAACCATTACAATGGCGGATGGGAAACCCCGATGGGGGGACAAGTGCTACCAGTGCATGGCCTGCATCAATCGCTGCCCCCAAAAGGCCATCGAATATGGGGAAAGCACAAAAAACCGCCGCCGGTACTGCATCGAACAATATCTGTAAGATAAATCCCCCGGAGATACGTCTCCGGGGGATTTATCGTTAGGATTCCGGACCGGCGCTGAACAGAATCCGGTCGCTTTCCAGGCCCTGGCTGTGGAACAGATCCAGCAGACGCTGGGTGGTCATGGCCTTTCGTTCTTTCCCGGACAGTTTCAGGGTGATGGTGCCGTTTCTCATCATAATGGTCCGGTTGCCCAGGGCCAGCGCCGAGGGCACGTTGTGGGTGATCATCAGGCAGGTGATCTGGTTCTCCGCTACAATGGATTGGGTCAGAGCGAGAACCTTCTCCGCCGTTGCAGGGTCCAGGGCGGCGGTGTGTTCGTCCAGAAGCAGCAGCTTGGGGGTGACCACCGTGGCCATCAGCAAGGTCAGGGCCTGGCGCTGGCCGCCGGAAAGCAGACCCACCGGACTTTCCATCCGGTCTTCCAGTCCCAGTTCCAACTGGGAAAGCCTCTCCCGGAATTCCTTCCGCTCCCGGCGGGAGATCATGGAGAAGGGGGAGCTGCCCTCGCTGGCCCGCATATAGGCCAGGGCCAGATTCTCCTCAATGGTCATGTTGGGGGCGGTGCCTTTCAGCGGGTCCTGGAACAGCCGCCCGATGTATTTGCTGCGCTTGTAGTCCGGCTGGTTGGTGATGTTCACTCCGTCCAGCCGGATGGTGCCCTCGTCCACCGGAAAAGAACCGGCGATGGCGTTGAACAGCGTGGATTTTCCTGCCCCGTTGGAGCCCAGAATGGTGACAAAGTCTCCTTTTGCCAGCTCCAGATTCACATTGGACAGCGCCTTTTTCTCGTTTACCGTGCCGGGATTGAAGGTTTTGGACAGATTGGAAAGCTTCAGCATCTTAATTGCCCTCCTTCACAGCGTTTTTGGTGGCGGGCTTCATGGCGCCCTTGATGGCGGGCAGGCCGATGGCCAGGGCCACAATGGTGGCGGAGATCAGCTTCAGGCATTCGCTGGGCAGATCCATCCGCAGTGCCAGGGCGATGATGAACCGGTAGATGATGGAGCCTAAGATTGCACCCAGAGCCTTGCGCCACAGACGGCCCCGGGGCATCAGGGTTTCGCCGATGATCAGGGAGGCCAGGCCGATGATGACCATGCCGGTGCCCAGGTTGATGTCGGCGGTTTTCTGGTACTGGGCCAGCACCGCGCCGGACAGGGCGGTCAGGGAGTTGGCGATGCACAGTCCCACGGTGATGGTGAAGCCGGTATTGATAGAGGAGGCCCGTACCATGTCCGGATTGTCGCCGGTGGCCCGGATGCTCAGACCCAGCCGGGTTTTCAGGAACAGCACCAGCAGCACGCCCAGGGTCAGGGTGATCAGCGCCACAGGCAGCAGCTTGTAGACCTTGCCCAGGTAGGGCTGCACCAGGGTGAACAGGGTTTCGCTGCGCATCATGTTCACATTGGAGGAAAAGCCCATCACCGCCAGGTTCACGGTGTACAGGCCGGTGTTGGTGATGATGCCCGCCAGAATGGAGGGAATTTTCAGCTTGGTTTGCAGCAGGGCGGTGACGCCGCCGGCACAGGCGCCGCAGAGCATGGCAGCGGGCAGGGCCAGCAGGGGATGGCCTGCCACGGCGATGGTGGCGGACACGGCGCAGCCCAGGGTAAAGGCTCCGTCGGTGGTCATGTCGGCGATGTTCAGCACCCGGAAGCTGAGAAACAGGGCCAGGGCCACCAGGGCGTACAAAAAGCCCAGCTCCAGGGCACTGAAAATAACGGCAGAGGATATCATGGAATCGGCTCCTTCAAAATCAGGTTCTTACGGCCTGCGGGGAGGGCCAATCGGCCCTCCCACGGGTTTCTGGATTGAGAGGAAATCATTCCTCGGATGCCACTTCGACAACCGTGTCCACCATGTTGGTAAAGCCGTTGTACACGATGCCCAGGGCTTCGGCGGTGTCAGTGTTTACGGTGATGATGCCGCCGTCCATGACGTGGAATTCGGGAATTTCTCCGCCCAGGAGAATGTTAACGGCCATGTCGGCGGTCTTGGTGCCAAGCTCGGTGTAGTTTACGCCGCAGGTGGCAAATGCTCCGGAGAGGACGAAGGAGTCAGCGCCGGTGTAGTGGGCGATGCCCGCATCCCGGAGAATTTCCGCTACCGCGCCTTCCGCGCCCATGACCGCATTGTCGGTGGGGGTGAATACGGCTTCTACCCGACCCACCAGGGAGGAGGCGGCGGTGACGATTTCATCGGTGGTGTTGCCGGTTTTTTCCAGATAGGCGATGCCCTTTTCCTCCAGGTAGGCCTTGGCTTCGGCAATGGGGGTGGCGGAGTTGGCTTCGGAGTTGGAGTACAGCAGACCCACGGTCTTTACATCGGGCTGAACCGCCAGCATCATGTCCAGAATGAAGGGGGTGTTCAAGGCATCGGAGGTGCCGGTGACGGTGGGAATGCCGGTGAGGCCCACGGACTCGGGATCGGAGATGGCGGCATAGACAATGGGAATGTCGGTGCCGTCAGCGGCGGTGACCATGCACTGGGCGGCGGTGGTTGCGATGGGGATAATCATATCCACGCCGTCAGAGACCACCTGAGCGCCGATCTGATTCAGCACAGAGGAATCGTTCTGACCGTTGTACTCCTCAATGGTAATGGCAAAACCATTTTCCGCAGCCAGGGCGTTGAGCTGAGCCACGATGGCGTTGCGGATTTCGTCCAAGGAGGAGTGGTCCATCTGCTGTACCACGGCAACGGTGAAGCTCTGGGCAGCGGGGTCGGCAGCCTGGGTTTCTTCTGCTGCCTGGGTGGAATCTGCGGCAGCGGGGGTGGTTTCAGGGGACTGGGAGGAGGAACAGCCGGCAAACAGGGCGGCAATCAAACTCAGGGACAGGATCAGAGAAATAAGCTTTTTCATATTCAGAACTCCTTTTTCAATGGAAAATTGTGTGGATTTTGGATGGGGCGATTGACCGTCACCATCGTCTCCCGGGAAGCTTCTTCATCATAGCCATTCCTCCTTGCGAAAACAAAAAGTCCTTGTTCCCCTGAGGGGAACAAGGACAGAAAAAACAATTTCTGCGGTACCACCTTGTTTGCCGGAAAAATCCGACCGCTCTGCCCGGTGCCAACACACCGGCTGCCCGTTAACGCTGGCAATGCGTCAGAAGATACTGAGGATGAATCCTGTTCTCCCTGCCCTCAGCGGCCCATTTGCTGCCCCGCTTTTCGCTCCGCTCTCAGCTGTGCGGAACTCTCTGTGGATGCGCCTGCAGCTTTACTCCCGCTTCTGTGGTTTCAAGTTATGTTATGCTCTTTATACACCATGGGTGCAAATTTGTCAAGCATTATTTTTCTGACAGCGGACATTTGTCCGCAAAATAAATACATCAGTATTCCCGGACCACGCCCCGGACAATGCCGATGATCTCGGCATAGGTGCCGTCGATGGGGTCATAGAGGTCGTTTTCCGGCATGAGCCAGACCTGACCGTTCCGGCGGCGCAGCCGCTTTACCGTGGCCTCGTCCTCAATCCGGGCCACCACGATCTGGCCGTCGTCGGCGGTGGGCTGGGGCCGGACTACCACCTTGTCCCCGTCCAGAATTCCGGCGTTAATCATGCTGTCTCCCCGGACCCGCAGGGCGAAGCAGTCCGCCTCCTGCCAGGGCAGGGTGCCCTCCTGATTTTCCACCGCCAGAATGGGCACACCGGCGGTGACCACGCCTACTACGGGAATCTGACCGGGCCGGGCACCGGTGACCAATGCCCGTTTGCGCCCCTTTGCCCCGGGGGACTGGAGTAGCCCCTTATCCTGGAGGGCCTGGAGGTGATAGCTTACCGAGGCCGTGGAGCGCAGCCCCACAGCGGCGCCGATTTCCCGGACGGATGGGGAATAGCCGTTCTCCTGAATAAATTGGTTGACATAATCCATGATTTCTTCGGCCTTGTTGCTGGTTCTGGGCATGGCGGCGCCTCCTTTGGGATGGTTCCGGGATAGATTTTTTTCCATTATAGCACAAATGAACGGAAAAGGGAAGATAATTTTCCCTGGGTCCGGCAAAATTTCCCGGAATCCCGCTATACTGGAACAGAAGGAGGGAAGGAAAATGGAAAATTTCAACAAGGAGCGGCAGGTGTGGCAGCGGGTAATGGCTCCGGCCCAGTCCTGGGCGGAGGCAGATTGGCAGCAGCTGCTGAATCCGGCTGCCCAGTCCGCCGGGGCATACCGGTATCTGATGGGGGCGCTGCCGCCGGAGCATCGGAGCGTTGCCGCCCGGCTTTACCGGGAGAGCCTGGAAACCCTGGCCTGCCTGAAGGGACTGTGCCGGCTCCAGGGTCAGCATCCGGGCCGGGTGCAGCCCGTTCCCGTGGGACGGGAAACGGTGGATCAGGTACTGACCCAGTCCTATCACCGGGCCAGAAAGGCGGCGGCGGAGTACACCGCCCGGTGGGGGGAGCCAGAGTGGGGCTGCGTCTACCGGGAACTGTCCCGACGGGAAGAAAATCACTGTATGCTTCTTGCTCAGCTGATGGGAAGATAAAAAGAAAGGGCGCGTTCTTTAGAACGCGCCCCAGACTGTCGAAAACCCCCTTCGGGGCTTTTCAACAGGTTTTTGCAGTCTGCTGCGCGCATAATTTGTCCCCCGATGGGGGACAAATTCCACACTTGCAGCCTGAGAAGTGTTTTCTGCCAGGTACACGCCCTGGCAGAAAACATTTTTTGACTTTATTTGCCGCCAACGGCGGCAAACTCTGTGAGCTTTTGTCTTGCTGGGATGCGCTCTTCGAAACGCGCCCGGATTGTTATAGATCGGGGAACAGCCTCACCACTTCCGTGGGGCCTTCCAGGTAGAGAGCCTGGATCTGACCCTCCCGGCCCTGAACCGTCAGGGTCAGGGTGCCGCCCTGGTTGTGGGCGGTAAGTACCCCTCCGGGCAGCTGATTGCACATCCAGAGGGCGCAGGCGGTGGACCCGCAGCCGGTGCCGCAGGCCAGGGTGAAGTCCTCCACCCCCCGCTCAAAGGTCAGCATCCGCACTTCCCCGGGCTGCAGCACCTGGTAGAAGTTGACGTTTGCCCCCTTGGGGAAGGCCGGGTCATGGCGCAGCGCCTCCATCCGGGACCGGAGGGACTCCTTGTCCTTCCACAGATCCCCGGAGTAGGGGGCAACAGCGTGGGGAACTCCGGGATTGCCCAGCTCTACATAGGCAATCCCCGGTTTCCGGTTCAGATCCAGAATCCCGGGATTGTTCAGCTTCACCCGGTACTGGTTTTCGCTGAGCCGCCAGCCATGCACCAGCCCGGCGTCGGTTTCCACCACCATCTCCGGCCCGGCAATGCCCAGGTCATAGGCAAACCGGCAGATGCACCGGGCGCCGTTGCCGCACATCTCCCCCCGGGAACCATCGGAATTGTAAAAATGAAGACGAAAATCTCCCTGATCGGAGTCATCTACCGCCATAAAGCCATCGGCGCCGGTGATGCCGCAGTACTCCACGGCCAGCCGGGAAAAATCCAGGGATTTGCCCCGGGCATCCACCACCATGAAGTCGTTGCCCGCGCCGTTCATATAGGTTACCTGCATCTGATTCCTCCTTGCCGGTGGGCCTGGAATTCAGCCCAGAATGTCCTCCATGTTGTAAAGGCCCTTGGGCTTGCCCAGCATGAACCGGGCGGCGTCCACCGCACCGTCAGCCAGCATGGCCCGGGTAACAGCCTCGTGCTTCAGGGTCAGGCACTGGGTGCCGGTGTGGATATGCACCTCGTGAATGCCCACCACGTTGGCCAGCCGCAGGGAGGAAATACCGATTTCCTCCTTGGTGCGCTTGCATTCTCCGCTACGGCCGCAGTTGGCCACCGCCTGGGGGCGCACCTGCCGGATGGCATCGAACAGCATCAGGGCGGTGCCGCTGGGGGCGTCCACCTTCCGGTTGTGATGGGTTTCCACAATCTCAATGTCTGCGTCCGGGAAGAAGGAGGCGGCCTGCTTGGCCAGGCGGCACAGCACCGCTACCCCCAGGCTCACGTTGCCGGTGAAGAAAACCGGAATCTCCCGGGCGGCATCGGAAATCATGGCCTTTTCTTCCTCGGTGTGGCCGGTGGTGCCGATCACTGCCGCTGCGCCGATTCTCTTGGCGTAGGCCAGCACGTCGCGGATGGAGCTGTGGTGGGAGAAGTCAATGACCACGTCCGCTTCCACGGGGCCCAGTTCCTCAAAGGTTTGGGGAACGCCGTTTTCTCCGTCCAGGCTGACCTTGCCCACTACTTCGTCACCCAGAATGCCGCAGATCAGCTTTCCCATGGCGCCGTTGGCGCCGCAAATGACTGCTTTCATACATTCACACCCAGCTTTCTCATCTCTTCAAACAGCTTCTGGCGGTTGGCATCCTCCATGGGCGTCAGAGGCAGACGGAGATTCTCCTCGCCGAAGCCCATAGCGGACACGGCGGCCTTGGCGGGAATGGGGTTGACTTCGCTGAACAGAGCGTTGGTCAGGGGCAGCAGCTCACACTGAAGCCGGGCGGCGGTTTTGTAGTCCCCGGCCAGACAGGCGTTGGTCATGGCCACCGCCTGGGCGGGCACCACGTTGCTCAGCACGCTGATGGTGCCGGCAGCGCCCATGGCCATCATGGGCACGGTGAGGGCATCCTCTCCGGAGTACACGTCAATCTTATCCCCGCACAGGGCCATGATTTCCACCATCTGGGCAAGGCTGCCGGTGGCTTCCTTGATGGCGGCGATCCGGGGATGCTCCGCCAGCTTTGCCACGGTCTTGGGCAGCAGGTTGCAGCCGGTACGGCCGGGGACATTGTAGAGGATCACCGGAACGGTGGACTCATCGGCCACGGCGGTGAAGTGGGTAATCAGACCGTTCTGGGTGGCTTTGTTGTAGTAAGGGGTGACCACCAGGATCGCATCGGCACCGGCGGCGCAGGCGTTGCGGGTGTTGTGCAGCACATGAGCGGTGTTGTTGGTGCCGGTACCGGCAATCACGGGAACCCGATGGGCCACCTTTTCCACGGTGAAGCGGATGACCTTGTCCTGATCCTCGGGCTCAATGGTGGCATTTTCGCCCGTGGTGCCCATGACCACAATGCCGTTGATGCCGCTGTCAATCTGGAAGTCCAGGAAACGGCCCAGGGCGTCGTAGTCGATGTCCGTCTTGGTCATGGGGGTGACGATGGCGGTAGCCATACCGGTAAAGATGGTATTTTTCATGGTCGTGTCTCTCCTTTTGCTGAGAATCCGGCGCAGCCTGCCGGGGCTGCGTCATGGGAAGCGTTAGACGGCGAACTGGTTGAAATATGTGAACAGGGGGCTGAGCTTCCGGAAGAAGTCTGCCGCCTGGTCTTTCAGTTCCGGGCCGAACATTTCGGGACCGGGAGCAACTTCCCGGATGCAGCCAATTTCCCCCTTCCAGGCAAAGTAGGGGGCCAGGGCAGGGTTATCTGTGGGCTTGGGACGGCGGTAGCACTGGGCGGAAAGGGGCATGCCCGCTGCCTCCTCCGTCCGGGCAACCAGGGTGAGAAATTCATCCGGCCGGGCGCTGATCCGCCGCCGGAAATCCTCCAGCACCTGGGTGCGGGGATGGTAGTAGAAAAAGCCGTATTCCACACCCTCGGGCCGGATCTCCAGGAACAGGCAGGGGTTTTCCGCCCACCAGTCCACATCCTGGCGGATGCACAGCCACAGACTTTCCTTGTAAGGGGTTGGAGGGTGCATCCGGGCGTCCCGGTAGATCCGGCTGACTTTGAGAATATTGTTTTGGGAAAAGGGAGCGAACAGCTCCTGGCCCAGAGCCTTCATGGGCTCATAGAGAAACCGGACGTACCGATCCTTGTTTTCCTGGAACCACTCCCGGTTGTTGTTCATGCGGATGCCCCAGAGAAAATCAATGGTCTCCGGCGAGAATCCAGAAAATGCCAATCGGAATCACCTCAAATTGTGAAAACTCAGCGGAAGTTCCATCCCGCCGGATCTGCGCCGGGTTTTGTAGCGCACCTGACCGTAATCTTTCAGATCCGTCTGCCGGTCGGGAAGTTCAATAACGTAGCGCTCGTAGGCGTTGATGATCCGGGTCCCGTTGTATTCCAGCTCCCGGGGAACATTGACGCCGTAGCGCATATGGACATGACCGTGAATCAGAAGCGCAGGCTGATACCGGTCCAGCAGATCCCGCAGGGCGGCAAAGCCCCAGTGGGCGGGATCTTCCGCATCGCCCAAGCCCTCCGGGGGAGCATGGGTGACCACAATATCCACGCCGCCCATCAGCCGGAGCTTCCAGCGCAGCCGGGCGATCCGGGCGCGCATCTGCTGCTCGGTATATTGGTGGGGGCCGGGATGATACCGGCGGCAGCCGCCCAGACCCAGAATCCGCAGACCGTTGAAGGTGACAATGTGATCGTCAATGCAGTCGCAGCCCTCCGGGGGGAGCTTGCTGTAAAGGGTGTCGTGGTTTCCATGGACGTAGAGCACCGGGCACCGGGCCATGGTTACCAGAAAACTGAGGTAACTGGCTTTCAGATCCCCGCAGGAGAGAATCAGATCGTACTCCCGCAGCCGTCCAGGCTGGTAGTGATCCCACAGAGCGGGACATTCCTCATCGGATATTGCTAAGATTTTCACCGGTTTCACCCCCTTTTATTCTGCCGGGATTTGCTCCCGGTAAATACCCAGCTCCCGCACCATCGAGCGGGACATGGGGAGAATGTCTTCGAAACGGGGGATTTCTCCCAGCACGTTGTCGCACAGCCAGTCCATATGCAGAAGATCTTCCGGCAGGAAGCAGCGGGTCCCGTCGTTTTTAACGGTGCCGTCCTGAGCCACGATCCGCCGCCGGAAGGGCTCAATGGAGCCGTCGGTGATCCCCTCCTGCAAAATTTTCGCCAACTGGCGCAGGCCTTCAGGCAGCTTGTCCGACAGACTCAGGCCGATGACACCGCTGTCCATGCCCAGCCAGTAGTTCAGAGCGGTGGCGATGCCTTTTTCCCGCTTCCAGCCGCCGGAGAGAATGCTGCTGAGCACAAATTCGTAGAAATTGCCCCACAGCCAGGTGGGAGAACAAAGGGGAACCAGATCCCCCCGATCACCCATGAGATAGGTGCCGTAGTTGCAGAAATTCAGGTACATATCCGACTGCACCGGCGCGTCCCGGTTGGAGATCACCCGGATGCCGTCGGCGAAAAAGTCCGCCTGGGGCGTTCCCGCTACACAGGACCACCGCAGCTCAATCTGTGCCCGGGGGTTGGTCAGCTGGGCGCCCAGGGCAAAGGCATTGATGGAGGCGGGGATGCCGAAAATGGGGTAGGAGGCGATGTAGCCGATCCGGTCATCGCCGGCAATGGCACCGGCAATGGCGCCGGTGATGAACTTGGCTTCGTAAATCCGCCCGTAATAGGTCCGGATGCTGGAGTAGGGCTGGTCTACGGAGCAATTGAGAAACCGCACCTTGGGGTATTTGACGGCGGCCTTCAGGGTAGCCCGGCTCAGGGGAGGGGCTGTGGTAAAGACTACCTGAGCTCCGTCGCTGACGGCTCGCTCAATGGCCTGCTCCGCCAGCTCCGGGGAGTTGGCGTCATTGTAGGTGCGCACCAGAATCCGCTCTCCGAAGACCTTCTCCAGATACTTTCGGCCCTCGTCATGGCCCAGGGTCCAGCCGCTCTTTGCCGGAGAGAGCTGGTGGACAAAGGCGACCTGCACTTGCTCCAATCCGGAAAGCAGCCGGGTGACAAAGGAACTCCGGGTGTCATCCAGTGCCTTGGTCTGAACCTTCACGGAATCGTCCCGGGAAGTGGAGACCATGTCCTCCCACAGCTGGGCCACGGTTTTCTTCAGCTGGGCGGCGGAAAGCTGCCCAAGGTCGCTGAAGGGGTACAGTTCCAGCCACAGCAGCAGGGCTTCCTCGGGAAGCAAGTCCACCCGGGTGGTGTTCAGACTCTGGAAGGCATCCAGAAAATAGTGGAAATAGGCGTTGAACATCCGCCGCTCATCCTCGCTCCAGGACTCGCCGCTGTGCTTGCCCAGGTGGGCCAGAAGCTTTGCGTAATCGCCCGGTCTGCGGAACTGGACGGTGTACAGCTTGGACGCCTTGTAAAACTCCAGAAATTCCCCGTATGCCTTGATCCGGGGGGAATCTGAGGCTTTGGGCAGAATCCGGGTGACGTTGCCCGGAATCCGGGGAGAGCCAAAGTGCCGCAGAACGCTGACCCGCTTGTTTCCCTCCTGAACGTAAAAGTTGCCCAGGTATTCGAAGCAGAGAATGGGGTCGGTGATGCCGGTGTCTCCCAGGTGGGCGTCGCACAGCGCAATCCACTTGGCGGCAAACTCTGACTTGGAATCCAGCAGCGGTTTGAAGGTCGCGGTGAATGCAGTGATCCGTCCGGCAGTTTTCACGCCGATGATCCGCTCTGCAGGAATCTCCACAAGACCCACATCCACGGCGCTTTCTCCCACGCCTTCGGGGAGAATTTCATCCAGTACCGCCGGATGGGGGTTCCGTCCGGACATCAGGAGTTCCCGGTATTCCTTCTGACCCTGACGCAGCGCCAGGGCGTATTCGTCAATGGCAGCTTGTACGGTCATGGCAGCCTCCTTCTACAGCCGCAGCGGTGATTTGCTCTATCATACCACATTTGCGCCAGTTTGCAACAAAGATCTGCTCCGGCGGGGAGGGCGGGAACGTTGCATTTCCCCGGATTCGCTGGTATAATGGGGGAAAGGGGGGGCAATTGTGGAAGCGGATATCCTTTCCTTTTCGGGAGAACATTCCCGGGCCATGGGCCTGTATCAGCGCCTGGAGGAGGAAATCCTCCGGCGGGTGCCAGGTGTGACGGTGAAAACCGCCAGGACCCAGATTACCTTCGCCAATCCCCGGGGCTTTGCCTTTGCCTCGTTCCTGCCGGTCCGTCCGGCGGCCCGGCGGCCGAAGCCCTATCTCACCGTGAGTTTCGGACTGAACTACCGGAAGGAATCTCCCCGGATTGATGCCGCGGTGGAGCCCTATCCAAACCGGTGGACCCACCATGTGATGATTGGCTCAGAGGAGGAAATCGACGCAGAACTTCTGGACTGGATTGCCGAAGCGGCGGCCTTCTCCCGGTCAAAGCGGTGACGCCCGGCCCATGGAAATTCAGCGGTCTTTGCGGTGGGCCAGCCAATATTTCCGGGAGAAACTCCCGAAATCTGCCATGAGAGGGAACCAGGTGGACAAAAACACTGCCAATGCGCCCCAGAACATGGTTTTCCGGTGCCGGGCAGGGACGTTCAGTCCCAGAAGCAGCCCCAGGGAGGCCAGGCAGAACTTCACCAGGGCCAGTACTTTCCAGTCCCGGGAGCCGATGTAGGCGTTGGCGAGGGCAAACAGCTGTTTCATGGCGGATGCCTCCTTCTATGGAAATTCTCCCTTTATTATACTGTATTTTATGAAAAATACAAGAATCTTTCCCTTAAGGGAAGAAAAGAGGAATGGTTATGGATCGTGTTCTGAAAATGCCGTTTTCCCAGGTGTATTCCCTGCTGGTTGCCAAGGCGGAGCGGAAGGGCCGGACCCGGCAGGAGGTGGACCGGCTGACCTTGTGGCTGACAGGCTATTCCCCGGAGGAGCTGGAGCAATGTATGGAGGGAACGGTGACTTACGGGGACTTTTTCCGCAATGCTCCGGCCATCAATCCCCTGAGCCAGCAGGTGACCGGGAAAATCTGCGGCGTCCGGGTGGAGGAGATTGCCGATCCGCTGACCAGGCAGATCCGGGTCCTGGACAAGCTGGTGGACGGCCTGGCCAAGGGAAAACCCCTGGAAAAGCTGATTCCCGGAGAAAACAGTTGAAAAGACAGAAATGATCTGGTAATATGGATCTATTCTACGAAAATCGGGCCGAAAACGCCTGGAAAGGAAGAACGTGCCATGGTCAAATCCGTTTTGCTTTCCCAGTGGAATCTGCGCATTCCCTGTAAAGTTTCCGAGCCGGAGGACGGTTTGATTCAGCGGGTGGTGCTGGGGGTTCACGGTTTGGGCGGCAGCGCCATGGACGACATCCAGACCTCTCTGGCGGAAGAGATGAACCTGTTTTACTCCGCCGTGGTTCGCTTTGATTTCCCTGCCCATGGAGAAAATCCCATGGACGACAGCGCCTTTACTGTCCGCAACTGTGTGGACACGCTGATCACGGTGAGCCGCTGGGCCAAGGAACAATACCCCCAGGTGACGGACCTGTGTATTTTCGCCACCGGATTCGGCGCCTACATTACCCTGCTGGCGCTGGAAGAACTGCTGGAGCTGCCCGGCCAGGTGAAGCTGGTGGTGCAGACCCCTTCGGTGCGGATGGACGAAACCCTGCTGGCCATGACCCGGATGACCGCCGATTCCCTGTTTGCGTTGGATCAGATCACCATTCATGCCCAGCGGCCCTTTGAATTGTCCTACAGCTTCTATGAGGACCTGCAGGCCAACAGCGTTATGACCGACTACCCCATTCCCATGCTGATCCTCCAGGGGGAAAAGGATGACTACATCCGCATGGCGGATATTCAGCTGTTCCGGCAGATGAATGAGCAGTCCAAGCTGGTGATCATCCCCGGGGCCAGTCACCGGTTCCTGGAGGATGGGGCCTGGGATATGGTGCTGGATCTGACCCGGGACTGGTTTGAGTTCGAGCAGGTCCTGTGCTGCGATTGGGAGTGAACTGGGGAAATTTTCCTGTGTTTTTGGCTTTTCCCGTTGTGCTTCCGGGGCAGATGTGATATAATGCCCGAAAAGAGTGGAATTTCCCAGAGTAAAAGGAGGCGCCTGCCATGGCCCAGTCCCAGAATTTCCGCACCGCTTTCAACGGCTTCAACCGGGAAGACGTGGTGCATTATTTGGAATACCTGAATGCCAGACACCAGAGCCAGATCCAGCAGCTTACCGCGGAGGCGGAGGAACTGCGGGAACGTGCGGCCCAGCAGCCGGAGGATTCCCAGCAGCGCATCGCCGCTCTGGAGGCGGAAAACGAGGAACTGACCCGCCAGCTGGAACAGGTCCGGCAGGAACTGGAGCAGGCGCAGCAGGAACTGGAGCAGGCCCGGCAGCCGGCTGAGAAAGATCCGGAACCGGAGAGCCCGGTACCGGATATTGTGGACCCCGAACTGTCTGCCTATCGCCGGGCAGAGGCGGTGGAGTATGCCGCCAAACGCCGGGCGGAGCTGATCTACCATCAGGCCAACGGGGTTCTGACGGAGGCAACCAACAAGGTGGAGGGGCTTTCCGACAACATCACCCAGATGGCGGATCAGGCCATGAGCCAGCTGACCCAGCTGCAGGTGGCGGTAAGCGGAAGCAAGCAGACATTGCAGGAGGTCCTGGCGATTATGAAGGCCATCCGGCCCAATCCCTGATCCATTCGGCGCACACGGTTGGGTGTGCGCCTTTTTATGCTGTATAAGAAGGGAAAAGAATATGAAGATTGCTCAGCCGGATTATTTTGAAACATTTCAGTGCCTGGCGGGAAAATGCCCGGACAGCTGCTGCCATGAATGGGAAATTCAGGTGGAGCAATCCGCTGCGGAATTTTACCGGGGCCTTTCGGGAGAACTGGGAGATCGGCTGCGAAAAGCCCTGGTTGACCGGGACGGAGAGACGGTTCTGGAACTGAACGATGAGCGGTGCCCCATGTGGCGGAAGGATGGGCTGTGCGCCATTCAGGCGGAGCTGGGCCATGACGCCCTGTGCAGAACCTGCCGGGAATTTCCCAGAATTACCCACGATTACGGAGATTTTCAGGAGCGTCAGCTGGAATTGAGCTGCCCCGAGGCCGCCCGTTGGATTCTGGAGGTCGGGGAAGACCGTTGGGTTGAACAGAACCTCCCCGGGGACGGGGAGGGGGAATATGACGGGGAAGCCATGGAAATCCTGCTGGCGGGCCGGAAACACGCCCTGAAACTGCTGGAAGATTCCCGCTGGTCGGTGGGGGAGCGCCTGACCCTGATGCTGATCTGGGGCCGGGAAGTGCAGGCGGCCCTGGACGAAGGGCGGATGCCCGAAGCACTGCCGGAGGATATGTTGGATCAGGCGGTGCGGCTGGGGGGAGACGGAAGGATGGAAGGAATTCTGGATTGCTTCCGGGGACTGGAGATTCTCACCGCCCGGTGGCGGCAGCGGCTGGACCATCCCCGGCCCGGTTCATGGGAGCCTGGGCATCTGGCTCTGGCCCGGTATCTGATCCGGCGGTACTGGCTTCAGGCGGTGTCGGACTACGACCTGAACAGCCGGGTGACCCTGACGGCGGTGAGCTGCCTGCTGGTGCGGGAACTGGGGGGCGATCTGGTTTCCACGGCCCAGTTGTTTTCCAAGGAGATCGAAAACAGTGCAGAAAACCTGGACGCCCTGCTGGATGCCGCCTATGAAAATCCTGCCTTTTGTGATGAAAATTTGCTGGGATTGCTGAACCCATAAAGAAGAACACACCCACCGGCGAAGCCGGTGGGTGTGTTCTTTATAGGGATATGTGAACCTCTCCATAGGAAAGACGGCGGATTTCCCCGTCCTCCGGTTCCACCACCAGACGGAAATCCTGGTCAATGTCCAGGGCCTTGGCCTTGTAGGAATGCTGGCCTTCCAAAACGGTGATGGGCTTGCCCAGAATCAGACTCCGGCTGCGGTACTCCCGGAGAATTTCCTCCGGCTGGGGATGGGTGTAGACCTGCCAGAACCGGGACAGGAAGGTTCCGGCCAGCCGGTTCTTGCAGCCGGGGCTGGGGGCGTCCAGAATCCACCCGGCGATGGAGGCCAGTTCCGGAGGGAACGGCTCCCGGGGCGGATAGAGGTTGATTCCCACGCCCAGCACGGCGTAGTCCATACAGCCGCTCTCCATGCCGATGGAGGCCTGGCTGAGAATGCCGCAGACTTTCTTCCCTTCCAGAAAAATGTCGTTGACCCACTTGATCTGAGGGGACACGCCGCAGACTTCCTGGATGGCCTGGCACAAGGTGACCGCGGCCACGGCGGTCAGGGTGGGAACCTGGAGCAGGGTGTACTGGTCCGGGCGCAGCAGAATACTCAGATAGATGCCGGTATCCCCGGGGGAGTAAAAGCTGCGGCCGTATCGTCCCCGTCCGGCGCTCTGGCAGTTGGCCACCACCGTGGTGCCCTCCGGGGCGCCCTCCTCCGCCCGATCCCGAATCCAGGAGTTGGTGGAGGAAACCTGATTCAGCACGGTAAGCCGATCTGCCGGAAAGGGCAGATACCCGCTCAGGGCCTGGGGGGAGAGAATGTCACTGGCCGGAGCCAGCCGATATCCCCGGTTGGTGACGGCGTCGATGGGAAGGCCCTCCTGACGGAGGATCTTCATGGCTTTCCAGACGGCGGCCCGGGACACGCCCAGCCGTCGGGCAATTTCCTCTCCGGAAAAATAGGTACCGGGATTTTCTTCCAGCAGGGTGAGAAGCTGCTCACGGGTGGTCATAAAACCTTCCTTTCCCCGCCGGCCCGGCGGAGGGTTCAGCGAATCCGGATGGCGGCGGAAAGCCGCTTGCGAATGATCAGCGCCAGAGCGATTTTCACCAGATCCGGCACAACGTAAGGGAACACACACCAGCCCAAAGCCGTGGCCAGGCCGATGGGGCCGGTGCTCCGGGCGTAAAAATACATAAACCAGGCGGTGCCGAAGGCGTAGCAGGTGAGAAGACCCAGCACCATGCCAAGGACCAGCACCCAGGTCTTCCGGCTGCGGGTCAGGGCTTCCACAGCCCACACCACCAGGGCGGACAGGAGGAATCCCACAATGTAGCCGCCGGTGGCACCTGCCAGGCAGCCAATGCCGCCGGTAAAGCCGGAGAACACGGGAAGTCCCACGATACCCATCAGCAGATAAACCAGCACCGCAAGGGAGCCCCGTTTTCCTCCCAGAACGCCCACGGCCAGGAAAATGCCGAAGGTCTGCATGGTGAAGGGGATGGTCATGGGAATGGAAATCCAGGCGCAGATGGCGATCAGGATGGCAAACATGGCAACATAGGCCATGTCCAGGGTTTTGATTTTGGGGGTGACAGCAGTGTTCATATGGCATTTCTCCTCATTGCATTTGTTTACAATGGGGAGTATACAACAACACTGCTGGAATTGTCAACCAGAAAATAAAAATAGGTTTACAATGTGCTGCATCCTAAAAATACAGCTCCGCCGCCAGATTGCCGTGGACATAGTAGCAGACGGTTTTGCGCATGAACTCTTCGGTGACCTGAAACCGTTCCGCCAGCTCCCAGATCTCCGTACAGCCCTGGGCCACGGCTTCATCCAGATCCTCCACGGGAATCAGGGTGGATATGGCCCATTTGTCCGCTCGGTTTTCATGGCGCTGGCGGCATTCCACTGCGGCGTAAATATTATAGAAGCTGCCGGTAACACAGTGGCCCAGCTCATGACTCAGGTGGACCCGCTCCTGGGTTGCGCCATCGCAGACGGAACGGTCCAGCCCCACGAAGCACCGGCCGCCCTCCAGCATCACGGACAGGGAGCCGGTCTGAGGCAAAGGGTGGGTGAGGACCTCGATGTTCTGTTGTCGGGCCAAGTCATAGAGGGCCTGAGTGTGCATGGTTACTCCTTCTTTTTTGCCTCCCGCTGCTTGACAAAGGCGGCAAACTCCTTCACCTCGGCATACATGGCGTCGGTGATGTCGCCGTCTCCCCCAAACAGGGCAAATTTGATATCCTCGTCGGAGGGAAGGGGCTTGTTCGGGGATTTTTCCTCGGTCTGCCCCAGCAGGTAGTCGGTGGAAACGCCGAAATAGTCCGCCAGCTTTCCTGCCGTGGTGCCGTTGGGCTTTCCGCCCGCCTTCCATTTGGCCACAGCGGAGCGATTCAGCCCGATGTCGGTGCAGGCCCGGTAAACGCTGATCCCCTTTTCCTGGCACAATGCCTGAAATCTGGTAAAAAACACAAAAGTTCCCCCTGACGTTTTGTGCAGTTTGCAAGAGATTTCAAAAGTAATCTTTCTGTGTCTTGACAGGCGACAAAAGTAGCTGTATAATGACCGCAAGAAAGTTACTTAAGTAATCAAAACAAATGCAATCAAATTAAATGCACCTTGATTATACCATAACTGCTTACTTTCGTCAACTTTCTTTGGAGACGTTTGCAGAAAAACAAAGTCGGACGGATCGGGGTATTCCAATTTCCTTCGGCGGAAACAGAATACCACACAATCCGTCCAACAAAACGGGTAGAATCCCCGGAACAATAAGGAGGAGTCGATGATGGGAACATTGGAACAGCAGGTGCGGGCACTGATGCGGCTTTGCACCGCCCAGACAGAAGCGGAACGGGTAAAGGCCAGAACGGAACTGGGACGGCTGATCCGGGAAGAAACCCAGCCTGCTACCCCGGAGGCAATGGTCCGGCAGCTGCTGCTGGAGCTGGGAGCGCCGGATCACCTGTCCGGACATGAATACACGGTGTACGCCATTTTGCTGGCGGCGGAAAACCGGACGTACATTCACAGCATTACCTTCGGTCTGTATCCCCAGGTGGCGGCCCATTTTGACACCACCGCCGGGCGGGTGGAGCGGGCCATCCGGCACCTGGTGGAAGTGACCTGGACCCGGGGGGATGTGGAGGTGCTGCAGCGGTATTTTGGAAATACCGTCAGCCCGGAAAAGGGAAAACCCACCAACGGGGAGTTCATCGCCCGGATGGCCAACGTGCTGCGCCAGCGGCTGGAGCAGGCGGCCTGAGACGTTATCGGCTGCCCTGGGCCAGGGCAATCACCGCCTGGGCCAGCTCCTGAGCTGCCAAAAGGGCTTCGCCGTGGGTGTTTCCTGCGGCGCCCACCTCCACCAGCAGGGCCCCGGGGCATAGATCCTGGTTGAATCGGGAGGCCCGCAGCTGCAGCGGGCGGGTGATGCCCGGAGCCTGCCGCTCCAGCTGGACCTGAAGCTTCAGCCCAAGGGAAAGGTTGTCCTCGTAGGTATCGTAGTTGGTGCCCAGGACGATCATCAGCTGGGCCGATGTCTGAGAGTCCAGCTCCACGGCGGTGCGCAGCTGGTTGTACAGGCTGCCGGAGGCATCCCGGTGCAGGTCCAGCACCAGCTGGATGCTGGGGTATTGGTCCAGGTATTCCTGGATGGACGCCCGGGCGTCGGTATAGGAACCGTTGTAGGAGGGGTAGTCGTGAAGCGCCCGGTCATGGAGGACGGAAATTCCGGCGTCTTCCAGCACTTGGGCCACCCGGTCGCCGATGGAGAGCATATTGTAGTTTTCGTCCAGGGTCCGCCAGGAGGAGGTCTCCTCGTAAGTTTCCCCGGATTTGGTGTAGCTCTCCGTGGTGTGGGTGTGGACAATCAGCACGGTGGGGTCCGTGCCGTACAGATCCCAGGTCAGGGGCTTTTCCAGCAGGGCGGAAATGTCCGGGTCCTTGACCGTGCTGTAGGTCAGGTCCACCTCCTCCTCACCGGAAAAGGTGGGAATTGGTGTCTGCGCCGGGGGAGATTCCAGGAAATCCGGCGAAAAAACCGCCTCAGATGTGGAAAACCGGACGTTTCGTCCGGTTTCCAGGTAAAATAAAAATGCAGCTGTATCCGGCTGAGCCAGCCAGGCAACCAGCTTTTCCGGGAGGCCCAGGCTGAACAGCCGAAATACCAGGGCGCAGGCCAGGGCGGCCAGTCCCACCCGAAGGGAACGCTGATGGGGGTCCAACATCCCGCCTCCTTTGGCAAACAGATTACTCCGGCTGCTTCGGCCTCCACTTGGGACGGCAGCGGAGCTGAACCCGGAGTTCCCGGAAGAAGTCGGAAAGCAGAGCGGCACATTCCGCCTCCAGCACCCCGGACTCCACCTGGGGGTGATGGTTGAAGGCCATATCAAACAGGGCGCACACCGAATGCACCGCCCCGCACTTGGCATCCCGGGCACCGTAGACCACCCGGGGAATCCGGGCGTTGACAATGGCTCCGGCGCACATGGGGCAGGGCTCCAGGGTGACATACAGGGTGCATTCCCACAGCCGCCAGCCCCCCAGGGTCCGGCAGGCGTCGGAGATGGCCTCCAGTTCCGCGTGGGCCAGGGCGGATTTGCCCTTCTCCCGGCGGTTGCGGCCCCGGCCCACAATCCGGTCACCCCGGACAATCACGCAGCCCACCGGCACCTCGCCGTCGGCTCCGGCTTCCCGGGCCAGCTTCAGCGCTTCTTCCATAAAGTATTGATCGTCCATACCCCAGCCTCCTTTTTCCTAATCATAGCGGAAACCGGAGAAAAAGCAAAGCAGTTTTTTCAGCCGGGGGAAGACTGCCATGAGTATAGCAGATTTCCCCGGGAAATTCTGCCGAAGGCGGTACCTGCCCGGGAAAAGAACGTTCAACAATTCTATGAGGCAAGAAAGGAAAAGATGCGTATGTACCTGGAATTTACTGATTCTCTCTTTATCGACGAACAGGCGGCGGTGCCCGGGGGCTTTTGCCAGCACTGCGGGTGCGAATGCTATGCCCCCAGCCTCCACTGCCTGCGCTGCGAAAGGAGACTGCCGTGACGTTGGAGGAACTGAGCCTGTGCTATCAGGCC
Source organism: Candidatus Faecousia intestinavium (assembly GCA_018715835.1). Lineage (GTDB taxonomy): Bacteria > Bacillota > Clostridia > Oscillospirales > Oscillospiraceae > Faecousia > Faecousia intestinavium. The sequence goes on along the minus strand of DVKV01000207.1, from coordinate 10,816 downwards.
GCCGCCATGCCCCTGCGGGTGCGGCTGGCGCAGCTGCGGCAGCAGCTGGCCCGGGCGCAGGACCCGGAGGAGATTTTCCAGCTGAAACGGCGGATTCTGGAGCTGACGCCCATGCTCACCGAAATGAATGAACTGGCGGAACTCACTGCCCATTATTATGACCGGGGATACTGGCGCAATGAAAAATACATCGTTTGAGGAATTTTTGGGAACCCGTCTGCCCCGGCAGATTCAGCTGAAGCGGCTGCGGCAGGTGATGGAGGAGGAACTGACCCCTCTGCAGCGGGAAACGGTGATTGCCTGCTACTTTCAGAATAAATCTCAGGCCCAATTTGCCCGGGAACGGGGGGTGAACAAGAGCACCGTGTGCCGGAATCTGAAACGGGCGGAGCAGCGGCTGCGGCGGTTTCTCAACTATTGAAAACGGCCCCGGACGGAAAGTCCGGGGCCGTTTGGTCAGGGCCTGAAATTTTCAAAAATGGGAATGCAGCCTTCTGCCTTGGCCCGGTCGAAATCCTCCCGGCTGCGCAGGGTCCAGGCTACCGTCTTGGCCTTCCACAGTCTGGAGGCAACCTGGCAGGTGGGGGTTTTCATCCGGTGGTCGAAGCGGTAGGCCAGAAAATCCGGTACGGAAAGGAAATTGGTCAGGCAGTGAGTGGTGATAAACCGGACATAATCCGGAAGATCATTCCGGGTGGCAAAGAAATTCTCAGCCAGCTGGCCCCGGATGATGTCCGGGCGATGCCGCCGCAGCCACACCAGGCACCGGTAGTCAAAGGACTCCATACAGAAGCAGCCCTGATACTGTTCCAGCTGCTTGCAGGCGATCTGTGCCAGCTGGTCGTGGTTGCCATCCACAGGCTTCAGCTCCACAATCAGGGGTACTTTTCCCTGGATCAGGTTCAGCACATCGGAAAAGGTGGGAATGGTTTCCGGGGTGTCTCCCAAATGGTACTGGCTCAGTTCCTCGGTGGTCAGATCCTCCACCCGGCCGGCCTGACCGGTGGTACGGTTGAGCAGGGAGTCGTGGATTACCGCCAGGTTGCCGTCTTTGGTCAGGTGCAGGTCCAGTTCGATGCCGTAGCCGTTTTCCATGGCGGCCCGGAAGGCGGCCAGACTGTTCTCCGGCAGACGGCTGTCGTGGAGGCCCCGGTGGGCGTAGGACCAGTCCTGAAGCTCCGGCCAGCCCGGGTGGCTGCCCCGGCAGCGGGTGCACAGCAGATAAAGCAGAATCAGGGTGATGAGTATGCTCAGCATAGGGAGCCTCCTGGTTTCTCCGGCAGACGCCGGAAAGAATGTTTTTCAGGAACCGGCAGCGCCATCGCTTAAGGCGGAAGGCCGGCACCTGTGAAGAAAATCAGAGATTTCTTTTATTATACCTTTTTTCGCCAAATTTGTCCACTGAAAATCCCATCTGGAAGGAAATGTGAAAAAACCGTTAATTTTCCGCTCCATTTCAGGAAAAGACCGGTTCCTCCCTTGCGGTTTCCGGAGGAGGTGGGTATAATAGGGAAAAAGTTGAGGTGACGGCAAATGAAAAAGATGCTGTTTGTAATGAATCCCGTAGCCGGGCAAAAAAAAGCCAACAAAGCCCTGCCGGAGATTCTGCTGATGTTCAATCAGGCAGGGTATGAGGTCATCATCTCCATGACCAGCGGTCCCGGCAGCGCTGCCAAGGCGGTGGAAACCTGGGGCAGCCAGGTGGATCTGGTGGTATGCTGCGGCGGCGACGGTACCATGAACGAGACGGTAACGGGACTGCTCCGGTCCGGCTGCAAAACCCCGGTGGGCTATATTCCCGCGGGTACCACCAATGATTTCGCTTCCAGCCTGAAGCTGTCCGGCAATGTGCTTCAGGCGGCCCGGGATATTCTGGAGGGGGAGCCGGTGCCCCTGGACGTGGGGCGGTTTGCCGATCGGTATTTTTCCTATGTGGCATCCTTCGGTGCCTTTACCAAATCCAGCTACCTGATTCCCCAGAATATCAAGAACGCCCTGGGCCACACCGCCTATGTGCTGGGGGGGATTTCCGAGCTTTCCCAGATTCACAAGGAACCCATTCGAATGGAGATTGACGACCAGCTGATTGAGGATGACTTCCTGTTCGGCGCCATCTGCAACTCCACCTCCATCGGCGGAATCCTGACCCTGGACCCCAAGCAGGTGGACATGGGTGACGGCCTGTTTGAGGTGCTGCTGGTTCGCTCTGCCCGGAATCTGGAGGAAATCGGCGAGTGCATCCGGGCGGTACAGAATCAGGTGTACAACTGCGAGATGATTACCTTCCGTACGGCGAAAAAGGTGAAAATTTACGCCAACCCGGAGATGCCCTGGACCCTGGACGGAGAGCGGGAAGAAGGCCACGGAGAAATCCTGGTGGAGAACCTGCACCACGCCATTTCCCTGGTACGGAGGGCAGAACCGTGATCAATACCACACTGTGTTATGTAACCCGCGGGCAGGAGGTTCTCATGCTCCACCGGGTGAAAAAGAAAAACGACATCAACAAGGACAAGTGGATTGGCATCGGCGGCAAGTTCGAGGGGGAGGAAAGCCCCGAGGAATGCCTGCTCCGGGAAGCACGGGAAGAAACCGGACTGAATCTGACCTCCTGGCGGTGCCGGGGCGTGGTGACCTTCCTGCAGGAAGGTACGGTGGGGGAGTACATGTATCTGTTTACCGCCGATGGCTTTACTGGGGAGCTGAAAGAATGCGACGAAGGAGAGCTGCAATGGGTAAGCCGGGAATTTCTGGATCAGCTGCCCAAGTGGGAGGGAGACGATATTTTCCTGGACCTTCTGTGGCAGGACGCACCATTCTTTCTGCTCACACTGCGCTACCGGGGGGATAAGCTGCTGGAAGCGGTGCTGGACGGTAAAAAAATCCGGTAAACCAGGAGCTTTCTGGGGTAAATTGTTGCTTTTTACGGGGACATCTGTTACAATATTTCTGAAGACATGGGAAATTGGAATGGAGGTGAACCGTATGCGAAAAACAATGGCATGGCTGCTGATTGGAGTGATTCTGCTGCTTGCCGGGTGTGCCACCCAGGTGGAAGAGCAGGCGGCAAGTACGGAGGAATCCTTTGTGCTGCTGGAAGTGAGCAAAGAAGATGCACCGAGATTTTCCTATGAAGAGGACATGGAACTTTATCTGTCTGAGGATGTGGAATTTGCTGGAGATATCCGGTTCAGACAGGAGGGCTTTCACAACATCATCTCCTGCGAGATCAACACCACGGTGGAAGCGGCGGAGCGCGCCGAGTTGGAATACCCCCGTGACCACGATATGACGGCGGTATTCTATGACCCGGATGCGGATGTGTGGATGGTGGCCTTCTCCATGATGGGAGAACACCAGGTTCAGGATGTGGTATATCTGGATGCCGAAGGACGGACGCTGGCGATGATTTCCTGGTAACGGCCGGGATGGTTTCCGGATGACAAGCAATTCCATAACCAGGGAGGGCTCTCGGCAGAGAACCCTCCTTTTCACAGGCAAAGAAAGATGGCCTGGAAAAATAAGAAAATCTTAATCCAGCCGAAAAGACTTCCTAATACCGGCTGTGGTATCATAGGCCCATCCAAAAGGAGGGTAAGACAAATGAGAAACAGAAAGGGGCTTGTGGCCCTGTTTGTCCTGACGGCGGTATTGCTGGCCGGTCTTCTGGGGGCCAAACCAATCTACAATTTCTATCGGGATGTGTCCTTCTCCTGGACGAACCGAAGTGCCGCTGAAAAAGAAGTAAAAGCCTTTGCCGAGGAAAAGGGAATTTCCTACGGCGAGTATCCCCAATCCATTATTGATTTGTATGAAAGCAACCCGGAGACCCGGGACTTTGTGCTGAACTATCCCTTCCGGGAGGAAGTGAAAGTGGATTTGTCCGCCTACCAGGACAGCCAGGGGGTGCCCTTGTTTTTGCAGTGGGACCCCATGTGGGGATACCAGGACTATGGCAGCAGCTGCATCGCCATTACCGGCTGCGGTCCCACCTGCCTGGCTATGGTGGGCTACTACCTGACGGGGGACAGCAATATGTCCCCGGACCAGATCGCCAAATTCGCTCAGCGCAGCGGCTACTATTCCAGCGGCTCCGGCTCTTCCTGGACCTTAATCAGCGAGGGGGCCGCCCAGCTGGGGCTGACGGCCACGGAACTTCCCCTGGTGAAGAAAAAGATCACCAATGCCCTGGAGGAAGGAAATCCGGTGATCTTGGCCATGGGTCCCGGGGACTTCACCACCACCGGCCACTACATCGTCCTCACCGGGGTGAAGGATGGGAAATTCCAGGTCAACGACCCCAACAGCCGTCTGCGCTCCCGGAAGCTGTGGAGCTATGAGGAATTGGAAGACCAGATCCGCAACATCTGGGCCATTTCCCGGCAGGAAGCCTGATTTACATAACAACCCCCGGATGCCTGGCGTCCGGGGGATTGTCTTAGTCATCCAAATAGGGGCTCAATTTTGTCCCGGTCTGCCGGGTTCACGGTGAAGGTCACGCCGATGATCTCGGCAAATTGGTATTCTCCAATCCGGCGATTTTTGATGTCGGAGAGAAGCTGATCTTTGACAGACAAAATTGCCGTTGGCTGCATAAAGCCGTTTGAAATATACAGGATGCGCTGGACTTCGTTGTTTACAAGGCTGGCCGTCAAGAGATATGGTGTGAAGCCTGGAATACTCCGGTACGCCACCTCCACCTGCACCACGCCTTCCTCCAACTGGGAATCCGTTTGAATCTGGGGAATCTGGGCATCGGGGGAAAGGACAATATTCTGGGAGTTGGAGTCATAGATTTCATACCCTGTCAGTTTTTCCTCCTCGTCCAGGTAGATGGAAGTGAATACGGTATCGGTCTGGGTCATGTTTAGCCGGACGGTGTCCCGGTAGGTGAAGCTGGAAGCCTCCACAAAGCACATCCCAATGCCGATGCCGCCAATCAGCAGCCCCAGGCACACCAGAATCAGCGCAGTAATCCGCAGTTTACGCATGGTCGGGCACCTCCTTGTTTCCATTGGCCGGTTTCCGCCAGATCAGGGTGAGGGCAAACACCAGTACACCGCCGCCGAACAGAACCAGACCCACACTTCCCAGCAGCAGACCCACCACCGGATACCCCTGAACCAGCAGCACCGTCAGGGTTCCGGCGCAGATCAGGAAAAATCCCGCTGCGCAGAAGACCGGAACGGCAGCGCACAGCAGAGCAGCGTTCCAGGCCCACCGGCACAGCACTTTCACCGTCCGGAGACACCAGGCAAACAGGGCGCCCATCAGGGACCAGAATTTCCGGTTGGTGTTTTTCAGCCAATTTCCAAAGGTGTGGGATTCTTCCTTGGGCGGCTTGGGCTGGACAGGCGGCTTTTCCCTGTGCAGGGCGGTTTTTATCCGGTTCCATTTCCCGGACAGCCAGCTCCGGAAGTTCCCCCAGACGCTTTGGGCTTTCTGCCGGACCCGCTCTATCCATCCGACACCCGCGGCCATTGCCTCCTTTACCGTAGGACTGGGGGCCTTGATCCGGTCCTGCCAGTCGGGGCTGATGTGGTAGGCTTCCAGAATCTGGGCCACCAGATCATCCAGGGAGCCAAAGTCCCGGATGGCTTCCTCCTCGGACAGTCCCCCTTCCATCCGCATCTGGATGTGCTGGGCGTATTCGTCCAGGATATCCTGCTGTTCCGACGGCTGCAGAATCCGGATGCGCTCCTGCAGCTGTTTCAAAAATTCCTCTTTGCTCATAGACATACTCCTTCCTGTGGGTCAGACGCCATGCTCTTGTAAAAAATCATTCACCTGTTGGGAAAATTGGAGCCATTCCTTTTCCAGCTGGTCCCGGTACAGGACTCCGGCGGCGGTAAGGTGATAGTATTTTCGGGGCGGGCCTTCCGTGGATTCCCGGAGATAGGTTTCAAAATAATGTTCGTTGGTCAGCCGCTTCAGCAGGGGATAGATGGTTCCTTCGTTCACATCCACCACCTTGGACACTTCCGCCACCAGCTCGTAGCCGTACATATCCCGTTTCCGGACGGATTCCAGCACAATCAGCTCCAACACGCCTTTTTTGAACTGGGCGTTCACCAGCATCCCTCCTTCTGCTCCTATCCTATACCAACTACTGTGTATTGTCAAGTACTAAAAAATAGAATATACCAGAAAAGCTTTCCAGCGGGTTCGGGAGGGGAACTTTCTTTACAACCGGGGAAAAATCTGATATGGTATAGCGTGAAAAGGAGGGAATGCCGTGAAAACCAGAAAGCTCACCCTGCTGGGCCTGCTGACCGCCATCGCGCTGACCATTTTCCTGGTGGAAGCCCAGATTCCGCCGCTGGTGCCGGTGCCGGGCCTGAAGCTGGGACTTGCCAACATCGTCACGGTGTTCACCGTGTTCGCCCTGGGCAGCCGGGAGGGAGCCTGTGTGCTGTTCGTCCGGATTTTCCTGGGCGCGATTTTTGCCGGGTTCGGTACGATTTTTTATTCCGCCGCCGGCGGGCTGTGCGCTATCTTGGTGACGGTGCTGGTGAAGAAAATTCTGACGAAAAAGCAGCTGTGGGTGGCGGGAGCCCTGGGGGCCATTGCCCACTCCATCGGGCAGATGGCCATGGCCATTTTCATCACCGGAACACCCGCGCTGGTGGTATACCTGCCGGTGCTCATCGCCGCCAGTATTGTCAGCGGTATTTTTACCGGGCTGTGCGCCCAATTCCTGGTCAATCGGGGGAAATTATGGAAAACTATTTTGAAATGAATCTGTCCCGGCAGGAGATCGATGCCATCTCCAATCTGGGCCTTGCTCATATGGGGGACTGTGTGTTTGAAATCCTCTGCCGGGCGTACCTGTGCGCCCAGGGGGAGAAAACCGTGGACCGGCTCCACCGGGACACCATTGCCATGGTGAATGCCACGGCTCAGGCGAAATTTGTGGACAAGCTGCTGCCTTTGCTGACGGAGGAGGAACTGGCTTACTACCGCCGGGGCAAGAACGCTCACGTTCACGCGGTGCCCAAATCCGCCACCCCCGCCCAGTACGCCAAGGCCACCGGCCTGGAGGCTTTGTTCGGTGCCCTGTATCTGGGGGGACAGACAAAACGGATCAACCAGCTGTTCCGGGCCGTGATGGAGGAGGCGGAGAAACAGGAGGGGGAACATGGCATTTGACGCTGTCTTTTTGTCCGCCGTACTGGCGGAGGTTCGGGAGCGGTGCCTGGGGGCCAGGGTGGACAAAATCCACCAGCCCAGCCGGGACACCCTGATTCTGCATCTGCGCAGCCGGGACAGCCGGGAAAAGCTGCTTTTTGCGGTGAATCCCACTGCTCCCAGGCTCCACCTCACGTCCGCCTCTCCGGAGAATCCGGCGGAGCCGCCCATGTTCTGCATGCTGCTGCGAAAGCACCTTCTGGGGGCCAGGCTCACGGAAATCACCCAGCTTCCCATGGAGCGGGCGGCGTTTTTCACCTTTGACTGCACCGACGAAATGGGGGACGCCGTACAGAAGCAGCTGGCGGCGGAACTGATGGGCCGGACCTGCAACCTGTATCTGCTGGCTCCCGATGGGCGGATTCTGGACTGCCTGCGCCGGATTGGCCTGGATGAAACAACCCGGCGGCCCGCCCTGCCGGGGCTGAAATACATCCCGCCGGAACCGGTGACCAAAGAAAATCCGCTGGAAAGCCCGGACTTTGCCGCCATTCTGGACCGGCCCGGGGCGGATGTGCTGGCGGACCGGCTGATGGACACCCTGGGAGGATTGTCCCCCCTGGTGTGCCGGGAGGCGGCGCTGTTCGCCGCCGGTGACATCGATGCCCGGGTTTCTGCTCTGGACCGGGAGGATACCGCCCGGAAGCTGGCGGACTTTTTCCGGGAGTATGGAGTGCACCCCAGGCCCTACTACTATGCCGCCCCGGACGGCACTCCCAAGCAGTTTGCCTTCTGCCCCATCCGGCAGTACGGAGGCTGCCAGAAAGCGGAATCCTTCGGGGCCTTGCTGGACGGCTACTATACCCTCCGGGACCGGAAGGACGCCATGCGGCAGAAAAGCCAGTCCGTCCGGAAAACGGTGCAGAATCTGTGCACCCGGCTGACCCGGAAGCTGGCCATTCAGGAAAAGGAACTGCAGGCCACCTATGACCGGGAGCGGCTGCGGCAGCTGGGAGACATTCTCACGGCGAACCTCCACCGGGTGGTGAAGGGCCAGACGGTGATCTCCTGCGAGGACTTTTACGACGAGGAAATGAAGATGGTGGACATCCCCTTGTCTCCCATCCTCTCCCCCCAGCAGAATGCAGCCAAGTTTTATAAGGACTACACCCGGATGAAAAACGCCGAGAAGGAGCTGACCCACCAGATCTCCTTGGGGCAGACGGAACTGGAATACCTGAAAAGCGTGCTGGAGGAGCTGAACCGGGCCCAGAACGAGGCGGAGCTGGAGGAAATCCGCCGGGAGCTGTCCGACGGGGGATACCTGCGCCAGGACGGCGGGAAGAAACGGGTGAAGCAGGGCAAGCTGGCCCCCATGCGTTTTGTTTCCACCGATGGCTACCCCATCTATGTGGGCCGGAACAACCGGCAGAATGAGGAGCTGACCTTCAAGCTTGCCCGGAAGGACGATATCTGGTGCCACGCATCCAAGGTACACGGCAGCCATGTGATCATCTCCTGCGGCGGAACCACCCCGCCGGACAACACCATTACCCAGGCGGCCCAGCTGGCGGCCTATTACGCCGAGACCACCGGAGGCCGGAACGTGCCGGTGGATGTCACCTCGGTGAAGCAGGTGAAGAAAATCCCCAACGGCAAGCCCGGCATGGTGATCTACCACACCTACAAGACGGTGATTGCCAACCCCTACGCAGACATTGTGGTGGACGCCCTGAACGCCGAGCCCACCAAAACCGAATAATCCCCAACGCAGCATCGGAGGCCGGCAGAGGCATCCGATGCTGTTCGTATATTTTCTGGAAAAAGTTCAAAAATAATTCAAAAAGCACCCATTGACTTTTTTAGCACTCTCTGCTATAGTGTGCTTAGCACTCAGAGATATGGAGTGCTAAAACGAAAAAGGAGGAAGGCTCATGGAACTGAGCGAACGGAAAAAGAAAGTCCTGCGCTCCGTTGTGGATCTGTACATCCGAACCGCTGAGCCGGTGGGCTCCAAAGCCATCACCGAGCTGCCGGACATGAAGTACTCCTCCGCAACCATTCGCAACGAAATGGCAGAGCTGACTGCCATGGGATATCTGGAACAGCCCCACACCAGCGCCGGGCGGATTCCCTCCGCTGCCGGATACCGGCTGTATGTGGATGAGCTGATGATGGACTACCGGCTGAGCATCGATGAGACCCGCTCCATCAACACCGCCATCGAGGAAAAGATGCAGCGGGTGGATAAGATGGTGGAAAAGGTCGCCAAGCTGGTGTCCCAGGCCACCAACCTGCCGGCGATTACCGCCGCCGCCCGCTCCGCCATCACCAGCATTCAGCACTTCGAGCTGGTTCAGGCCGGGCCGGGGAACATCATTTTGGTTCTGATGCTTCCGGGGGATCAGGTGGTGAACAAGCTGATCAAGCTGCCGGTGAATCTGGCGGAGGCGGACCTGAAACTGCTCAGCGCCCTGCTCAATGCCACCATGACCGAGGTTCCCCTGGAGGGGCTCACCGGTGAGCTGATGGAAAAAGTGATGCGTTCCGCAGGGAACGCCGCCAGTCTGGTACCGGTGATTCTGGATTTCGTTCAGGAAACCCTGAAGAATCAGGGCGCCACCAATGTGGCGGTGGCGGGCCAGTCCCGGCTGCTGGGACTGCCGGAATACCGGGATGTGGATAAAGCCCAGCGGGTGCTGGAATCCATGGACGAGGACGCGCTGGCAAATCTGCCGGCGGTGATGCGGGGCGCCAACGGTACCAAGGTCATTGTGGGACCGGAAAACGTGGCGGACGAACTGAAGGACTCCTCTGTGGTGATGACCAAATTTGACATCGGCGAGGGTATGCAGGGTGTCATCGGTGTGGTAGGACCCACCCGAATGGATTACGCCAAGGTGACCGCCCGGCTGAGTTACTTCGCTGAAAGCCTTTCCAAAATGTTTACCAAACCGGAAACGCCCCAGCTGCCCGAAGGCGAGCGGCACCAGAAGTAGCAGAACCCGCCCACACCCAACCATGACAGGAGGCACGATTACGTGGAAAATAAAGAAAAAACCGAACTGACGGAAGAAATCCAGGAGCAGACCCAGGATCCGGCGGAAACCCCGGAAACCGAGGAAACCGCCCAGACCCCGGAAGTCAACCCCTGGGAGGAAAAATACAACGCCGAACGGGACGCCCACCTGCGGGTGGCGGCGGAGTTTGACAACTTCCGCAAGCGGACCGTCAAGGAGAAGGAAGCCTCCTACGGCAACGGCAAGGCCGACGCCGTGGCGAAGATGCTTCCCGTTTATGACAACCTGGAGCGGGCATTGCAGCAGGAAACTGCCGATGCCGCATTCAAAAAAGGCGTGGAAATGACCATGAACGAGCTGGTGAAAATCCTCACCGGCCTGGGCGTGGAAATCTTCGGACAGGTGGGAGACCCCTTCGATCCCAACCTGCACAACGCGGTGATGCACATTGAAAGCGACGAGCTGGAGGAGAACGTCATCGCCCAGGTGTTCCAGAAGGGATTCAAAATCGGCGACAAGATTGTCCGCTTTGCCATGGTGCAGGTGGCCAACTGATCGCCCCCAATCGAGTATATTTTTGCATTGCGATATAGGAGGAAAAGATTATGAGCAAGATTATCGGTATTGACCTTGGTACTACAAATAGCTGCGTCGCCGTGATGGAAGGC
>DVKV01000206.1 GCA_018715835.1 Candidatus Faecousia intestinavium | reverse complement strand
CTCCACTCGGTAGACCGGGACAATCACACATATTTTCTCCACATTGTTCCCTCCCCGCCTACACTCATCTGCAGAAGATATTGCAGCATCTTCTTATCCTTTTTCTGGGACAAGCTGGAAAAACATCTGCTCCACTTTCCGGGCCATTGCCCTGCCGTCTAGAACTTTGCTCTGCTTCTTAGCGCCGGACTTCATTGTCTCATAATAATCTTCATCAGTCAGCATCCGGCAGATTCCTTCCATCAGGCTTTGCTGATCATTTTCGGTAATCAGGCCGCAGTTTTCCTCTCCGAAAGCTTCCCGGACTGAAGGAATCGTCGCCACAATCGGCACACCCAGGCTGATTGCCTCCATGGCAATCACCGGAAGTCCCTCCGTGAAAGAGGAGTTCACCAGGAACCTGCTTTTTTTCATATAAGGGTAGGGATTTTCCTGATAACCCGCAAAGATCACCCGGTCCTCTGTCCCCAAAGCCCAGGCCAGCCGTTCCAGGAAACTTCTGTCCGGCCCATCGCCCACAATCACCAGACGGTGGTCCACCCCTTGGTCCAGAATCTTTTTCTGAACCAGAAGCAGCCGCTCCAGCCCCTTCTCCGGAGCAAGCCTTCCTACAGAGCAAATCATTGGAAGATCGTCGGGAAGATCCGTGGGTTTTTCCGCCAGTTTTCGAACATGGTCGCTGTTGATGGGGTTATGCAGCATCACCACGCCCTGGTTCAAGCCGCTTAAACTGCAAAAGGAGTGCCACGCCGCATCGGACACACACACAATCCGATCGTATCGCACCAGAGAATCCCGGGTTTTCAGAATATCCTCCCGATAGCTTTCAAAGGTTCCGATGTCTCCGTGGACATACCGTACCGTCCGGGCGCCTTTCTTGAACACAAGGGGTTCATTTTCCCACACATCGTATGCCACCACAATATCCGCATCCGGGCAGCAGATGTCCAGCAGACCTTCCCCGCCCTGACGATATGCTTTGCTGACCTTCAGCCGGTTTGCCAGATTCTGAACCTTGACCACCGGATTTCGGGTGGGCTTTCGGCAGGAATAGTCATATAGCAACTCAATGCCAGCCTCCCGAAATTTACCCTCCCAGGTTCCGCCGGGATTCTGAACGAAAACACAGGGTGCGAAACAGTCTTTGTCCAGCAGGCAAATCAGATCAAACAGCGCCTGATCCACACCGCCGCAGACCAGATGATGGACAACGAACACCACTCTGATTTTCTCCATTGCCCGTTACACCCCTTTCCAGGCTTCCACCTTTGCCTCCGGAAACCGGATGTGACCCCAGGTTGTCTGATTCCACACAATATCCTCCGGTTCCTGAATCTCACAGTAAAATGCCGGCAGCAGCAGATCCTGGTCAAAACTGCTGCCCACTTCATCTGTCTCAAACAGCACGAAGTCAATCCGGTATCTGCCATTCGTCAGTCCCTCAGGAGAGAACTTCACAAGAAAGTCTCGGGTCTCCCCGGCGTCAAACCGTCCCAGAGAAACGCAGGGCATGGTTCCCACCGGGCTGTCGTCGCTGTAACGGACCTCAATCCGAAGCTTCAGATCATCGTAAGCTTTTCTTGTCTGAACCCGGATCCCCAGGTTCATCGACTCCCGAGACGCATACATTGCACTGTTTTTCCCCACCAGTTCCAGATAGGTAACCCGGGCATCCCCGGAAGTGTAGGGAGAACGGCAGGGGGAATTGCTCAGATCAAACCGTGTTTGATTCTCCGACCAGGCGCTGTGGGTGTTGCTCAGGTAAAGCTCAATGGCGTCATCCACATTGCCCTGGAAAATAATCTTTCCCTTGTCCAGGACAATGCACCGGTCGCAGAGCCGGCGGATGGTATTCATATTGTGACTGACATAGAGAACCGTGCGGCCCTCTTTTTTTGCGGCTTCCCGCATTTTATCCAGGCATTTTTTCTGAAATGCCACATCGCCTACCGCCAGCACCTCATCCATAATCATGATTTCGCTGTCCAGATGGGCCGCCACGGAGAAGGCAAGCTTCACAAACATTCCGCTGGAATATCGTTTGACCGGTGTGTCAATAAATTCCCGCACCTCGGAAAACTCAATAATATCCTCCATCTTGGCATCGATTTCCGCCTTGGTCATTCCCAGGATGGTGCCGTTCATATAGACGTTCTCCCGGCCGGTCATCTCACCGTTGAAACCGGTGCCTACCTCCAGCATGGAGGCGATCCGGCCGTAAATGTCGATTTCACCCTCCGTGGGTGCCGTCACCCGACAAAGCAGCTTCAGCATGGTGCTTTTGCCTGCACCATTGCTGCCGATGATGCCCAGGGCTTCTCCCTTGTAAACCGTCAGATCGATTCCGTTCAGCGCCATGAAGGTCTGGCCGATGAGCCGCTGGTCTACATCCACCGTCACATTGGGATCTTCCTTCCCCCGGACTCTGGCCCACCAGCTTTGCAGATCTGCCGTCAGGGTTCCGCCGCCGATCTGCCCCAATTTATATCGTTTCTTCACGCCGGAAAGGCGAATGGCAATTTCCCGATTTTGTTCCGTCTTCATCTTTCCCGCTCCTTACACCGTATCCATGAACGTCCGCTCAACCTTGTTGAAAATCATAATGCCCAGCAAGGCCACTGCCAAGGTCAGAAGCCAGGACAATCCGTAGTATCCCCACAGGAAGGTTCCCTTTCCTACCACCGCATAGCGGATAATCTCCACCGGAATGGTCACCGGGTTGAGCATCAGCAGGGTCTTCATCCACCCCTCCGCCGCAATGGACAGCGGGTAGACGATGGGGGTCAGATACATCCACAGCGACACGCCGAAGCCAACCAACACACCCAAATCCCGGTACTTGGTAGTCATGCTGGAAACAATGATGCCGAACCCCATCCCCAGCACGCCCAGATGCACCAGCTCCAAAGGAATCAGCAGCCAGGCAGCCCAATGGGGTGCAACCTGACCCTGGATCAGAAAATACACCATAAACAGCAATACCAGAATCATTTGAATGCCAAACCGGATGGCACAGGATAGGATATTGGAAATGGGCATGGTCAGCCGCGGAAAATACACTTTGCCGAATACATAAGCATTTTCCGTAAAGGTATTGGCATTGTTGATCAGACAGGTGGAGAAAAAGGTCCATATTGCGTTGCTGCAAAGGTAAAACAGCAGCACGGGAACTCCATCCGTTTCAATTCCAGCAATCTCGCCGAACACAAACGCCTGTACAATACTGCTGAACAGGGGCGTCAGGAAAATCCAGGCGGGGCCCAGGACGGTCTGCTTGTAAGAGACCACAAAGCTCCGCTTGGTAAACAGATAAATCAAGTCCCGGTACTGCCACACTTCCTTCAGGTTCAGCTGGAACCAGCGGTGCTGGGACGAGATGTGAATATGATAATCCGATTGCGTCATATCAGCCATATGTTACCTCTTTTTCCGTATCAATTGTAATAGTCCATGGACCCATTTCATGGGCTGCACCAGCCACAATGGCATTGCGATATATTGCGCGATCTGCCGGTTGGCGCACCGGTCCATGGCATCGCAGGTAAAACCATACCACATCCCCAGCCATGTTTTCAAGGGATATTTCAAAAAAACCGCCTTTTCCCGGAAAAACAGCCCGGTTCCCTGGGGATTTTTCAGGAACAGCTCGTACCCTGCCTGGGTCAGGCCGTCGGGCTTGTATTCATAAATGCAAATCACGTCATTATAAAACCGCAGTTTGTAACCATCATGGGCCATCCGGTTCCAGGTGACCGCCTCCGTCATGAATTTCTCTCCTGGAAATTCCGGGTACAGGTACCGACGGTGAATGTCCGTATAGAAGACAAAGGCCCGTTCCCCCGTCACTGTCCCGTAGCGGTCGAAGGCGTTTCCATCAAAATAGCCTTCCGGAAACAAGGAATTAGGCGTTGTGTCAGGCGCCGTTCCCAAGTTGCCGCAAAAGCCGCAGAACTTTTCCTCCCGGGGAAGAATTTGTTCCCATTGGGCAATTTTTTCCAGAGCGTCGTCTGTCAGGTAGTCGTCGGAGTCCACGGTATAAAAAAGCAGTCCCGAGGCGTGCTTCAATCCCTGGTTGATGGCCCGGCATTTCCCCCCATTCTCCTGATGGATATAGCGGATGGGAAAAGGATTGGACTCCGCCTGCCAGGTTTCCAGCAGCTGCCGGGTGTTGTCGTCGGAACCGTCGTCCACCACCAGCCACTCAAAATCGTGAAAGCGCTGGCGCTGGAGGGATCGGTACAGATTCTCCAGAATATACGCCCGGTTGTATGTGGGGGTAAATACCGTGATTTTGCAATCTGTGGACATGGGTTTGCTCCTTATGTCAAAACGTGAAGATCAATCAGCAGATTCAGCAGACGGCTGGTTCCGGTGAAGGAGACCTGTGCCAGCTTCAAAAGCACATTGCGCAGAGCCGTTGCCTCCGGGTTCGGCCCCAAGGGGGTAATTTCATCCAGAATGCCCCGGATTTTTTTCTTCGCAGTGGCCAGATCCTCCCGGTTCAGGGATTTTTGGCACCCCTGCATGGCAAACAGGCAGGTAAAAAACAGATCATACCGGGCTTCATATTCCAACGTGGGAAGTTCCCGGCGAAGATAGTTCAGCCGCTGCATCTTGGCATCCAGCCCCTGAAGTCTTCTCAGAGAGAACGGCTTGTGCATGGCGCTGCCGGGCTGCTGCCGGTAAGCATACATTCGGCTGGATGAGGCCGCGAGAGAGCGGGCATTGCCCAGGACCCGGTAGGTCCAGAACTCATCGTCAATCAGATTGCCCACCGGGAACCGGATATCCCCCACCACGCAGCGGCGGTACAGCTTGTTTGGCGGGGTCTGGCAGAACAGCTGATCCCGGATGTGCAGCTTCATGGCTTCCTCCCTGGAACACACCTGAACCCGGGCTTGGCTGCCGTCGTCCAGGGGCGCATTCTCCCCTTCCGTCACACAGATGGCGCACTCTGCCACATCCACCTGGGGCCCCATCAGAGAATACAGGTGGGCATAAAAATTGGGGTGCAGGTAATCATCGCTGTCCACCATACCGATCAGTTCTCCCCGGGCCTGGTCCAGAGCCCGGTTCCGGGCCAGGCCGGCACCGCCGTTTTCCTGGTGAATCACCCGGATACGATTGTCTTTTTCCGCCCACTGGTCGCAGATCTCCCCGCTCCGGTCGGTGGACCCATCATCCACCAGCAGGATCTCCAGGTTGGGATAGGTCTGCTCCGCAATGGAGCGGATACAGGTATTCAGATAGGGCTCCACATTATAAACCGGAACCACAACGCTGAGCAAAGGCAATGCTTCCATAAATACTCCCGTCAATGCTGTTCTTCCCGCCGGAATACCGCTACATAAGTCCGGTAAGCCAGTCGGAAAGACCAGGGCGCACGGCAAATCATCCAGGCCAGAACCCGGTTTCTGGGTGAAAGCAGGGAAAACCATTCCCGCTCCCCTTGAAGCTGTTCCCGGACCCGGGTACGGAAGGAATCATACTCCCGCCGGGGATTCTCGGACAACTGGGCATAAGCAAAAAGCAGATTCCGCAGCAGCGCACGCCGGGCATCCTCTCGGATTTCCGGCTCACATGTCTCCAGAATCTTCCGGCGTACCCGGATGGGGTCAAAAATACTGTGCTCGTGGAGCACCCGATAGGACGCCGACCCCTGGCGCAAATGGTAGCAATAGGGGCAAAAATCCTCAAAAATCGACTGTCTGGCCCGGGAAAACAGGTAGAAATTCATCAAATAGTCCTCATTGATGGAAATATCCCGGTCCATGTATTCCTCCAGGCCGTCAAACAGCTCCCGACGGAACAGCTTTGTACACAGGCTGGACTCAATCAGTCCGCCGTCCAGCAAGTCCCGCTGCCCGGTCAAGTGATCCTGCCGGCGCACCACCCCGGAATTGTGGACATAGCTGATTCGTCCGTCCGGAAACCGCACCCGATGGCCGCAGTGGGAAATATCCGCCTCACAGTTTCGGGCATTGTCCATGAGCCGCCGGTACATATCCGGGTCAATTTCATCGTCTCCGTCCATAAAGCCGATCCATGTTCCCGTGGCCTCCGCCACCCCCCGCAGCCGGGCGGAAGTGGTACCTCCGTTCTCCTTACAGATCAACCGAACGTTATCAAAGCGGGCCGCATAGTCCTGGGCCACCGCCCGGGTATCATCCCCGGAACCATCGTCCACCACCACAATCTCCAAATTGGGGTAAGTCTGGGCCAGCAGGCTGTCCAGACTCCGGGGCAGCCATTGGGCAATATTGTAAGCCGGCACAACCACCGAAATCTGCGGTAAGTCCATCCTGGCACTCCTTTTCTGAAAGAATCTTATCTTTCGTACACCTTCACATATTCCTGAGCCATAAATCCGGCGGAAAACCGAACGCTCTGTTCCTTGGCCGCCTGACCCAGCTGTTGGCGCAGTTCCTCCCGCTCCAGCAATGACACACAGGCCCGGGCCACAGCATCGGGATCACAGGGCGTCAGCATGGCGCTGGTTCCGTCTGTCAGCATATCCGGCACGCCGCCAACTGCGGTGGCCACAATGGGCAGCCCCGTGCCCATGGCTTCGATCAGCGTCATGGGCATTCCTTCAAACTCCGACGGGAGCAAAAAAACATCCGCCTGGTGAAGCAGCGGGTAAACATTGCTCTGGCTGCCCAAAAAGCGAACCCGATTCTGAAGACCCAGTCGGGCTGCCTCCGCCTCGACGTCCGGCCGGAGTTCTCCCTCGCCCACCAGGCCCAAGCGGCTGTTGGGAAACATTTTTTGAATTTCAGCAAAAGCCCGGAGCAGTCCCAAATGATTTTTTTGCTGATTGAAGCGGCCGATGTGCAGCAGCGAAATGGGTTTGCTCAGGCTGTAGTTTTCCTTGGGAATGCAGCGGGAAAGGTCGATTCCGTTGTAAATCACCGGGATTTTGGCCTTGTCCATCTTATAAAACTGGGAAATGGTCTTCTGCACCGCCGGACTCAGTCCAACCGGTATCGACCATCCCCGGGAAAAATAGAAACCGCTGATGCCTTTTTCAGCCTTTCCCTCGGCTTCCTTCTGGGCCACATTATGAACCGTATGGACGCAAGTTTTTACTCCTGCCAACCGTGCGGCAGCTGCCCCATACTTAATGGTATTCAGGTGGGTGTGTACCACGTCCGGCTTTTCCCGCCGGAGCACATTGGCAATTTTCCACACCATGGAAATGTCCAGCCCCGGCTTCTTATCCAGGTAAACAATCCGGATTCCCGCCTGCTCCATCCGCTGGGAGATGGGAGTTTTCCGGTTGTAGAGGCTGATGACCAGGACCTCATGCCCCAGATTCCGCAGCCCATAGCTGAGATTTTCACACATGGTCTCTGCGCCGCCAAAGCAGAAATAGGGAATCACCTGGACGATCCTCATGTTCCTTTCACTCCCTGGCGGTAGCAATCCGCAAGAATTCTCTGGTAGCCTTCGGCATCATTGATTCTGGCAAAGCGCTCCTGACCATTTTTCCCCAGGAACTCCCGGTGCTCGGGCTGGGTGAGTATCTTCAGGATGTCGTCCGCCATGGCTTCATCCTCAGTGTGAAGGTATCCGTTGACACCGTTTTCCACAAGGTCCCGCATGCCATCGGAGGGGGTGCTGACAACCGGGGTTCCCACCGCCATGGCTTCCATGGCGCACATGGGAGTTCCTTCCCACCGGGAGGTCAGAACCATGACCTTGCTGTCATGGACCATCTTGATGGGGTTGCTCTGAAAGCCCAGAAACTGCACGTTTTCCTGAAGGCCCAGGGACCGGCACACCGTCCGGGTTTCCTCTTCCAGCTCTCCGGCGCCTACCACCGCCACCTTCAGGTCCGGCTTTTTCTCCCGGACCATGGCGCACAGACGCATCAGGCGCTGCGGATCTTTCTGGTAGGTCAGTCTGCCCACATAAATCAGGTCAAAATCATAGCAGTTGGTATCCTGGCTGAGTTTTTCCTGAATCTGCTGCACATCTATAATATTGTACAGCACACTGCTCTTTCCGGCAAACAGCCGATGAAATGCGTACCCCTCATAAGAACTTCTGGAAACCCAGAAAATATGCTTTGCCTTCCAGCCGGCATAGAGATAAGCCACTGACTTGGGAGAAATTCCCCGGGCGTCAAAGGCATTGTTATGAATGTGGGAAATCAGAGGAATATTCCCGCAGCACAGCGCCGAAACAAAGCTGGCCCGCATATCATGGGCATGGATCAAATCCGGTTTTTCCCGGGCAATCACTGTTTTCAGCTGCCCGGGGGTCAGATCCTTCACAGGGCGGTATACAACCTCCTGCTCCGCCAGCATCTGGCGGACATTTTCGCTCTCCGGACTGCAATAGACCATATCCCAGTCCCCACTCTGTCGGAAAGAATGGATGATCTGGCAGACCACCTTCTCCGCACCGGAATAAATGCGGGAATTCAAAACGTGCAGAACCTTCACTATGTCTGTTCCTCCTGTCTGTGCTGGCATTCCCGGGCCGCTTCCCCCATGTTCAGGCTCCGCATTCCGTAACGCTGCTTCAGTTCCAGATAATACCGGAAAATTTCCTCCAGCTGGGCAAAATGCGCCTGAGTATGGATGCCGATGTTGTGGGGGTGCCACCAAAGGTGAAACGTCAGATCGTTCTGGGCAGCATGGAGCATCTGGCACTTGATTCGCCGCAGCTTCCACCCTTCCAAAAAACGAAGCCGGTCAAAAATCGGCTTGTACATCCGCGAGCCCGTCAGATTCCAAATTCCCCCCTCATTCCGGGGGGTATAGCCGCCCTGGCCGGTGAGCGGCAGGTAAACGTCCAACAGCCGAAGCCCCCGCAGCAGCGGGCGGAACTTGATTTTTTCATGAATCCAGTCGTTTTCCTCATCCCGGTAAGCGGTAAAACCGCACTCCCGCATCACCCGGACATACTCCGGCTCACACTGATTCCGGGGCAAAACAATGGATTGCAGGTCATAGCCCTGAGCAGCGCCCATGGCCCTGGCCGCCCGCAAATCAGCCGCGAACTGTTCCAGGGTCTGTCCTTTTTCCCGGCAGTAATAATGACAGAACGTGTGACTTCCAATCTCCTGGCCAGGGGTCTTCCCAATCTGCTCCACCAGGGAGGCGGCAAAGAAGCAAGGTGCCTCCGCCTCCGTCCGGCCGATTGTGTCAAACCAGGGATAGGGATTCAGCTCTGTTTTTTCATAGGTTGGCCGCAAAGCTTCCGGAGGAAAGAACGGCTCCAGTTCCTCCCGACTCCGGGCAAACTGAAATCCCACCGTGGCCCAGGTGGCGTGAATGCCATATTTTTCAAATATCTGCAGCAGCTGGGGAATGGCCTTTCGTCCTCCCAGAACATGATCCTGGTACGCCTCCAGCGTGCTGCAGTCCAGCATTCCCCAGAACAGTTCAAAATCCAGCGATACAATCAGGGTTCCAGCCATGGTCTTCCTCTCTCATCTATACGATGCTCTCGTAAATCTCCCGCATTTGCTTCTGAACGGCCTTTTCGTCAAACTGCATGACTTTCTTTGCCGCTTCCTGTCCCAGGGATGCCCGCAGTTCCGGGTTCTGGT
>DVKV01000205.1 GCA_018715835.1 Candidatus Faecousia intestinavium | reverse complement strand
TATTATTGCAATTGACGGAGAAGAAAAAATGGGGGAGGAAAACGCTGATGGGAATGTATGTCTGGGGAACCGGGTGCGGCGCATCAGAGCTGATCCGGGCAGGATTGGAGCCCAGCCGGATTGCGGCGTTTTTGGACAATGCGCCTTCAGGACCTTCTTTTCAGGACAGACCGGTGATCCGGCCGGAACAATTGAAAGCAGGGGACGCAGAACTTCTGATTGTCACCGCCAGAGCCGCGGAAGAAATCGCCCGGCAGTGCGCTGAACTGGGCATCCCGGAGGAACGGGTGCTGTTTCTGAAGAACAGCGCCAGGATTCAGGACCGGAATCAGGCCTGCACCAGGGCGGAAGCACTATTGGGAAAGAAACTGCTGAACAAACTGCTGCCCAGACAGTGCCTGGTGACGGAACCGGCCTGCCTGAGCAGCCGGATTCTGAAGGAAGACGAGGACGATCCGGTGCGCCTGTGGACTCTGGAACTTCTGTGCCGCCGGCTGGAGGAGGTGCCGGGGGCAGCTGCGGAGTTGGGCGTTTACCGGGGGCGGTTTGCCCGGTGCATCAACCGCCTTTTACCCCAGAGAAAGCTGCACCTGTTTGACAGTTTTTCCGGTTTTTCACCGGAAGAGTGCCCGGAAGGCGCCTTCCAGGAAGCACACCGGAATACCGGCATCGAACAGGTGAAGCGGGCGTTGCCCCATCCGGAGCAGGTCTGCTTCCATCCAGGATTTTTCCCGGACTCGGTGGGGGATTTTGAGGAACGGTTTTGTCTGGTTTCCCTGGACGTGGACTTTGGAGCCAGCACCCTTGCGGGACTGCGGTGGTTCTGGCCCCGGCTGAATCCGGGAGGGTACCTGCTGCTGCACGACTGGGCCAATCCGCAGCTTCCCCAGGTGGCTCAGGCCTTTGCGAAGTTTCAGAAAGAGATGGGGCAAATCCTTCCCGGCATACCCCTGCCGGATCTGGGAGGAACCCTGATCCTGTGCAAAACGCAGTCCTCCCTGTAAAGATCCGGCAAAGAAATCAATTGCAAAGGATGGCACAATCATATATAATGAACGAAGCAGATGTACCAAAACCGACGCACCGAGAAACGGGGGAGGATTACCGGAATGACCATGAATGACATACGCAATATTCTGGCAATTGCAGAACACGGAAGGATTACAAAAGCCGCCCACGCTCTGTACATATCCCAGCCGTCTCTGAGTCAGTGCCTGCAAAAAGTGGAAAATGAATTGGGCGTCCGCCTGTTTGAACGAAACCGTTTCGGAGAATGCAAGCCCACGGAAGCCGGACGAATTTTTATTGAGGAGGGTACAGAAATTCTGGTGCGTTGGAAAGGCATGATGGACCATCTTCACGGGCAGAAGGAGAAGAAGGATTTTACCATCGGAATCCCGATTCGTACCGGTATGGAAGTGGTGAAGGGATTGCTGGACGTTCTGGAGCAGGAAATCCCGGATATCACCGTCTCTTTTGTGGACAAGCCCAACTATGTGATGGAGGAAATGGTTTCCAATGGGGAACTGGATATGGCACTGGTCCGCATGGCAACCCCCAGCAGCGGATATACCATCCGAAAGCTCTATGATCTGCTCCCGGCGGTGAACCTGCGCAAGGGCAGTCCGCTTTGGGAGAAGCTGGAGTACCGGGGCTCCAACCCGGTGCCCTACATTGATTTGCGGCTGCTGGCGCAGGAACCGTTGGCGGTGCCGCCCAAAACCAAAGAACACCGGGCACGGGTTTGGGTTGAACAGTTATTTGCCCAGATTCCGGGCCTGACGCCCAATTTCCGTTACAGCGTCCCAAATCTGGCGATGTACGACCGATATATCCAGAACGGAACTGCATCGTGTGTTCTTTCCGTCAGCAAGATTCCTCCCAATATGTGCCAGCTGGAGCCAGAGTACGCCTTGCCCTATTCCCAGAATTTCATCTATGGAAAACGAACGGACAAGGAAGTAGCAGAGAAAATTTATCAAATTCTCTACCGCCTCCGAAACAGTGACAACCTCTGACAAAACGCAAGCGCCCTGCGAAAGCAGGGCGCTTGCTGTTTGACTGGGATTGTTTACAGGGCTTCCACGCTCAGGTTCAGACCATACCACTTGGTGCGCTCCATCAGAGCCACCCGGCCGACGAGGTTTTTCTCCTCCATGATCTTGTTCATGTCGGAAATGACACCATTCAGGAATTCGGGGCGTTCGTTGACCCAGGTTTCCACGTGCATGGGAATCAGCAGCTGGGTGTTGGCCTTGGCAAAGATGTCGGCAAACCGCTCCGCAACCCGGTCAAAATCCCGGGAAGAACCCATCTTGTTGCGGATGAGAATGTTGGGGCGGATTTCCCGGAACCGCTCAGTCATGCCGTCGTCATTGCCGCCCAGGAAGGCAATGCGCATGCCCTCCGGAGTGGTCAGCACCACATTCACGTTGTAGATGCTGCCCATGGCCATCAGGTCGTTGCCGGGCCACTCCTTCTGCATCTGCTCGTAGTCGTGGGGCAGTTTGTGATGGGTTCCATGGTAGGTGTCCATCCAGAAACCGTCAAAGTAGTATCGATCACCGAAGTCCACCGGATAGATGGAGGTCAGGGGAATTTTGTGGGTCTTGGCCAGTTCCATCGCCACGGCGCTGTGGCAGATTACCACAGGGTGGAACCGATCCACAACCTGCTGCAGGTTGTAGATGTGGTCAAAATGGGTGTGGTTGACGAACAGATAGTCCACCCGCTCAATATCCTCCACATGGAAGTTCTGCAGGTTCATGCCCTTGCCCACGGGAAAATGCTCATTGTCATCGAAATACGGGTCGGACAGCAGGACTTTTCCGTTGGGGAATACGAATTCAAAGCACTGGCCGTTGATCCAGCGGAACTTCAGTCCCTGAGTGGTGCATAGTGTCTGGTTGCTCATTGGAAATAACCTCCTGAAAGAAGTGGGATATTAGTAAGCGGGGTACAGGGTCATCACCACCAGTACGGAAACCACGGAGATGATGATGGAGGGAAGCAGAGCCTGCTTCAGCAGAGAGCCCTGGTCATATCCGCCGGTTTCCATGACCATGGGGATGGTGCCGGTGGCCATGGGGGTCATGAACGCGGTCAGGCAGGCAGCAGACAGCAGGATCAGCGGACCGCGGGGGTCGCAGCCCAGAGCGGAGCAGCTCAGGATAACCACGGGCAGGAAGATGGCCTGGCAGCTCTGGTTGTTCATGACCTGGGTCATCAGGAAGGGCACCACGAAGAACAGGGCGCCAATGACATAACCATTCTTGGTGTTGCCCACCACATTGGCAATGACTTCACCGATGAAATCGCCCAGGCCGCAGCTGACCATGGCACCGCCTACCGTCAGGGCGCCAATCAGCATCAGCACGATCCGGATGGGGAAGGAAGCAATGGCTTCCTTGGGGGACAGAACTCGGGTGGCCACCATCAGGATGGCACCGGTGAGGGTAACAACCCAGCCGGGAATGCCGATCTGGGACTCAAAGATCAGACCCAGGGTGGTCAGGATGAAGATGGAGTAGCCCAGAACTTCCTGAACAGGACCCAGGGCGGGGATATCCTTGCCGTCTTTTTTGTGGCTGGTGGTCAGGGTAATGGGAACCAAGGGCTGCTTGGGGGAGACTTTAATGCCGACCAGAACAGCGTACAGGATAATCACAATCAGGGTGGCGATTCTGCCATAGAAGAAGTCCAGCAGCTGGAAATTGACGTTGGTAACGCCGTAGGCTTCCAGATAGCCGTTAAACTGGGCGAAGGTGACGGCACCGGCGCCCAAAGGCAGGGTACCGCAGGTACCAATGACCACCAATGCCAGGGGGAACATGGCCCGGGAGGGGCTGACACCCATTTCTTCACAGGAGGCCATGACCAGGGGGAACAGGATGGAGTAAACGGACATGGGGCTGGGGATGAACTGGCTGAGCAGGCAGCCGATGATGCTGTAGCCGATGAACATCTTGACAAAGCTGCCGCCGCTGACTTTACAAGCCAGTTTACTCAGCTTTTTAACCGCCTGGGTGCGGTTAAAACCGGCAACCACCACGAACATGCCCAGAATCAGGACAATGTTCTTGTTGGCGAAG
Source organism: Candidatus Faecousia intestinavium (assembly GCA_018715835.1). Lineage (GTDB taxonomy): Bacteria > Bacillota > Clostridia > Oscillospirales > Oscillospiraceae > Faecousia > Faecousia intestinavium. Next base: position 165 of record DVKV01000205.1, on the reverse strand, counting down.
TTTGCCAGGGCATCACTTGCCGGAACCAGACCGGTGTAAACCGTCAGCAGCAAGGCGATCATGGCGGTTACACCCATCGGCAGCTTCAGCGGCTGATAGAAGATGTAACCGACGATCATGATGATGAAGATGACGAGACATTTGATCATATCGGGTGTCATGGAT
>DVKV01000204.1 GCA_018715835.1 Candidatus Faecousia intestinavium | reverse complement strand
GCTCTATTTTTTATGACTAGAGGGATATCCATGGATTTGCTTTGGGAAATTGTATTCATTACGGCGCTGGCCGGTCTGGGCGGCACAGGTCTGGGCGGTGTGGTGTCCTGCCTGTTCCGGAAAGACTCCAGCCGTACGGTGAGCCTGCTTCTGAGTTTCGCCGGGGGTGTGATGACGGCGGTGGTATGTTTTGACTTGCTGGCCCAGGCGGTGGCCCCGGAGGGGACCGCAGACCATATGTATCTGGTGCTGGCAGCGGTGGGCGTCATGCTGGGTTATGCCGTTATCTATCTGCTGAACGCCTGGATTGACCGGGATACCAACCATGAAGTGGCCCACATCGACGAAAGCCACCCCAAGACGGCAGACTCTCTGGAAGAGCTGATTCACGCAGACCACTACCAGGTCCACGAGCAGGGGGGCCAGAACCACGGCAGCCTGTTCCTGGCCGGGCTGGTAATGGCGGCGGCCATTGCCCTGCATAATGTGCCGGAAGGAATGGTCATTGGCGCATCCTTTGCCACCTCTGCCCAGCAAGCCGTGCTTTCCCGGGGTGGCATTGTCATGGCAATTGTCATCGGACTGCACAATGTACCGGAGGGCATGGCGGTGGCGGTGCCTCTGATTTCCGGTGGAATGAAAAAAGGGAAAGCGGCGGTGCTGACAGCGATCACCGGAGCGCCCACCGTGCTGGGCGCCGTTCTGGGACTTTACCTGGGAACCATGGGCCCCGATATGCTGTCGCTGTCCCTGAGTTTTGCCTCCGGCGCCATGCTGTATGTGGTGTTCGGCGAGCTGATGCCGGAAGCGATTCTGATGTGGCAGTCCAAGCTGCCTGCCCTGGCTGCCGTCATTGGAATTCTGACGGGCCTGGTGATTATCTATGCGTAACAGCGCATCCCGGAAAATTGCCCGATCATCTTGAAATGAATAAGAAGAGAGCGGACTGACGAATGGCATCAGTTCGCTCTCTTTTTATTTTCGTCGATTCTTCCTGAAATATGGCTTTTACTCCCGCCAAGGGAATCTGCGGCATACCGGTATCAGAAGCCGTCAATAAGCTGCAATGCGGGGAACAGCGGCCTGCTTCCGGGAAGCAAGGCTGTCATGAAACCCCATACCCCGGGGAAAGAACGACGGAAGGATGCAGCGCCCGTGACCGTGAAGTCCTGCTGGATGAGCCGAAGAATGGGATAAATTATTCTTCAGCAAAGAGAAAAAATATAAGCGCAGTGAATTTGAGAATTTAGTAAAGTTCCATATTTTACGTTACATGATTTTAGAAATTCAAATAATTGACAGGTAAAAATGGAAATGGTATATTATAATTAATTCATAGTTTGAATGAATTAATTATGCTCATCAAGCGGTGATATCTATGAACAAACGAACGGAGCGAAAGCAAAATTTGCGGGACATCATAGAACTGCTGCGTCTGTACGGGTCTGTGCCGCAGTCAAAGCTCAAGCAGCAGTGCAATCTGCAGGCATCAACCGTATCCTATCTGGTTAACGATCTGAGACAGCGCAATCTTATCGTGGAAGTGGGGAAGGAAGAGACCCAAGGGAAAGTGGGAAAACCGGGCAACCGGATTGCGCTGAACAATGCAGAGGCTTCCTTCCTGGGAATCTATGTGGAAGATGACTTCCTGCACGCCTATCTGGTGGGAATAGACGGAAAAACCCTGGGTGCAGATCGGGTTTCCTACCAGCCCCAGGACATGGCCCGGATTCTGCCCGAGACGATCCGCCGGGAACTGGCGGGACATCCCAACATCCGGGGCATCGGCGTTGCCATCAAGGCAATCGTTTACAATGACGGACGGATTCAATCCGGCACCCGGGAATCCGGAGAGGCAAAGGCGGAAAGATGGGATCTGATCAATCTTCCGGAGAATCTGCGCCGGGAATTCCCGGATGTACCCATTGTGGTGGAGAACGATGCCAACAGCGCAGCGGAATTGTACCGGTATGAGGAAAAATGTGATGATTTCGTTCTGTACATGCTCAATGATATTCCCTTTGGCATCGGCTGCGGGCTGATGATGGACGGAAAGCTGTACCGGGGTACCCGGGGGGCAGCTGGGGAGTTCTTTGTAAAGAACCTGAACACGACGAAGGTCCATATCAGGTCCAAAGAAAAGGCGGTGACGCTGGAAAATATCCTCAGCGCCATTGTTCCCCATATGCTGCAAACCGCCTATTTGCTGGATACCTCCCGTTTTGTATTGACCGGAAGCCTGTTTGCCAATATCTCACAGGAGGAAATGAAACAGGCGCAGACGTATTTGCAGGGGATCCCGGTTCCCGTGGTCCTGGATTACGGAGAAAATCAATCCTTGAACCCGGGAAAAGGCGCTGCATTCACGGCGATTGACCGGTATCTTGGCAATCTATTGGAGGAGGTTGAAAAACGTTGAAAAAGGCAACTGTTCTGATCTACCTGCTGAAAAAGCTGCTGAGAATGCTGCTGACCATTCTGCTGGTGACCACAATTATCTTTTTCCTGATCCGGCTGATGCCGTCTAACCCCGTGGACCGCTACATCGAGGACCAGATGGTGCAGTACGGCATTACCTATGCGGAGGCCCAGAATCGGGCGGCTACTCTGTTTTCCATGGATCTGGACAAGCCCATGGTGGAGCAGTACATCGACTATATTGGCAGCGTGCTGCGCCTTGACTTTGGCGACTCTCTGCTGTCTCCCGGCGTGCCGGTGATGCAGATTATCGCCTCCCGTCTGCCTTGGACGCTGTTCACCGTAGGCAGCGGACTGATCTTGTCGTTCCTGCTGGGAATTGCCATCGGTGCCCTGATGGCTTTCAAACGGGACCGGTGGTATGAGCCGATTATTACCGGCGTTGCGTCGTTCCTCAGTGCGATTCCGGATTTTCTGATTGCCATTTGCCTGATCCTGGCGTTCGGTGTCATTCGCTGGAACGGGGAAAGCACTCTGCTTCCCATTAGTATCATGCGCGGCACGTACAGTATGCAGATGCAGCCGGGCTGGAATTTGTCGTTTGTCCTGGATGTGCTGACCCACGGCATGATTCCCATTATTACCTATATGCTCTCCCAGCTGGGCGTGTGGGTGCTGCTGATGAAAACCTGCACCACCAGCTGTCTGAATGCGGACTATGTTACCATGGCGAAGATCCGGGGCCTGTCCTCGGGAAAAATCCTGGTATCCTATATCGGCAGAAATGCGCTGCTGCCCATTACCACGGAGTTTTTCATGCGGCTGGGCTTTATCGTCGGCGGTGCGCTGATTATTGAGCAGCTGTTCGTTTACCAGGGAATCGGACTGGAGCTGCTCCGGGCCACAAATGGCCGGGACTATC
>DVKV01000203.1 GCA_018715835.1 Candidatus Faecousia intestinavium | reverse complement strand
GAGAACAAGGCAGATGACAATCGGAATAGTACCAACAGCAACTGACCAACGGGGCAGGACTTCCTCCTGCCCTCCCAAGTGAAGGAGGTAAGGGACTATGAGTGTTAAAGATTATCCCACAAGGCTGGCTGCCGGGTATTACCGTGTACGAAAGTCCTGGGAGGACGCGGAAAGCCAGTTGGGGCAGTTCCGGCTTTTGTCCAGTGCCATAGCGAAGGCAGATGCCAATCCGGGCTATTTTGTTTTCTCCAATGAAGGGGAAGTGATCCATCCGGAATTGGAAATTGGGATTGAGGATATTCCGGGGGAAATCCAGGCAGAGGAGGGAGCGGCTGAAACTATAGATAGCCCTGTGGATGCGGGTGGGGATATTAACACCGGTGATTCTGCTGCCGACGATCCCATCCCGGAGGCTGTGGAATATGACTGTGACGGCAATGACCAGCCGATTGCCTATGCCAGGCTCAGCACGCTGATGAACATCCGCAGCGGCAACAGCATGGACGCGGAGCCGGTCACTACCTACAAGAAGGACACCCTTGTGGAGATCCTGCAGTTCTGTGAGGGCAACTGGCTCCGTATCCGCTGCCCGGAAAGCGAGACTGGTTTTGCCTATGTGAGCGGGCAGGAGCAGTACCTCTATGGCATCGGCAAGAAGGTGTACACCGTCGCGGCGAAGGACAACCTGTGGAAGATCGCGGAGGAGCAGATCGGCTCCGGTACCCGGTACACAGAAATCCGGGAGCTGAACGGCCTGACCTGCAATGTGATCCGGGTTGGGATGAAGCTGGTGATGCCGTAGCAATCGCACCCACACAAGAAAATAGTACGCAGCGGGGAGATACATCAGTGTCTCCCTGTTTTAATACCAGAAATGTCTTAAAAAGGAGAAATGTGTTTATGAAATTAGTAGAATCGATCCTGACAAAGAACCCTTGTTACACAGCCGGCCGGAAGATCACAGTCAAAGGGCTGATGCTCCATTCAGTGGGCTGTCCGCAGCCGAGGGCGTCTGTGTTCATCAACAGCTGGAACAGTGCCTCTTACGGCAATGCCTGTGTCCACGGCTTCATCGATGCCAATGACGGCACGGTCTACCAGACCCTTCCGTGGAACCACAGAGGCTGGCACTGTGCTTCCGGCTCCAAGGGCAGCGGCAATAACACCCATATCGGCGTGGAGATGTGCGAACCCGCCTGTATCAAGTATACCAGCGGCAGCAGCTTTACCTGTTCGGATAAGGCCACAGCGAGAGCCTGCGCGGAGAGGACGTACAAAGCGGCGGTGGAGCTGTTTGCTTACCTCTGTAAGATGTACGGACTGAATCCTCTGGCGGATGGTGTGGTCATCAGCCACAGGGAGGGGCACGCCAGAGGCATCGCATCCAACCACGGCGATCCGGAGCATCTGTGGAACGGCCTTGGCATGGGGTACACCATGGATACTTTCCGTAAAGCAGTCCAGGCCGAGATGGACGGCAGCGGCTCCGGTAACACTGGCGCCACCTCCGGCCTGCAGACAAAGGATCTGGCATTCCTCTCGGAAGCCGATGTGATTAAGAAGATCGGTGCGCTCTTTACCGCTGACCAGAAGAAAACCGGTATCCTCGCTTCCATTTCTCTGGCGCAGTTTATTCTGGAGTCCGGTTATGGCAAGAGCGAGCTTGCCCAGAACGCCAACAATGTCTTTGGAATGAAGAAGTCCCTTTCCGGGAACACCTGGAGCGGCTCCACCTGGGACGGAAAGTCCATCTACACCAAGAAGACCCAGGAGCAGAACGCAGACGGCAGCTATGAGACCATCACAGCCGACTTCCGTAAATATGCCTGTGTGGAGGATTCCATTGCCGATCACAGCGCCTATCTGCTGGGAGCCATGAATGGCAGTAAGAAACGCTACCCTGGCATCGCTGGCATGACAGATTACAAGGCTGTGGCGAAGCTGATCAAGGACGGCGGGTATGCTACGAGCCTCACCTATGTGGAGAAGCTTTGCAATATCATCGAGCGTTGGAACCTGACGCAGTATGACGCTACAAACGCGCCGGAGGAGACACAGGTATGGTATCGTGTGCGTAAGTCCTGGGCAGATGCCGCTTCCCAGAAGGGAGCCTTCCATGTGCTTTCTAACGCAAAAGCCTGCGCGGATGAGAACCCCGGCTACTCCGTATTTGACGAGGCCGGCAAGGTGATTTACCAGGGAAAGAACACGGCCTTCCAGCCGTATCTGGTGCGCATCTCCATCACGGACCTGAATATCCGCAAAGGCCCTGGCACGGACAAGCAGAAGACCGGAAAGTTCACAGGTCCGGGCGTATTCACCATTGTCGATGAGGCGAATGGCGCTGGTGCTTCCAGGTGGGGACTTCTGAAGGCATATTCTAAAAATCACGATGGCTGGGTGAGCTTGGACTACTGCCAGAGGGTATGAGCCTTTGTATTCTTCAGCTATTCCATAGTATTTATAAACGACAAACCTGAATTTCAGTGCTCCTGCCATTATGGTAGGAGCCGCTTTACATAGGCATAAATTCCACAAATCCAGCCTTTGCTTGAGTCTGTGAATGAATAAAAATTCACGTTTCAAAAATGACAAATGTGCATGTATT
>DVKV01000202.1 GCA_018715835.1 Candidatus Faecousia intestinavium | reverse complement strand
TTTGTTCCCGGGGTTGTATTTGTCGGAACAATGGATTAAAATGGCCCCATAGAAACCAGAATAAGCCGAAAGGATTTTGCGTTATGTCTACCATTCAGGTATTGAAACCCAAATTTCATGTAGAGGAGTGCCTGGACCAGATCCGCCAGTGCCTGGAGCAGGGCTGGACCGGCTCCGGCGGCAAAACCGTGGAACTGGAAAACGCCTGGAAGACCTATACCGGACACCCCAACGCCTGCTATCTCAACTCCAATACCGCCGGACTCCATCTGGCTGTGAATATCCTCAAGCGGAAATACGGCTGGCAGGATGGGGACGAAATCATCTCCACCCCCATCACCTTCGTCTCCACCAACCACGCCATTCTCTACGAGAATCTCCATCCCTGCTTCGCTGATGTGGACGAATACCTGTGCCTTGACCCGGTGGATGTGGAGCGAAAAATCAACGAGAAAACCCGGGCTGTGATGTTTGTCGGATACGGCGGACGGGTGGGCAAACTGGAGCAGATTCTGGCGCTGTGCAAAAAGCACGGTCTGCACCTGATTCTGGATGCCGCCCATATGGCCGGCACCCGAGTCAATGGGGTGTTCCCCGGCACCTGGGAGGGTGTGGACGTGACAGTTTACTCCTACCAGGCAGTGAAAAATCTGCCCACCGGCGACAGCGGCATGATCTGCTTTGCCGATGCTGAACTGGACGCTCAGTGCCGGATGGTGTCCTGGATGGGCATCAACAAGGACACCTACGCCCGGACCACCGTCCAGGGCAGCTACAAGTGGAACTACGAGGTGGACTACCTGGGCTTCAAGTACAACGGCAACGCCGTCATGGCAGCCATCGCCCTGGCCCAGCTGCCCTATCTGGATGAGGAAAACGCCCGCCGCCGGGAATTGGTGGCCATCTATGACCAGGTTTTCTCCCAGAATCCCAAAATCCAGATCATCCAGACCCCCTATCCCCAGGAGTGCGCCTACCATATCTACGAAATCGCCGTTCCCGACCGGGAAGGCCTGCTGTCGGAGCTGGCTAAAAATGACATCTACGGCGGCGTTCACTATCGGGACAACACGGAGTTCTCCATGTACCGCTACGCCCAGGGCACCTGCCCCCATGCCCATGAAATCAGCCAGCATCTGATCACCATGCCCCTGCACCTGTACCTGACCAACCAGGACGTGGAGCGGATTGCCGCCATCGTCAACGAGTTCGTCAAATAATTCATAACGCAGCATTGCCCCGCCTTCTTTTCAGAAGGCGGGGCAATCTTTTTTCGGGAAAGGGATTTACTTGGCGGCGTTCATCCGCTCCTGGTTTTCCTGGGCATACTTGGCTGCCTCAGCGGTGGTGATCTTGTACATGGTGCCCATGATCAAAGCGGCGGCGAAGTAGATAAACGCCGGCACCATGAAGGTGACAATCATGAACTCCTCAATCCACGCCTGGGTGGGGGTGAAGCCTGCCACATAGCCGGTGGCGCCCAGCAGGTACAGACCAATGGTGCCGCCCAGGGCCATGCCGATCTTCATGGGAGGAGAGGCCAGGCCCATGGCGATGGAACGGGTATCCTTGCCGGTCTTCCACAGGTAGTACTCGCCGCAGTCCAGATACATGGTGACCAGGAAGGGGGTGTAGGTGTAGGAGCCGAAGGAGGTGACCGCCATGCCCAGCACATAGAACAGCCAGCTCTTGACGCCCATGAAGGTGATGAAGATCAGGCCCAGGCCAAAGCCGGTGGTACCAATGACAAAGGACCATTTCTTGCCCAGCTTGGCGCCGTATTTGGGCATGATCATGGCAGCCACAAAGCCCACACAAGAAGCCACCAGTGTGGCGATGCTCAGCTTGGTGAAGTCGCCCACCACATAGATGAAGTAGTAGGTGTAGTTGGCCTGATAGGTATACATGGCGATGGAAAGCACCGTATTGGCCAGGAAGAGAGTCAGCAGCTGGGGATTCTTGAACAAGGTGTTGACCATATCCTTGATGCTGATCTGGTTGGCTGCAGGACCGCTGCCCACGGGCAGGTCCTTGCCGTCCGCCAGCCGGGCAATCCGGCCCATGGCCCAGGGCATGGGCAGCATGAACACCAGAGCAACCATGAAATAGTTCCAGCTTCCGAAGGGCAGCACAGTAACCAGGGTGGGAATGGAGGAGCAGATCAGGGTAATCACCGTCATCTGCCGGGTCATGTTGATGGTCATGGCATTCCGGTTGGCGGGATTGGGTCCGGCCACCACCGCCAGCACGCCGTAGTAGGCAGTCTGGATCACGTTCATCAGGCAGTTCAGGATGGTATAGGAGACGGACAGAACCGCAATCCGGACCACCATGGGGGCAGCTGTGGTGTTGCAGACTTCCAGCAGAATGGTGATTGCCAGAATCCAGCGGCCCAGATACAGCCAGGACTGGTTCTTGCCCTTGCTGCTGATTTTAACCTTCTCAATAATCAGTCCGGCGAACATGGAAACACAGAAGTCAATGGTTTTGGCTACCAACAACGCAATGGCCAGTGTCTCCGCAGGAATCAGCAGAACTTCCGTGGCGAAGGTGTTCAGATACATGAAGCCGACCATGATGGACAGCGTCAGCAGGGAATAGGAACCTACGGTCCAGATCTCTTTTTTACTACTCGTTACCTGCATAAAATTTCCCTCACTCTCAGATTGTCAAGATTGAATCGGATGGTCTTTGGCGTATTGGGCGCCGTAGCGGTGCAGCTCGTCCAGGAAGATCTGATTGTTCCACTCCCGGAAGCAGATTCCGTTGGGTATGGAGGGATAGAACCGTCCGCCGGGGCAATAGGTGTCGATGGCCCGCCGTACCTCGGCGCGAATCTGCTCCTCGGTAATATCCGCCACGTCAATTTTCGGTCCGTCGATTCCTCCACACATTGCCAGTTTTCCTTCGGTAATGCGCTGGATTTCCACAATGTCGTTCTGGGCGATGACCCCCTGCCAGATGTCCACCCCGATTTCCACCATATCCTGCACAATGGGCTGGCAGATGCAGTCAGCATGGTGCATATAGATCATGCCGCACTCATGGATGGTGTCGGAAATTTCCTGCTGCAGGGGCTTGATCAGCGCCCGCCAGGTTCTGGGGGGCAGGAACAGGTTCTGCTTGGAGCCCCAGTCGTCGTGGTAGAAGATGATGTCCGGGTGAACTTCCCGGGCCATCAGCCGGATGTAGGCTTTTTTGTACTCGCAGATCTCCCGGAGCACCCCGGCCATTTCCTCCGGGTACTCCAGATAGTTCATCAGGGCATCCTGCATCCCCATCAGGTGGTGGCTGCGTTCAAACAGCCCGCCGCCGAACATGAATCCCACAAATTTTTCCTTGCGGTCCACGCTCTCCGCCACCTGCTTGGCCGGGCCGAAGTCCAGCCCTTCCAGGGACGGCACCTTCAGGTAGTCCTGCCAATGTTCAATATCGGGAATTACCGCATTCTCCTTGGTCACCCGGGGATGAGGTCCCGGGGCGTCCGGAGGCCAGATGTACACCGTACCCCAGCTGTCCCGGTACTCTTTGCCGTCCCGGGGCGGTATATCCCCGAACATCACCGGGTCCGGCACCAGGGTGATGGCCTCCATAATGTCGCCGTAGTAATCCGGCTGCCGGCCATAGAAGATGGCCATGGCGTTTTCACGGGGCGTCATTGCCATTGTCTCACCTTCGTTTCCTTTCCCCGTATCAACGGTTATAGAGCTTGTTATAATAGTTCAGAGAGTAGTTGTACAGCTCGTCTCTGGCCCAGGCGTCCTGGGGAGGTCCGGCCATGATGAAGGGCATGCAGCGGCCCTTGGCGCCGAATTTGTCCACAAAGTCCCGGATCTGGGCCCGGACGGTCTGCTCGTCGGCAGCCGGGTCAATGGGCAGCATGAAGGCGAAGGTCATCTTGTCGCCGAAGTTCTGGTACAGGTACTCCGGATCATTGATCACGGCCTGGGGCGTCCACATATCGATGCCCATTTCAATCATCTCAGGCACATACTGGACGTTTTTGCCGCAGGAGTGAAGCTCGATGAACTTGCCGCTGTCCTTAACAAACTTCAGGTACCGGCTGGTGGCAGGCATGATCTGCTCCCGGAACATCTCGTTGGAGAAGAAGCCGCCCCGCTGGGTACCCCAGTCGTCGTGGTACAAAACGCCGTCCACCCGGCCGTAGTATTTGAAAATGTTGGCGGTGGACTCGATCTTGTAATCGGCCACCTTCTGGAAGAACTCCTCCAGCAGCTCCGGCTCCTCATAGAACTGAAGCAGGGTTTCGTCAAAGGGCATCATCTCGTGCAGCCGCTCGAAAATGCCCTCCACGCACTCGTAGATGTGGGCCCGCTCCGGGTCCAAGGCCTTCTGGATCTTGGCACCGTCGGTTTTGAAGTCCACCAGGGACAGATCCGGCCACTCCACCTCCTCTTTCCAGTTGGCGAAGTCCTGAATCACCCGGGTGCCGGGCTTGGTAATCATGCCGCCGGCGGTCTCCACCATGATCCAGTTCACGCCCCACCAGTCGTAGCCGTCCACCTCGGGAACCGGATGCTCCTCCATGGCGTCGGGCCAGATGATGTTGGTTTCAAAGGAATAGGCCGGCATCCAGTAGGGCTTTTCCCCCTTGACGCAGCGGATGTAGTTGTCCCGGGGGCTGATGGGACGGTTTCCCTCAATGGGGGGCTTGGGCTGCTGGAACATCCAGGGGAAGGTTCCCTCCAGCTGCCAGTGCTTGGAATAATCCCGCTCCGCGGCGGTCTTCATGAATTGACCAACTGCCATGGTTTTTCCTCCTTCTGCAAAGAATCATTCCTGGTACATCTGCCGGGACAGGGAATAGATCAGCTCCTCGCCGTTGACACTGCGGCCGGGCTTCATATTCCCGAACCAGGTGATGTATTTTCCTTTTGCGCCCAGGGTCTGCACCTGGTTGGTGATGGCCTGGGTGAATTCCTCGTCGCTGAGTTCGGGACTGGGCATGAAGATGCTGACCTGGCCCAGCTTGTCTCCGTAGGCTTCCATAATGGCAGCCTTGTCGTTGCAGGCGTCCTGACCTTCCCAATAGTCAAAGCCCGCGTCGATAAAGTTGGGAATCTGATTGCTGACGCTGCCGCAGGAGTGGAAGTTCATCAGCAGGCCCATTTCGTGGGCCGCCTTGTTCATCCGCTGGTAGTGGGGCAGCAGCACCTCCCGGAAGGTCTCCGGGGACATGAAGGAATTGATCTGGGTGCCCATATCATCGTGGAAAGTGATGATATCTGCGTGATAGACCTCCCGGGCAATCCGGATCAGGTCGATGTGGAAATCCGTGAGCCGGTTGTAGAAGGCTTCCACCGCCTCCTGCTCCTCCAGCAGGTAGCAGAAGGTGTCCACAAAGCTGGTCAGATCCGCCAGCCGCTCAAAGAAACCGTTGACGATGACGAACATGGTGGGCCGGTCGGGGCTGATCACCGGGGCGTAGGTCTTTTCGTAATCCGCCTTCCAGTCGATGGCGTTCAGGTCCGGCCACACCAGTTCCTGCTCCCAGTTGGTGATGTCGGACAGGCGGCGGGTGCCGGGCTTGACCATGCCGGCGGCGGTCATGGGCTCATACTGCCACTGGATGCCGAACCAGTCTGTGCCGCCGTGGTTGCGGGCATAGGCGTCGGGCATGACCTCGGGCTGGATGACGTTGAAGTCCGTGGGGACGTTCATCATCCACAGAGGCTTCTTTCCTTCCTTGATCCGCTGGAAATTTTCCATGGGGGTGATGGGGGTGTTGAACTTTCTTGCCGGGCGGGTG
>DVKV01000201.1 GCA_018715835.1 Candidatus Faecousia intestinavium | reverse complement strand
TGTCTTTTCGGGAGAAAATTGAAGTCCTTTTGGGCTTGTGGGAAAGTTCAGCCGACTCAAACTGCAAACAGCGGAAGGTAGGCCTCTTTCCGTCTTCCGGGAAATTTGTTCGGATCGTCCCGGATGTATTTATGGGAAAAACAGCATTCCTTCCCAATTTTCCACTTCCCCGGCTGATTCACCAGTGGGGTAGCCTTCGTTTTCCCCTGCGTCAACATTGCCCGGAGCCGCCAAACGCAGTCCCGGGCAATGTTCATCCGAACACCTCAAATGCCGCAACCGTCCGAAGCAGCTCCGGCTCAATCAGTTCCCGTCCATAGACATCCAGGAAACGGTCATAATAGGCATTGGTTTTTAAATTGTAGAACAGCGTCCACACACCCCAGAACAGGTCAATATGACGATCCCCCACCCCGGCACAGTCCAGATCGATGAAACCCGAAAAGTCCCAACCGTTCAGAATAATGTTGGGCAGGCAGTAATCTCCATGGAGCAGCACCTCCGGATGAAGATTTTCTCCGTTTTCCCGCACCAGGCGCCAGGCTTCCTCCCGGGAAGAGAAGCCCCATTTCCCGGGAAAAAGCTTCTCATCATAGATACCCGCCCGATAATTCTCCCGGGCTTTTCGGCGATAGGTTTCACATCGGTCAGGTACCGGGCATTCCGGGAAAGGGGTTTCGTGAAGCTGGCGGAGCAAATTCGCCAGCGTATCACACATACGGCGGGGATTTTCCATATATCGGGCATCCAGGCAGTCCTCTCCCGGCAGTTCCCGGGTCAAAAGCCAGTCCTTCTCATCGGTCAGGTATCCGGCAACCTCGGCCCCCAAACCTTTCCGCCAGAAGTAATCCGTCATTGCCGCTTCCGTGGCAAGCGTGCCCGCTGCCGCAGTTTTCAGATAGTAGTTTTCCCGCCCTTCCAATCGGTATACCCGGGCAGCTTTTGAACTGCTGCTGTCATAGACCCGGGAAACTGCCACCAACGACCGCAATTCCGGTGGAAAGTGATCCAAATTCGGACAAATTTCGGTTCGTTTCATAGGCAGTCGTTAAGGCAGAGTCACCATCTTGGGCTTGTGCCCCATGGCAGGAATAACCTTCTCCATCAAGTCCGCCACAGAGAAGCGAAGGCTGGAGGTATTGATGCAGGGATGACAGCCGAAGTATTCCCCTTGAAGGACATCTGTATCCACTAACAGCTGGACATGGTTTTCCTTGTCATTCATCAGCCCCAGTACGCTGACGGAGCCGGGGGTGATGTCCAGGAAGCGCTCCATGTATTCCGCGTTGGCAAAGGACAGACGGGAAGACCCGATGATTTTGGACAGCACACTGGTCTGAAAGTGCTTTTCTCCCGGCAGGAGCAGCAGATAAAACGCTGTCTGCTGCCGGTTGCACAGCAGCAGATTCTTGCAGATCACCGCATCCAATGTCTTGTCAATTTCCAGGCAGTCCTCCATGGTCATGGCAGCGGGGTGGTCAACCCGCTGGTAGGAAACCCCCAGGCTGTCCAGCAGATCATAGCACCGGATCTCTTTTTCCAGCCGTCCGGTACAGTCGGCGGGACGTCCGTTATACAATTCCATTCTCTTTCCCTCTTTCTTCTGTCACAGGCATTTGCGCATCAAAATCGCATCAGCAAAGGTTCCGTCAGGCTGACAATAGGCCTGAGGAATCCGGGCAATCTCCTGAAAGCCCAAACTTTCGTACAATCCCTTTGCCCGGGCATTGCCGTCAATATAGTCCAGTTCCAGGTATTTCAGGCCCAGATTCCGGGCAATCCCAACGGCCTCAGTGAGCATGGCCCTGCCGATTCCCAGATGCCAATAGTTCTTTCGGACCGCCAGCGCCAACTCCGCACGGTGCCGAAGTTTCCGATAGTCGTTACCCCGGAGAGAGATATTTCCCGCCACGCTGCCGTCGATGACACAGGCAAGCATGATTTTATTGTCCGATTGGCAGATTCCCTCCAGGAACTTAACTTCTTCCGAAATACCCATGATGTTTTCCTCAGGATAGCGGAGCAGAAAATCACTTTCCCGGGAAGTTTCCCGCAAAAACTCCAGCATTTTCTCTGCGTCCGCAGGCTGCAGCCGCCGCAGCAGCGCCTGCTGCCCATTTTTTAGAGCAAAGGTCTTTTCTTCAAATTCCATCCTTCTCGCCTACCCTTTCCGCAGCTGCCAGAACGCCACCGCACTGGCTGCCGCCACGTTCAAAGAATCCACACCATGAAACATGGGAATTTTCACCGTGTAGTCGCAGGCTGCAATGGTGCTGTCAGTCAGGCCGTCTCCTTCGCTGCCCAATACCACCGCAAGCTTTTCTTCCGCCATAAGATCAGGGTCGTCAATGGACACCGAATCATCCCGCAGGGCCAGGGCGGCGGTTTTGAATCCCATCCGGCCCAGGGTCTGCATTCCCTCCTCCGGCCAGGCAGGAAGGAAGGTCCAGGGAATCTGAAAAACGGTGCCCATGCTCACCCGGGCGCTTCGCCGGTAAAGCGGGTTGCTGCATCCCGGAGTCAGCAGGATGCCGTCCATACCCAGGGCCGCCGCAGAGCGAAAAATTGCCCCCACATTGGTAGGGTTCATAATGTTTTCCAGCACCACAATCCGGTGGGCATCCCGGCAGATTTCTTCCACCGTGGGATTCTGGGGCCGCCGCATGGCGCACAGCACACCCCGGGTCAGATGGTACCCGGTGAGGTTGCACAGCAATTCCTCATCCGCCGTGTATACCGGAATCTCTGGGCAGCGCTCCAGAATATCCCGGGCGGCCCCTGTGATATCCTTGCGCTCCATCAGCATGGAAACCGGTTCGCATCCTCCGTCCAGAGCCCGGTGAATCACCTTGGGGCTTTCCGCAATGAAGAGGCCTTTGGCTGGCTCAAACCGGTTCAGCAGCTGGGCCTCGGTCAGCCGGGCATATACGTCCAATTCCGGGGCAGAAAAGTCCGTGATCTCAATTACCATACCGCCATCTTATCCCCTTTTCAAAAATTTCCCTCTATCATAGCAGATATGCGGCAGATTGTCAAAAATTTTCCCGCCTTCCAATAAAAGGCGGGAATTCATTTTGATACCGTGGCTCAAGCTTCAGGCAGCAAGGGCTCATTGATGTTCCAGGTGAGATAGCAGGTACCACTCTGCCCCACTGCCGTAAATTCACCCGGGAACTCTGTTTTCAGCGTCTCGATCTCATCAGCCGACAGCTCATCAATCAGCTGCCAGGTTCCGGCAAGGAAGTTGGTGCGCATCAGGTCCCCGTCGTCAGACAAGAAAAACCGGATGTGATTCATGGACACGTTCTCTGCGTCATGGTAGTTCTCGTTTTTGGTCATCGTGATCAGGGCGTTGTGGTTCCAGCCGGTTATGGTGTAGGCGCCGTTGGAAACCAAAGCGGCAGAACTGGAAGCCCAGGCTTCGTTGGAAACCACATCCTCCCGAACCGGGAAAAAGGCGGGGCAAGTCAACAGCGCATTCCACTGGGGCACCGGTGCGGTCAGGGTAACCTCCAGGGTTCTGTCATTCAGGGCTTTGACTGCCAGGTCCCCGCCCTCGGTTCCAGCGCCCAGGTCGGAAGCGCCTTTGATGGCATCAAACAGGCAGCCATAGCTGGCAGACAGTTCCGGAGAAGCGGCCCGCTTCCAGGCAAATGCGAAATCGTGAGCGGTCAGTTTCCGTCCATCGGACCATTTCAGCCCTTCTTTCAGGGTGTAGGTGTAGGTGACGGAGCCGTCGCTGTTGGCAACCCCCTCCACCAGTTCCTCCGCACAGTCGGGCACCAGCACCGTTCTGCCGCTTGCGTCCTGATCCCATTTGGCAAGGCCCGCAAACAGGTGGGAAATCAGGGCGGCCCCATCCGTGGTTTCGCTCAAGGCCGGGTCCAAGGAATCAGGCTCCGGACCCAGGCACACGGAAATCGACTCGCCGCTTCCATTGACGGTCGTACGATGGAACAGTTTGCACCCCACGGGTGTGCTGAAACAGCCCTCCACGGAATTGTCCATCAGATACAGGTCGCTGTAAAAATACAGGGGTATGACGGCACCGGTGGACATCAGCAGATCCTCCGCAAGATGCATCAGCGCATAACGGGTGTCCCGGTCCGTACAGGTCCTGATGGTGGAGATCAGCACATCGTAGGTCTGCGCCCAAGTGCCCTTTTCAACCTGAATGTCATAGCCGTACCCGGTCAGATCCAGGTCGTAAACGGCATCAGAAGCGTGGTCACCCTCGCCGAGGCGGGCGGCGTTGCCCCCGGAACCAGTGGTCCACATTTCCAAAAAGGAGATGGGGTCATCGTCATCGATCAGCCAGCCGCTGTGTGCGACAAGGTAATGGCCACCGCCCGTAGAATCTTGAAGGGTATTCCCAGTCAGTTCCTCCAGCTGGAGCTGGATTCCCACCGTGGCGAATGCGGTCTGAAGAAATTCTCCCACAGCCCTGGAGCCTTCCCCCGGACCATACAGGTAAGTCAGGGTAGGGAAATTGGTGAGCATCCCGTTTTCATCCACATCGTAATACCGGGACAAGATGGTGTATGCTTTTGCATAGTTGTCCTCGTAGCCTTCTTTGGAAGTGTCAAAATAGCCGGCGTAGTCCTGGCTGTGGCCGGCGTTCCCGGCAAAAGAGGAACCGTCAGCATCGGTCACGTCCATCGACACAAATGAAGCCGCGGGAGCCTGTCCCCCCTTTGCAATCTCTTCCGCGATGTAGTTTCGGTCCACCAGCAAGCTCAGCGCATAGCGGATTTCTGCTTCCGCCGCTGCTGCGTCGATCCCGGCAGACTGGGTTTCGGTGGGAACAGTCTGGTTGGTGGATGGGGTTCCGTTGTCGCCGCAGGCTGCCAAGGTCAGAACCATCATGGCAGCCAAAAACATGGAGATAATTTTCTTCATTTTTCGTTCCTTTCTCAAGGCCGGTATTCAGAATCCCCGCCGGGACTGACCCTTGTCGGCTGTTGGTGCATTCCAGAGCGGCCCGCCTGGTGATGAAAGACATCATATATTATTGTATAAGGATAATCAACAAAGGAATTGTAAAATCCTTCCGAAACCGTAATTCCCATTTTCCC
>DVKV01000200.1 GCA_018715835.1 Candidatus Faecousia intestinavium | reverse complement strand
GACGGCGGAAGTCCCGCGTGAGATTACAGAAGAGATTTGGATGTGAAGAAATGGTTTCCAAAAAACCGCAGAATCGAAAAAATCGAAATATCAATTTTTCCGTGGGATGCAAGGTCGCGGGAATTATGACGCTGGATGTGGTGGCGACCATGATTTCCTTTTTCCTTGGCCTGTGGTTTCGGGCGGACTTCGCTTTTGAAAATATCCGGGATGTCCACCTGACAGGCTACCTGTCCGCCATCGGGCCCTGGTGTGCCATTACCGTGGTGGTGTTCGCCTGTTTCCGGCTGTACAGCAGCATCTGGGCTTTTGTCAGCACCTCTGAGGTATTCCGGGTCACCGGGGCCTATATTGTGCTGGCTGTGATCGGTGTGGTGCTGTTCGGCTTTGACGGGACGGTGATTCCCCGGTCCAGTATGGTGGTGGGCTTTCTGTTCAGCTATGTCAGCAGTGTGACCATTCGGTTCTCCTACCGGCTGTGGCGGACCGCTCTGCGGAAAATCAGCCATGTGGCCCACGCCTCCGGGGTGAAAAATGTCATGCTCATAGGAGCGGGGGATGCCGGACGGGCCCTGGCGCTGGAATTTGTAAACAGCGACTTTGTCCGGGATCGGCTGGCCTGCGTCATTGATGACAACCCCACCAAACTGAACAAGCGGCTGTGCGGCATTCCCATTGTGGGAGACCGCTACCAGATCGGGGAGATGGTCAGGCAGTACAAGATCAGCAAAATCATCTTTGCCATTCCCAGCTGCCCGGCCAAGCAGCGAAAAGAGATTCTGGACATCTGTGCCACCACCGGGTGCGAAGTGCAGATGCTGCCCGGCATTTTCCAGATGGTCAACGGCGAAGTCAGCGTCAGCAAGCTGCGCAATGTAGATCCCCAGGACCTGCTGGGACGGGAGCCCATTCAGGTTAATCTGGAGGAGATCATCGGCTATATCTCCGGCAAGACCGTGCTGGTCACCGGCGGCGGCGGAAGCATCGGCAGTGAACTGTGCCGTCAGATTGCCAGCGCCAAACCCAGACAGCTGATTATTTTTGACATCTACGAGAACAACGCCTACGATATTCAGATGGAACTGCGTCGGAACTTCCCGGAGCTGAATCTGGAGGTACTGATCGGTTCGGTGCGCAACACCAACCGGGTGGACTATCTGGTCCGTACCTACCGGCCGGACCTGATCTTCCACGCGGCGGCCCACAAGCATGTGCCGCTGATGGAGGAAAGCCCAAACGAGGCCATCAAGAACAATGTTTTCGGTACTTACAAAATGGCGAAAGCTGCGGCAAAATACGGCGTGAAACGCTTTGTGCTGATTTCCACGGACAAGGCGGTGAATCCCACCAACATCATGGGCGCTTCCAAGCGGCTGTGCGAGATGGTGGTGCAGATGATGAACCGGGAGTCGGATACGGAGTTCGTTGCGGTGCGTTTCGGCAATGTGCTGGGCAGCAACGGCAGCGTCATCCCGCTGTTCAAGCGGCAGATTGCCCAAGGCGGCCCGGTGACGGTGACCCACCCGGACATCATCCGCTTTTTCATGACCATCCCCGAGGCGGTGAGTCTGGTGCTTCAGGCGGGCTACTATGCCAAAGGCGGGGAAATCTTCATTCTGGACATGGGCGAGCCGGTGAAAATCGACACCATGGCCCGGAATATGATTCGGCTCAGCGGTTACGAGCCGGATGTGGACATTAAGATTGAGTATACCGGCCTGCGCCCTGGGGAAAAGTTGTATGAAGAGCTTCTGATGAAGGAAGAGGGCATGCAGGAAACGGCCAACAAGCTGATTCACATTGGCAAGCCTATCGAGATGGATGATGAAAAGTTCCGTCAGCAGCTAGTCCAGCTGGACCAGGCCTGTAAGGCGGAGGTGTCCAACATCAAGGACATTGTGGCGGAGATTGTGCCCACCTATCATCAGCCCACCAAGGTTTGACAGGAAGGACTGGGGAACATGTATCAGAGGTTTGGAAAACGGCTGTGGGACATTGTCCTTTCCGGCTGCGGCATTGCATTGCTGTGGCCGGTTTACCTGCTTCTGGCGGTGATCATCAAGCTGGATGATCCGGGCCCGGTGCTGTTTCGCCAGAAGCGGGTGGGCATCCACAAGACTCATTTTGAGATTCTCAAGTTCCGCACCATGAAAAGCAGCACGCCCAAGGATGTGCCCACCCATCTGCTGGACAATCCCCAGCAGTATATCACCCGGGTGGGACGGGTGCTGCGGAAAACCTCTCTGGACGAGCTTCCCCAGATCTTTCAGATATTTACTGGGAAAATGTCTGTGATCGGTCCCCGGCCCGCTCTGTGGAATCAGTATGACCTGATTGCCGAACGGGACAAGTATGGGGCAAACGACGTTCGTCCGGGGCTCACCGGATGGGCGCAGATCAACGGGCGGGATGAACTGCCCATTGACGTGAAGGCCCGCCTGGATGGGGAGTATGTGCAGAAGATGAGCTTTGCCTTCGACTGCAGATGCTTTTTCGGCACCATTGTCTCGGTGCTGCGGCATGACGGCGTGGTGGAAGGCGGAACGGGACAGCTTGACAAGGAGAAAAAGGACAAATGAAGAAAATCCTGATTACCGGCGCCGGGAGCTACATCGGCGGCAGCGTGGAAGGGTATCTGGCCCGGTGGCCGGAGGACTACCAGGTGGACACGCTGAGTGTGCGGGGAGAGGAATGGAAAAATACCTCTTTCCAGGGCTATGACGCGGTGCTTCATGTGGCGGGAATCGTCCACCAGAAAAAGACCAAGGACGACCCTGCTTGCTGGGAACAGTACCGGCAGGTCAACGTGGATCTGGCGGTGGAGACAGCCCGGAAGGCCAAGGCTGAAGGGGTGGGGCAGTTCCTATTCATGAGTTCGGAGAGCGTATACGGCCTGTCCGCCCCTCTGGGAAAGCAGGTGGTCATCACCCGGGAGACGCCTCTGCAGCCGGTGGACAACTATGGCCGCAGCAAAGCCCAGGCGGAGGCGGAACTGGAAAAACTTGCAGGAGAGGATTTCCGGCTGGCCATCCTTCGCCCGCCCATTGTCTACGGCAAGGGCTGTCGGGGCAACTATGTGACCCTGGCCAAGCTGGCAAAAAAACTGCCGGTGTTTCCCAAGGTGGAAAACCAGCGCTCCATGCTGTACATGGAGAATCTGGCGGAGCTGATCCGGCAGCTGATTGACGACCGGGCGGCGGGGGTTTTCTGCCCCCAAAACAACGAGTATGCCAATACCAGCGATGTGGTCAGCCAGATTTCCCACGCCCACGGGAAGAACCTGATTCTGGTGGGGGGGACAACCTGGGGCCTGAAACTGCTGAGCCGGGTGACGCCTTTGGTGGACAAGGCTTTCGGCAGCCTGTGCTATGACTGGGATTTGAGCCGGTATTCCCGGAATTATTGTGTCAGAACGCTGACGGAGTCCATTATAGAAACGGAAAGATGAAACAGCGCGGGGGATTACCCAATGAAACATAAGAAAGACATTGTATTTTTGTGCCAGTTTTTTTACCCGGAATATATTTCTTCCGCCCAGCTCCCTTTTGATACCGCTGCGGCGCTGGCGAAGGAGGGGTTCTCCGTGGGGGTGGTGTGCGGCTACCCTCGGGAATATCTCCAGGGTGCGGCCATTCCCCGGCGGGAGACGGTGGAGGGCATCCAGATCCACCGGCTGAAGTATTTGCAGATGGATCGGTCAGGATTTCTGGGGCGGCTGGTGAACTATTTTTCCTTCACCTTCATGGTGCTGCTGCACCTGCCGGAGATCGCCGGGTACCGGGCAGCGGTGGTGTACTCCAATCCTCCCATTCTGCCCTGGATTGCCTCCTGGGCCAAGGCGCTGTTCGGAACCAAGCTGATTTTTGTGTCCTATGACCTGTATCCCGAGGTTGCTACGGTGACGGATACCCTGCGGCCAGGCAGCATGATCTGCCGTCTGATGAACCACATCAACCGCTGTGTCTTCCGCCGGGGGGATCAGGTGGTTTCCCTGTCTTCGGAGCAGCGGGACTATATTCTCCGCCACCGGGACATTTCCCCGGATCGGGTGACGGTAATTCCAAACTGGTACCCCGAGGAAAAAGTTCCATCCTCCAGGCCGGAGGAGAATCGGTTCTCAGCCATGACTCGGGACAAATTCGTGGTGTCCTATTTTGGCAACATGGGGACCATGCAGGACATGCACACCATTCTCAATGCCATCCGGGCGCTGAAGGACGAAGAGAATATTCTGTTCCTGTTTGCCGGTCATGGCAACAAGCTGGAAAAGCTGAAAGCCATCGTCCGGGAGGAAAACATCACCAATGTAGCTGTGTATGATTTCCTTCACGGAGCAGATTTTCAGGATGCGCTGGCGGTTAGCAGCTGCGCCCTGGTGTCCTTGGAAACCGGCGCAACGGGACTGTGCGTGCCCAGCAAGACCTACTGCTACCTCCATGCCGGGGTGCCGCTGCTGGCCATCATGGATGAGTGCGATATTGTCCGGGACATTGAACAGGGAGCCGGGCTGTGGGTGCACAATGGACAGTGGGAGGAATTGGCCCGGGCGATCCGGGAGCTGAAAGCCGACCCTGAGCGCTTGGCCGGGATGCGGACGGTGTGCCGCAGACTGTATGAGGAAAAATATTCCATGGAATTGGGAACCAGAAAATATAGCAGATTGTTCCGGGACCTGCTGAAATCCCGGGAGGACAAAGGAGTAACGATATGAGTATTTTTGCCGACAAGACCCTGATGATTACCGGCGGTACCGGTTCGTTTGGAAACGCGGTATTGAACCGCTTCCTGGATACGGACATCCGTCAGATCCGGATTTTCTCCCGGGATGAGAAAAAGCAGGACGATATGCGCCATGAATTTCAGGCCAAGTTCCCCGAAGCTTCTGGCAAGATTCAGTTTTTCATCGGAGACGTCCGGGACCTGGCTTCGGTGAAGAACGCCATGAACGGGGTGGACTATATTTTCCACGCTGCGGCGCTGAAGCAGGTGCCCTCCTGCGAGTTCTTCCCCCTGGAAGCGGTGAAGACCAACGTGTTCGGCACGGACAATGTACTTACCGCCGCCATTGAGGCAGGGGTGAAGGCGGTGATCTGCCTGTCCACGGACAAGGCCGCCTATCCGGTGAACGCCATGGGTACCTCCAAGGCCATGATGGAAAAAGTTATCGTGGCCAAGTCCCGGACGGTGAGTCCGGACAAAACCAAAATCTGCTGCACTCGCTATGGCAACGTTCTCTGCTCCCGGGGCAGTGTGGTGCCACTGTGGATTGACCAGATCAAGGCGGGCAACCCTATCACCATTACCGAGCCTGCCATGACCCGGTTTGTCATGTCCCTGGACGAGGCGGTGGATCTGGTGCTGTTTGCTTTTGAGAAGGGCGTCAGCGGCGATATTCTGGTGCAGAAGGCCCCGGCCTGTACCATCGAGACCCTGGCCAAGGCGGTGACTGGATTGTTTGCGCCGGAACATGAGATCAAGGTCATCGGCATTCGTCACGGCGAGAAAATGTACGAAACTCTGCTGACCAATGAGGAGTGTGCCCATGCCATCGACTTGGGTGACTTCTATCGGGTGCCCTGCGACAAGCGGGACTTAAACTATGATAAATATTTCAAAGTGGGCGACACTCAGCGAAATGTGCTCACCGAGTTCAACAGCAACAACACTGCCTTGCTGAATGTGGAGC
>DVKV01000199.1 GCA_018715835.1 Candidatus Faecousia intestinavium | reverse complement strand
GCAAAATGATGCGGCAATTCTATAATTGCATATTATACGATATTGCACGTATATTATTCGAAATGCGGCAGGGCATGGGGCAGCAGGGGGCGGACATTGACTTCCACCGGGGAATTTGGTATAATTTTTCCACGATTTACGGCGGAAAAGCCGCTGCCTTCTGCTTCAGGCGGAGGGGAAAGGAGAACATCATGAGAGGTACTTTGGTTGGTGTGGGCGTGGGCCCGGGAGATCCGGAACTTCTGACCCTGAAGGCAATGAAACGGATGGAGCAGTGCGACGTTCTGGTGGTTCCGGATGCGGACAAGGGCGAGAGCACGGCCTATAAAATCGCGCTGCAGGCCTACCCGGAACTGGAAAAGAAACCCACGGTCACGGTGCGGATGCCCATGACCCACGACATGGCCCAATGGCGGGCCAGCCATCGGGCGGCGGCGGATCAGATTGAGCAGCAGCTGGACCAGGGGAAAATGGTGGTGTTTCTGACTTTGGGAGATCCCACGGTGTATGCTACCTATATATATGTGCATAAAATGGTGGCCTCCGACGGCTACCCCACGGAAATTGTCAGCGGCATTCCCTCCTTCTGCGCCGCAGCGGCCCGGCTGAACATCGGGCTGTCCGAGGGCAGCCAGATGCTGCACATTGTGCCCTCCTCCCACGGCATTACCCAGGCGCTGAAGCTGCCCGGAGTGAAGGTGCTGATGAAGGCCGGGTCCAAGATGCCCCAGGTGCGCAAAGAGCTGATGGAATCCGGCATGGAGGTCAGCATGGTGGAAAACTGCGGCATGCCCCAGGAGCATGTGTACCGCAGCGCGGAGGAAATCCCTGAAAACGCCGGCTATTTTTCCCTGATCATTGCCAAAGACCCGGAAAACAGGAAGTAACATCCCGGCGGGAAGAAAGTTTTTCCGGTTTTCCCTTGTGTTTTTCCGGAATTTGTGATAAACTGAATCGGATTTGAGAAAAATGACTGCCTGGAGGATTGTATGGTGCTGAGAAGTCCAACGTAGCTCCCTCCTGCGGATGTTATGGAATCTTGATTTGGAGGGTAATCGAACAATATGTCACAATTAGTGGAAGAAATCAGCCGCCGCCGGACCTTTGCCATCATTTCTCACCCGGACGCCGGTAAAACCACCCTGACGGAAAAGTTCCTGCTCTACGGCGGCGCCATCGCCCAGGCGGGTGTGGTCAAGGGAAAGAAGAACTCCCGGGCAGCAACTTCCGACTGGATGGAGATTGAGAAGCAGCGTGGTATTTCCGTCACGTCTTCGGTGATGCAGTTTCAGTATAACGGCTACTGCATCAACATTCTGGACACCCCGGGCCACCAGGACTTCTCCGAGGATACCTACCGCACCCTGATGGCGGCGGACTCGGCGGTGATGGTCATTGACGGCGCCAAGGGCGTGGAGCCCCAGACCCGGAAACTGTTCAAGGTCTGCGCCATGCGGCACATTCCGATTTTTACCTTTATTAATAAGATGGACCGGGAGACCAAGGATCCCTTCGACCTGCTGGACGAGGTGGAGCGGGAGCTGGGCATTGAGACTTATGCCATGAACTGGCCCATTGGCTCCGGCAAGGATTTCCAGGGCGTTTACGACCGGGAGAAGGCGGAACTGCTGTTCTTCTCCGGCAACACTGGCAAAAAGCGGGCGGACAAGCTGGAGGTGGATCTGTACGATCCCCAGGTGGCCCAGCTGCTGGACTCGGAAGCCAAGCACCAGCAGCTGATCGATGACGTGGAGCTGCTCTCCGCCGGACGGGAAATGGATCTGGAGGCGGTACGGGCAGGCCAGCTGTCCCCGGTGTTCTTCGGCTCCGCCCTGACCAACTTCGGCATTGAGCCTTTCCTGGAAGCCTTCCTGAAGCTGACCCCGCCCCCCCTGTCCCGGACGGCGGACTGCGGCGTGATCGACGCTTTTGACCCGGACTTCTCGGCCTTTGTGTTCAAAATCCAGGCCAACATGAACAAGGCACACCGGGACCGGCTGGCCTTTATGCGGATCTGCTCCGGAAAGTTCCAGCGGGACGCGGAATATTACCACGTCCAGGGCAAGAAGAAGATGCGCCTGTCCCAGCCCCAGCAGCTGATGGCTGCGGAGCGGGAAATTGTGGAGGAAGCCTACGCCGGAGATGTGATCGGCGTGTTTGACCCGGGCATTTTCTCCATCGGTGATACCATCACCGTGCCGGGAAAGAAATTTGCCTATTCCGGCATTCCCACTTTTGCCCCGGAGCACTTCTGCCGGGTGTCTGCCAAGGACTCCATGAAGCGCAAGCAGTTTGTCAAGGGCACGGAGCAGATCGCCCAGGAGGGCGCCATCCAGATTTTCAAGCTGCCCAATTCCGGTATGGAAGAGGTTATTGTGGGCGTGGTTGGCACCTTGCAGCTGGACGTGTTCCAGTACCGGATGAAAAATGAGTACGGTGTGGAGCTGCGGATGGAGATGCTGCCTTACGAGGAAATTCGCCGGATTGACGAATACCCCGGGGATTTGCAGGACCTGAACCTGGGCAGCGATGCAGAGCTCTTGGAGGACTACCGGGGTCGGAGCCTGCTGGTGTATAGCAGCTTCTGGGCCATTGACTTTACCAACCGGAGAAATCCCGGACTGAAGGTGTCGGAAATCGTGGTTTCCGAAGGATAAAAGAATAATCAGAAGGCGGAGGCGCTGCCTCCGCCTTTACGCTTGCACTCCGGGGAAAACCACGTTATAATGGGGCATATCAGGGCCAAAGAAACGGGAGGCGATGCCATGAAACCGTGGCAGCATTTCAAAACCATAACCAAGCACCGGTGGATTGTTTGCCAGGGCTGCTTCCGGGTGGGACTGTACTGGCAGGGCCTGACCCATGACCTTTCCAAGTATTCCCCCACGGAATTCTGGGAAGGCGCCAAGTATTACCAGGGTGTGCGCAGTCCCAACGCCGCGGAGCGGGAGGAGAAGGGCTACAGTGAGGCATGGATGCATCACAAGGGCCGCAATCGCCACCACTATGAGTACTGGACGGACATGAACCGGGAGACCCGGCGCTACGAGTCCATTCCAATGCCACGGAAATATCTGGTGGAGATGGTGATGGATCGGCGGGCGGCCTGTATGACCTATCAGGGAAAAGCCTACCGGGATGATTCTGCCCTGATTTATTTTGAGAAAAGCCGGGAGCGGGAGCTGATGCACCCCCAGACCCGCCGGGAACTGGGCTTTATTCTGGAGATGCTGGCCCAGAAGGGGGAGGATGAAACCTTCCGCTATCTGAAACAGTCTGTTCTGAAAGGTCTGCCCTTCCCCTGGGAAGAGAAAGGAGCGTGCCCGTGGACCGCATCGACGTAATGCTGCCCTCCCACATTCACCATATCTGCCAGATTGTCACGGGATTTTTGATCCTGAAAGAGCAGGGAATGCCGGTTGTCATCCGGGACTGCTCCCGGGACCGGAATCAGCCCCTGCATAATCTGCCGGTGGTGACGGCTCAGTATGGGGGAAAACGAATTGTCTATGACCTGTGGGACGGCTATCAGAACCCGGAGGGAATGCAGCTGGCACTGGAAAACTGCGATGTGTATTTCAAGCGCAGCTTTTCCACGGAAAAGAACCGGGAACTGTTCCCGGCGTTTGAGGAGAAACTGTTCCCCCTGGGATTTAACTACCATGTGACCCACCCGAAAAATCCGGCCAACGAACCCTGGTGGAAGCATTTGGGCAAGCTGGCCCAGGGCCGGACCCCGGACCGGTATTTCTGGCCGGAGGTCTTTGAGGGACAGGCCGGTCCGAACCAGGGTCCGGTGAAAATCCTGTTCCTCACCCGGCTGTGGGAGGAAGACCCGGCCCTGTCTTCAGAGGACAACGCCGAACGCCGGGCCATTAACGAATCCCGCATTCACATCATCCGCACTCTGCGCCAGCGGTATGGGGACTGCTTTTTTGGGGGACTCAACGACCTGCCCATCGCCCGGAGTTTGGCCCCGGAGCTGATTGTGCCCAAGCAGTATACCGAGCGGCGGCACTATCTGGACTTGCTTCACAGCTGCCACATCTGCATCGGCACCATGGGGCTGTATGAGAGCATTGGCTGGAAAACCGGGGAATATGTGGCGGCAGCCAAGGCCATTGTCAACGAGACTTTCCGCTACCAGGTGCCCGGGGATTTTGCGCCCGGGAAGAATTACCTGCCGTTTGATACGGCGCAGCAATGCCTGGACGCGGTGCAGACATTGGTGGAATCAGCGCAGCTGCGGCTGGAAATGCAGCAGGCCAATGAGTCCTATTACCGGGATTATCTGAAGCCGGAGGTGCTGGTGGGCAATACCTTGGAGCTTGCGTCCCGGCTTTGAGACGCAATACCATTCCCAAAATTCAAAACGCCTGGATCTGCATTCATGCAGATCCGGGCGTTTTCACTGTTTCGGACCGGTCAGGACAGCTGGGTAAAGGAAATGGTGTACTTATCCCGGACCTCGGGATAGGAACAGATCAGCCGGGTCAGAAGATCCTGGGCATTCTGCTGGGCCTTTTCCAGAAGCCCGCTTTCGATTGCCCGGTCTTTCATGGCCTGTTCGGTGGCGACATCCAACTGGATTTTGTCATCCACGCTGATGCTGTTGAACAGGCTGTTCTGCTCGTCCAGGACCTCCACACTGTCTGTGTCAATCTGGTAGGAAAGAATCTGGGCAGCGGGAACGGAAACCAGAATGCGTTTTTCTCCCTCCTGGATCTGCACGCTGACCTGATCCAGGGGAATGCCGGCCTTGATGACCCCGTTCCAGCGGAGCAGGAAGGATTTTTCCGTAAAAGGAATGTCCCAGCCCTGGAACTGCTTGGAATTGGTAAACTGGGCGGCGTCGGTAAACAGGTACTCCACGGTGGCCAGTTCGCCGATGTCCTGAATTTCGCTGTAAAGGGCGCTCAGGTTCAGTCCGGGGGTGATTTCGGTTTCCGCCTGAAGCAAGGCTTTCAGCTCGGACAGCTCCCGGTCCGCATCCCGGGCAGCCTGGGTCCGGCCCAGAAACCAGGCGGAACCGGCAAAAATGGCCATCAGAGCCAGGATCAGGCACACCGAAAGCAGTCTTCGGACAAAAAGACTTCTGCGGGCGATCCGGCGCATTTCCCGCTGCAGCTGAATGTCCTGGGCAGAGGCGAAATGTTCGTGGTTCATGGAATCCCCTCTTTCTCTCCTGGAAGCGGAGTCTGTTTCCGGCAAAGGGTTCAATGCCTTTCAAAAAAATTTTATCATACTCCGGAGGGAAAGACAACAGGTTTTGACTTTTTTCTTAAATCCTAAAAAAAGAAGGAATTCCTGCAATATGGCCTTTGACTGCCCC
>DVKV01000198.1 GCA_018715835.1 Candidatus Faecousia intestinavium | reverse complement strand
AGCCGCCCCCGGAAGGGGGCAGCCAGTAAACAATTTGCGGTTGGCGAACCGTTCATGCGTCTTAAGACGCGGCTGTATCAGGCCCTTATAGGGCCAGTGCAAGCCACCGGCTTCGCCGGTGGTCTTGACTTCAGTTGGAATTTCCCTTTCGGAGGGTGACGCTGCTGCTGACGCCCTCCACGTCGATCTTGCAGGCTCCGTTGCCGCAGACATATCGCTTGTTCTGATAGGTGGTCTCAAATTCCGAGGTAAAATTCTGACTTAATCCTTCCATCTTCAGAGTAAATCCAGCGTTGGAAGGTAGGGTAATATCCATTTTCCCGGACACCCCTTCCAGATCCAGTTCCCGGGGAACATTGGACAGAACGGCGGTCAGATTGGCGGAGGCGGCCTCCCAGTCCAGCTTGTTCAGGCTGCCGGTAAAATCCACATCGCCGGACATAGTGGCCAAATCCAGGGAATCCACGACACAGTCGGTGAAGACGGCTTTTCCGCTGCCGCCCTCGAACTCAAATTCCTGCACAGTCAGGTTTCGGATGTCCAGGGTGCTGGAAGCGCTGGCAATTTCCAGCTTTTCCCCGGCCCAGTCCCGGGGAATCAGAATGGTCAGGTCCTTTTGGGTGGGAACATCCGAGCCAACTCCCAACAGATTGGTTCCCCAGGGAAGATAGGTGATGGTCAGCTCCTTGCCCTTCTGTCGGACATACATGGTGTACTGGCTTTTGTACTCCCCGTCTTCCTGAATCTGAATCTCTGTTCCATCGCTCTGCTCCACGGTGATGGTGCCGGCGACCCACTCCACCTCAATCTCGGAAACATCGTTCATGGGAACGGAGAAGGAGGAGCCGATGCCGTAAGGAGGCATAGAGGCCGGCTCAGTGGCTTCCGCAGTGGCGGAGGGCTCTGCTGCGGTGGGAGCCGTTGCGGTGCCGGTAGCAGAGGAAGCGGTGGGCGTATCGGGCAGGGACGGGGCGGTGGGTTCCGGTGTGGTAATTGCAACAGCAACGTGTGTTTCCAGAGGACTGGTGCTGACGGAACTGCGGAACAGACGGTAAGCGGTATTCCCCAGCAGGAAGGTGGTCAGGATTCCCAGCAGTACAATCAGAACAATGCACCACAGGACGATGCGGATGATGGCGTTACGTTTCATGGTTGTTTGCCTCCTTCAAGTCAAAAATGGCTTTGATCATTCCCTGCAGCGCTCCTGCAACGGGGAAAATCAGCCAGGTGATGAGCCATGCACCGGTGAGAAAACTGATCAGGAAAAACAGTACCAGCGCTACAACCCAGACTGTGTGGCAGATACTTTCACACAGAGCTTCGCTTGGGCTGCTGGACTTGGGGGGATACGGAGGGGCGTACTGTACGTTCTCCTGGTTTTTTGAGCCGAGAACAATCATCACGGTTGCCACAGCACAGATTCCCAGTGTGGCGCAGAATCCTAATGTTGCCATGTGCATCTCACTCAGAATGATCAGAGGGACGAGGGCAATTATATACAGACCAAACGCCACAGCCCGAAGTATTTTTTTTGTGGAGCTGTCCTTGCTTGAGCCTTTGCAGGGGGAAGGGGCAGACGGGGCAGTGGCAGTGCTGGAACGAGTCTGGAACCCTTGACCCAGGATCTCGTTGATGTCTCCAATACCGGAAATGGCAATCCGGTAGGCGCTTTCCGGGGACCGGCCTTCTGCAATCAGATCGTCATAGCGATCCAGGGTATTTTGCAGAATTTCCTGTTTGATTTCTTCACTGCCCGTTGCCCCGGCAAACAGCAGATCAACATATTGAATGAGTTTCTCCTTCATTTCCATTCCTCCGTTTCCAGAAGTTTATCCATAATTTCCTTTGTCTCTTTCCATTCTTCCAGGAGCTTGCCGCAGGTTTCCCGGCCTTCGGGTGTGATGGTGTAGTATCTTCGCCGGGCGCCTGCGCCGCTGCTGCCCCAATAGGAGCGGATGCAGCCGGTTTCCTCCAGCCGCTTGAAGGCCGTATACAAAGTGGCTTCTTTCAGCTCGAACCTGCCGGAGGAGAGGGTAGAGATCATTTTGTTAATTTCGTAGCCGTAGCTGTCGCCCCGGAGCAGCCGGGCCAGGATGATGGCGTCGGTGTGCCCACGGATCAGATCACCGGCAATAGACATGGTCATCCCTCCTTTGTGGACTTATAATAACACGAAGTACCTCGCCTGTCAAGGTACTTCGCGTAAAAAATAACGGCACAGAATTTGTGCCGTTTGCTGGTTATTTGTGGTACTTGCTCCCGGCCTGGATGGCTTCCGACCGATACAGCTGCTCCAGCACCATGATTCGCGCCAGATGATGGGGGAAGGTCATGGGACTCATGGACAGTCGGAAATCCGCCCGATCCTTAACCCGCTGTGCCATGCCAAAGGAAGAACCAATGAGAAAACAGGCGCCGGATTTTCCGGAATTTTTCACATCCGCTATCTTTTTTGCCAGAGCTTCGCTGGAAAGCGTGGCTCCCTCCGGGGTGAATACGCAGAACCAGGTGTTCTTGGGTATTTTGGAGAGAATCACATCGGCTTCCTTTTCTAACCCGGCCTGAAGTTCCCCCGTGGATGGATTTTCGGGAAGCCGGCACTCCGGAAGTTCCACCAGAGAAAACCGGCAGTAACCGCTCAAACGCTTGGCATATTCCGAAGCGGCTGAGAGGTAAAATTTCTCCTTTAATTTTCCCATGGCAATCAAAGTAATTTCAAACATACGCCACCTCCATATTGGTATGATCTTACCACGGCAATCGAAAATTGGCAAGGATGTTCTTTGGAATCCCGGTAAAAGATAAGCAAGGAGGTGAGTCTGAATG
>DVKV01000197.1 GCA_018715835.1 Candidatus Faecousia intestinavium | reverse complement strand
CACCGAAGTCGAACCCCTCTTCGGGCTCCTCGTCTTCGTCGTCATCCTCCTCATCCCAGTCATCGTCCTCGTAGTCATCGTAATCCTCATCCTCGTCGTCCAGGATGTAGTCCTCAATGGCGTCCAGATCTTCCTCGATCTCATCCAGCTCGTCAGAGATGGCAATGGTGGTCTCCTCAATATCGGTGACCCGCTTGGCCATGTCTCCCAGCAGATCCACAATGGCGGCAATCATCTTGCCTTCATTGGTTTCCGTGTTCAGGGACAGACCATCCATCAAGCCCTTCAAATAGGCGGACTTTTCCGAAATCGTCATATGCGTCTCCTTTATCAGGCCTTGGAACGGCCCAGGTACTCACCGGTACGGGTATCGATCTGAATCTTGTCGCCCTCGTTGATGAACAGGGGCACCTTCACCTCGGCACCGGTCTCCACGGTAGCGGGCTTGGTCACGTTGGTAGCGGTGTTGCCGGCGAAGCCAGGCTCGGTCTTGGTGACCACCAGATCCACAAAGTTCGGCACTTCCACGCCGAAGACCTTGCCCTTGTAGCTCATGATGGTGCAGACGTCGTTCTCCTTCACGAACCGGAAGGAATCGTCCAGGGCGGAAGCATCCAGAGGCTCCAGCTCATAGGTTTCCTGATCCATGAAGTAGTACAGGGAGCCGTCATTGTAGGAATACTCCATCTTCTTGCGCTCAACGTAAGCGGTGGGGAACTTTGCAGTGGGGTTGAAGCTGGTTTCGGTAACGCCGCCGGTGATGACGTTCTTCA
Source organism: Candidatus Faecousia intestinavium (assembly GCA_018715835.1). Taxonomy (GTDB): domain Bacteria; phylum Bacillota; class Clostridia; order Oscillospirales; family Oscillospiraceae; genus Faecousia; species Faecousia intestinavium. The sequence continues at coordinate 8,351 of DVKV01000197.1, read as the reverse complement.
TCTTCACACGGACGAAGGCAGCGCCCTTGCCGGGCTTGACGTGCTGGAATTCCACGACCTGCATGACCTTGCCATCCATGTCAAAGGTAATACCGTTTCTAAATTCACCTGCAGAAATCATTATCTTTATCCTCCTAAGATTACCTCCGCATCCGGGAGGTGATTTGTGTACATAACTCTACTTCATATATTCTAGCGCAAAATATGAAAATATGCAAGAGCAAATCGGAAATTTTTCCCGGAAGCGCCAGGTATCACACGACAATCAAGTGCTTGGGGCTCTTGGTGATGTCCTCACAGCCGTCTTCCTTGATAATGACCACGTCCTCAATCCGCACGCCGAACTTGCCGGGCAGGTAAATGCCAGGCTCCGCGGAGCACACCGCGCCTACCGGCATGGGTTCGGGGTTGCTGGTGTTGGTGTTGGGTGCCTCGTGGATTTCCAGGCCCAGGCTGTGACCGTAGCCATGGCCGAAGTTTTCGCCGTAACCGGCGTCGGTAATGACCTTCCGGGCAACCGCGTCGATCTCCTTGCCCGGGACACCTGCTTTGGTGGCAGCAATGGCGCTCTCCTGGGCCTTCAGCACCACCTCGTACACCTTCTTCATCTCATCGGTAGCAAAGCCCACCGCCACGGTGCGGGTCATATCGGAGCAGTAACCCTTGTAGGAGGCGCCGAAGTCCATGGTGACGAAATCACCGGCCTGAATCACCCGCTCGCCGGCAACGCCGTGCGGCAGGCTGGTGTTGGGGCCGGAAACCACGATGGGATCAAAAGCCAGTCCGGTGCCGCCGTTCTTGTACATGCAGTAGATCAGTTCCGCCTGGAGCTCCAGCTCGGTCATGCCGGGCTTGATCCTGGTCAGAACCTCGGAGAATGCCTTGTCGGTAATGGCCTGGGCCTTCAGCATCAGATCCAGCTCCCAGGCTTCCTTGGAACCACGGAAACCGTTGATCTGCTTATTGAAGGGAACCAGCTTGGCGTTCAGATTCTTCTCATAGCCCATCAGTTCCGCCACGGTGAGATAATTTTCTTCATATCCCAGAGTGCTGACACCAAAGTCGGCGATGGCGTCATTCAGCCGGGCAAAGTAGCCATTGAACTGGTTGATCCCCAGCACCTCAAAACCCTTGATGTTGTTCTCGGCGGATTCAATGTAGCGGCTGTCAGTAAAATACCGGCACCCATTCTTGGTCACAATGGCAACACCCTCGGCAATGTCGAACTCCGCGCCGTAGTGACGGCTGTAGCGGGAAGTGAGCAGCAGGCCGTCAACCTCGCCGTTCAGCAAAGAAAGGTACTTTTCCAGATTTTTCATTGGTAAATCCTCCTGTTTCTTGCAGCAAAAATAAATGGCTTTTCCAGCACGTGACGCGCTTTCAGCCAGAAATTGTGGTTGTCAATGGCCTTGACCAGAATGGACGTCACTCCGGTGCAGTTGGCTCCCAAGGTATCGGTATAAATCTGGTCTCCCACCAGGGCGGCCTGGGACGGCGCAATGCCGTATCGCTTCAGGCACTGACGGATTCCCTTGGGGAAGGGCTTTCGGGCGTATGTGATGTAATCCAGTCCCTGACGCCGGCAGAAATCCGGCACCCGCTGCCGATGGCTGTTGGATACAATGCACACCTGGATGCCGGAGTTCTTCATCTGCTCCAGCCAGTGCATGACTGCCGGGGTGGGTTCATCCCGGGTATAGGGGACAATGGTATTGTCATAGTCCAGCATCAGCAGCCGGATTCCCTGCTCCGACAAGAACTGCGCTGTCAGGTCGGTGATGGCATCCGTCTGAAATCTGGGCAAAAGAGAAACGGCCATAGGCTCCTCCGGAAAGATAAAAATCAGTAGGTAGGGGAGCTTCCCTCCCATTCCTCCCGGAATTATAGCACGGAAAACCCCATTTGTCCATGGCGATTGTACCCAAACAGCAACGGAAAATCCGAAACCTGTCTGTTTTTTCCTTTTTCCCCGGATTCGTTACAGGGCAGACAGCCCGAAATAGCTCAGAAGCCCCGCGTAAATCCCCTGAGCAAAGCCTTGGGGGTTCTCTTTCAGCTTTTGGGCATCCGTCTGGTTGGTCAGATACCCCAGTTCCACCAGAACCGCCGGCATTGCCGTTTTCCGAAGCACATAGAGCGACGGGTTCAGCCGAACCCCATTGTCCCGGATGCCGGTCCACTCCACCAGTCCGTTGAGAATATGCTGCGCCAGCCAATAGGCCTGGGAAAAATCCTGGTATGCGTACACCTCCGCTCCGTTGACGGCAGGATTGGTATTGGCATTGGCATGGATGCTCACGAAATAGTTTGCAGGCCAGGAATTGGCCAGATACACCCGTTCCTGCAAGCTGGTAAGGTTACTGTTACCCAGAATGGTTTCCGGTGTGGGTCTGGAGACACGGACCTGGAAGCGTGGGTCCTGCTCCAATAATTTGGCCAGGTAGGTTCCCACCGCGTAGGTCACGTCCTGTTCCCGCAATCCATTCCCTTCCGCCCCGGTGTTGGGCCCCATGGGATTGTGTCCCTGATCAATGAATATCCGTATCGACATAGTTTTCCCTCCCGTTTGTCATATGCCATGGTATTCCGGCGGGAAGAAAATTGTCCCGGCAGCCATTGCATCACCGAAAAACCTGGCCCTTCTCAGGAGGAAATGCTCCGCTCCAGCACTGAAGAACGCAGCCTTTTCCGTTCCTCCGGACTTCCGCAAAAAGGATTTTGCAGTCTCAGGCGGCTCTCCATACGTCAATACTTTTTACACAAACATTACCTCCCTTTGGTTGTCCGGAACATCCTGGCTGTGATATAAAGTTTTCGGAGCAAATTTGAAAACAAACCAAAGAAAAGAAAGGAACATTGGAAAATGAATCGCAATACGATGAAAAAAGCTGCTGCCTTTGTGCTGGCTCTGGCCTGCACCGCCACTCTGGCCGCCTGCGGCAGTACTGCCAGCGCCGCCGCTTCTGCGGTGGACTACAACGCCATGAGCCTGGAGGAGCTGACCGCTGCCGCCCAGGAGGAAGGCACCGTCAATTCCGTGGGTATGCCCGACACCTGGGCCAACTGGGTGGAAACCTGGACCGAGCTGAAGGACAACTACGGCATTGAACACACGGATCTGGATATGTCCAGCGCCGAGGAAATTGCCATGTTCAAGGAAGAGGGCAAAAACGGCACCAAGGACATCGGTGATGTGGGTCAGCAGTGGGGCCCGGTGGCCGAAGAGGAAGGGGTCACCCTGAAGTACAAGACCAGCTACTGGGACGAAATCCCCGACTGGGCCAAGGATGACGACGGCGACTGGATTGTGGGCTACTATGGCACCATCGCCATCATCACCAACAACAATCTGGTGGAAAACGCCCCCACCAGCTTCGCTGATCTGCTGGAAGGAGACTACAAGGTCACCATCGGCGACGTCTCCGCCGCCGCCCAGTCCCAGCACGCCATCCTGGCCACCGCTTACGCCATGGGCGGCGACATGGACAACCTCCAGCCCGCCTACGACTTCTGGAGCACTCTGGCCCAGCAGGGCCGTCTGGACGTAGGTGAGACCAGCGTGGCTCGTATCGAAAGCGGTGAGATCGAGGTGTGCCTGCTGTGGGACTACAACGCCCTGGGCTACCGGGACAATGCGGTGAGCAACAACCCCAACGCCTCCTTCACCGTGTGCATCCCCTCCGACGGCAGTGTCCAGTCCGGTTACGCCACCATCATCAACAACAACGCCCCCAATCCTGCCGCCGCCTGCCTGGCCCGGGAGTACATCCTCAGCGATGAAGGACAGATCAATCTGGCCAAGGGCTACGCCACTCCCATCCGGGATGTGGAACTGCCTGAGGAAGTCCAGGCCATGCGCATCGACGCCTCTCAGTACGGCGACAACGTTCACAGCATCGACTACGACAAGTGGACCGATGTGTGCCAGGACATCATCACCTACTGGCAGGAAAACATCATCCCCACCATTCAGTAACATAGGAGGATACAGCGGCGGCGGTCTTCGGGCCGCCGCCGCTGAAAACAAATCATGAAGCGATTGCAAAAGGAAACCCTTCTGGGTTATTTACCCATTGTGCCCTTTGCCCTGATTGTGGTATGCTACGAGCTGCTGCCTCTGGCACAGCTGGCAGCCAGCAGCCTGGTGGGAAAGGAAAGCGGCATGGTGGGTCTGGAAAATTTCATCAAGATATTCACCACCCCCCTGTATCAGATGTCCATTCGCAACAGCATCCGCATCAGCCTGCTGTCCGCACTGGTGGGAATTCTGGTAGCCTTCCTGGCTGCCCGCTTCTGTCATGAAGCCTCCCCCGTCCTGCGCCGCCGGTTCACCATGCTGCTGAACATGACCTCCAACTTCTCCGGTGTGCCCCTGGCCTTTGCCTTCATGGTGCTTATGGGGAACACCGGTGTGCTGACCATTCTGGGCCGGGAGCTTGACATTCCGCTGCTGGAAAATTTCGACCTGTACAGCGGAGATGGTCTGATGCTGGTTTACATCTATTTTCAGATTCCCCTTGCCACCCTGCTGCTTCTGCCTGCCTTCCGGGGGATTCAGCCCCAGTGGCGGGAAGCCGCCATGATTCTTCATGCCGGTCCCTGGGACTACTGGTTCCGGATTGTGATCCCCAATCTTCTGCCCAGCATTCTGGGCACCCTCAGCGTTCTGTTCGCCAACGCCCTGGCAGCCTATGCCACCGCCTACGCCCTGGTGATGAACAACTATGCCCTGCTGGCCCTGCAGATCACCTCCAAATACAAAGGGGATGTGCAGATCGATAAGGCTACCGGCGGTGCTCTGGCGATGGTGCTGATTCTGCTGATGGTGGCCGCCACCATGGCCAACAATTACCTTACCAAACGTGCTGCAAAAGGGAGGAACCTGGTATGAACAAAACAAGTCTGGCAGGGAAACTATTTCTGGGGCTGCTGGGCCTGTATCTGGTGGTGCCCTTCGGGCTGACGCTGATCTATTCTCTGTTTGTGGAATGGACGGATCTGCTTCCCCGGGGATTCACCCTGCGCAACTACATTACCCTCTTTTCCGACCTGGAGTTCTGGACCTCCATGGGACGGACCCTGGTGCTGTGTGCCGTCAGTGTGCTGCTGACCATTACATTGCTGCTGCTTGCCATGTATGTGGTGCTGGTGGTAAACCGGAAGCTGGCCGGAGTCATGCAGTTTGTGTGCATGATCCCCTACGCTCTGCAAGGGGTGATTCTGTCCATCAGCATCATCTCCCTGTATTCCGGTTCCTCCACCTTCCTGTCCAATCGGATGCTGATGCTTTTCGGCGCCTATACCATCATGGTACTGCCCTACATTTACCAGGGCATCCGCAACAGCCTGAACGCCATCAATGCCCAGACCCTGATTCAGGCGGCTCAGATGCTGGGCTGCGGCCGCTTCCGGGCCTACGTCCAGGTGGTGCTGCCCAATATGTTCTCCGGTATTCTGGTCTCTGCTCTGCTGGCGGAGAGCGTGGTATTCGGGGATTTCGTGCTGGCAAACAACATTGCCGGCAACAACTATCAGAACATTCAAGTCTTTCTGAACCGGCGGATGTTCACTTCCAGCGGTCTGGCCAGCGCCATTGTGGTGGTCATCTTCCTGGTAGTGTTTATTGTCACCGGCCTGGTGCTGAAGCTCCAGAAAAACGAATCAAAGGAGAAGTAAATTTTCATGGCATATATTTCATTTCAGAATGTTGTCAAGCGGTTCGGGGACAATGTGGTCCTGGACCATATCCAGCTGGATATTGAAAAAGGAAATCTGGTAACCCTTCTGGGTCCCTCCGGCTGCGGCAAGTCTACCCTCCTGCGGTGTCTGGCCGGCCTGGAGCAGGTCACGGAAGGCACCATCATCCTGGACGGGCAGGATGTAACCCACGTTCCCGCCAGCCAGCGCAATATCGGCATGGTCTTTCAGCAGTACTCTTTGTTCCCCAATATGACGGTGGAACAGAACATTGGTTTCGGACTGAAAATGCAGAAAATGCCCAAAGATGAAATTGCCGATCATGTCCGCCGGGCGGTGGAACTGGTGGAGCTGAAAGGCAAGGAAAACCAGTATCCCGCCAGTCTGTCCGGCGGTCAGCAGCAGCGGGTTGCCCTGGCCCGTTCCATTGTCACCCATCCCAAGGTTCTGCTGCTGGACGAGCCCCTGTCCGCCATTGACGCCAAGCTCCGCAAGGCCCTGCAAACCCGCATCCGGGAGATCCATCAGGAACTGGGCCTGACCACCGTTTTCGTTACCCACGATCAGGACGAGGCCATGGTCATGTCCGATGTGATCGAGCTGTTCCACGATGGACGAATTGAGCAGTCCGGCAGCCCGGTGAGCGTGTATACCAATCCTGTGTCCACCTTCGCCGCCAGTTTTATCGGCAGCTACAATCAAATTCCCGGGGGACAATTCGCCGCACTGACAGGCGATGCCTTTGATGACGCCTGCACCGTGGCCATTCGTCCGGAGACCATCACCCTGACCCGTCGCTGCCCCAAGAATCCCGATGCCTATACTCTGAAAGGTACCGTTCTCGGCAGCACCCCCCGGGGCAATGTGCTGCGCTACTCCATTCAGGTGGGGCAGGTAAAATTTCATGTAGACGCTTTGTTCCGCAGCTTCCACATTTTCGACCCAGGTGAAACTCTTTACCTTTCCATCCCCAAGCATGACTGCCTGTGCATTTCTGACAAGGAGGTACACGCCAATGCGGTTTAAAGACAAACTGGGACTCCCGCTGGGAGGAACCCAATTCAAAGGCAACCTGCACAGCCATACCACCAATTCCGATGGCTGTCTGACCCCAGAGCAGGCAGCAGAAGCCTATCGGGCCCAGGGCTACCATTTTCTATGTCTGAGTGAACACGACCGGTTCACCGACTACCGAGCTCTCCTGAACCGGGAGGATTTTCTGATTCTTCCGGGATTGGAGGCCTCTTCCAATCTGGTCACCGCCAGTCAGCCAGCCCGAAGGCTCAAGACCCACCACATGCACGGAATTCTGGGCACCCAGCAGATGGAGCGAAACGCCGCCAAGCACTTTCATCACCAGCAGGTTCTCACCCCGCCGGAATGGAAGGGCAGTTGGGATGGAGCCGCTGCTGCCCAGCAGCTGGCAGATTTCCTGCAGGATCACGGATGTCTTGTAACGTACGATCACCCCATCTGGAGCCGGGTAGAGCCAGAGGAGTTTATAAGCACAGAGGGCGTCTGGGCTCTGGAAATCTACAACTACAACACGGTAAACGAAAGCGGCACCGGCGGAGACACCACCTACTGGGACCAGATACTGCGCAGAGGCAAGCGAATTTTTGCTTTTGCCTCTGATGACAATCACAACCAAGGTGAATTCGACGATGCCTTTGGCGGCTGGATTCAGGTAGTGGCGGAGCAGCTGGAACATGAGGCCCTGATCTCCGCTCTGCTCCGGGGAGATTTTTATTCTTCCAGCGGTCCCTGGATTTCCGCCTGGGGTGTTAAAGACAATCAAGTCTATATCCATTGCAGTGCCTGTGAACGGATCAATTTCATCTGCGGCGGAGATGTGGGTGCCGGCGGTACGGTTATCGCACCCACCCGGGATGGACTGCACACTGCCAGTTTCCCCCTCAGCGGCACAGAATCCTACGTTCGGGTGGAATGTGTGGACTATGAAGGAAAAACTGCCTGGACCAATCCGCTGTTTCTGGAGCCGGAGGAAGAGCTGGAATGATCCGCGGTATTCTGTTCGACAAAGACGATACTCTGGTGCGGCTGGAGGATTTCTGGCGGGAACCCATCCGGGTCAGCGCCGCATTTGCAGTCAGTAAATCTTTGGGCCGGGAGGATAAGGAAGTGGCCCGTCTTCTGGAACAGGCCGCGGGCTTTAAAAATGGTGTGCTGATTCCCGAGTCCCCCGTGGTTGCCGGAACAAATCAGGACATTCTCAAGGCGTGGGACCGAATTCTATCCAGTATGGGCTCCGGTCTGGCGGAACCAGAACAGGTAAACCGCATTCTGGAGCAGTCCTGCCGTGATCTGGGGCAAGTGGTTCCCACAGAACCCCTTGCTCCCCTTTTGGACGAATTGATATCTCAGGGAATCAAACTGGCGGTAGCTACCTCGGATAATTTTGAGCCGGCCTTGCATTGTTTGAAAAGTCTTGAAATTTCTCAATATTTCTGCGGCATATACAGTGCCGACCGAGTGCCGCGGCCTAAACCCTGGCCAGACATTGCGCTGGCCTTCTGCCGGGACTGGAATCTGAATCCAGAGGATGTTGCAATGGTAGGGGATTCGGAAAACGACATGAGATTTGCAGAAAATAGTGGTGTGGTGGGGATCTTCTATTGCCCCGAAAAAAACTC
>DVKV01000196.1 GCA_018715835.1 Candidatus Faecousia intestinavium | reverse complement strand
GGAAAGTCAACAAAAAAGGATTCCCTTTTTCTCCCATTTCCGGGAGAAAAGAGAATCCCTTCTTCACATTTTTACTTATCCCCGATAGGGTTGGACATAGCGTTCATGGCTCAGGCTTTGTGGTCGGGCATAGGCGCCGGATACCAGCCCAAGCATGGCGAAAATGGTAACCACCGACGATCCGCCGTAGCTGATCAGCGGCAGAGTCAGCCCGATAACCGGCATAACGCCGATACACATGCCCACGTTGATCATTACCTGGAACATCAGGGCCGATGCCGCACCAAAGCATACCAGACGGCGCATATAGTCCTGGCAGCGCACGCCCACATAAACACACCGGGCAATAATAGCCAGCTCCATCAGCATGATCACCACGCAGCCGATGAATCCCAGTTCCTCGCCCATGGAGGAGAAAATGTAGTCCGTATGCTGAGCGAACAGGTTGCCGCCCTGGGTACGGTTGCCGTTGAACAGTCCCTGCCCCGTCAGGCCGCCGCCGGTCAGGGATTTCAGGTTCATGTTGGAGTGGTAGCGTTCGTTAATGCCCTGAGGATCAATGCTGTCGTCAAACAGGATCAGAATACGGTTGCGCTGGTAGCCGTCCAGGAACTGCCACAGAATCGGAGCCATGGCCGCAATGCCAGTCAAAGCCGCCGCAAACCACCACAGGCTTACGCCGCCGGCAAAGGTCATACCGATGAAAATGAACACGAAGATCAAGGAAACGCCCATGTCCGAAGACACCACCAGGTTCAGGCCCACCAGCAGTCCCAGATGCAGCAGCATATGAGCCACCGACACCGGATGGGAAATTCGGTTCTGGTGTGAAGACATCACCGAAGCCATGATCAAAATATAGGTGATCTTACAGATTTCCGCAGGCTGCACGTTGATGACGCCCAGGTCGATCCAGCTTCGGTTGCCGGAGTCGTTATCCGTGCCCAGGGGGCTCAGCAGCATCAAAAGCAGCATACAGTTGAATACCACCATCGCCAGCCGATGTTCCGACAGGAAATCCAGGTCGATGGAAGAAACCACCGCATACACCAGCACACCCAGGCAGATGGACACCGACTGAACAGCAATGTAGCGGAAGTTTCCGTCGAACTTGTCCGCCGATGTGGCACTGGCAATGGCCACCAGGCCAAAGGAAGCCACAATCAAAGCAAGCACCAGCAGGAACATATCGCCTTTTTTGCTGAAATCTTTCAATTCTTCAAGGTAACGGTGCACCGAAAGTGCCTCCTTTCCGTTCTATCCGTTGGATTATACCATTTCCGCCTGGAAAAGTAAAGAGACGAAATGTAAACGTCTTATGAATGGAAAACGCCCGGACGGGGGAAAAACCCAGTCCGGGCAGTAGATATTACATTGCGTTCACCGCATCCACAAACCGCAGGAAATCTTCTCTTCCCGCCGGCGTATTCTTGTACACACCCGCATCCTCCAGCACAGCAGAGAATACCTTGCCGGTTTCCTGCAGCAGGATTTCCAGCGCATTGTCCTGGGTGAAGGTGTACTGGTTCTTCAGCTCCGCCACCCAGTCGGCGTGCTTGGACAGCACCGGATCTGCCTGGATGTCCTTGCCTTCCACAATGGCCTTAGCCAGATCGGACAGCTCCGCTTTCAGGCGGCTGGGAAGCACCGCCAGCCCCATCACCTCAATCAGGCCGATGTTCTCCTTCTTGATGTGATGCTTGTCCGCATGGGGATGGAACACACCCAGAGGATGCTCCGCCGTGGTGATGTTGCAGCGCAGCACCAGATCCAGTTCATAGTCCTCCCCCCGGCGGCGGGCAATGGGGGTGATGGTGTTGTGGGGCTCTCCATCAGAGAAAGCCACAACGCCCACGCTCTCGTCGGAATAGCCCCGCCATGCGGTGAGGATCTTGTCCGCCAGCTGGGCAATCCGATCCCGGTCCTTGCCCCGGAGCCGGATGACGCTCATGGGCCACTTCACGATTCCGGCACAGATGTCCTCGTAGCCCCGGAAGGTCACTTCCTTTTCCACTTCCGCCCGTTCCATGGCGAAAGTATAGTGTCCGCCCTGGAAGTGCTCGTGGCTGAGGATAGAGCCGCCCACGATGGGCAGATCCGCATTGGAGCCTACAAAATAATGGGGGAACAGCCGCACAAAGTCCAGCAGCTTGTCAAAAGCCGAGCGGTCGATCTTCATGGGCACATGCTGGGCGTTGAACACAATGCAGTGCTCGTTGTAATACACATAGGGCGAGTACTGCAGGCACCAATCCGCACCGCAGACCTCAATGGGAACCACCCGGTGGTTGGAGCGGGCAGGATGATTCATCCGGCCGGCATAGCCCTCGTTTTCCCGGCACAGCTGGCACTTGGGATAGGCAGTCTGAGGGGCGTTCTTGGCAGCGGCAATGGCCTTGGGGTCCTTTTCCGGCTTGCTCAGGTTGATGGTGATGTCCAGCTCGCCATAGGGGCTGGCATACTTCCAGCGCATATCCTTTTTGATGCGGTAGCGGCGGATGTAGTCGGTATCGCAGCTGAAGCGGTAATACCAGTCGGTAGCCTCCACCGGAGACTGGGCATACTTCTCCCGGAACGTCCGAACAACTTCCCGGGGCATGGGGGTAACCGCGCCCATAATCCGGGTATCGAAAATGTCCTTGGCGGTAATGCCGTCATCGCAAAGGCCATGGGCAACCGCATAATCCAGAATACCCCCCAGGATTTCCTCCAGATCCTCCGTCTGCGGCTCGTCCGAGGGCTCATAATCGTCCTTGCGAAGCAAATCCAGCAGCCGGTTGGTCAGCACCATATGGTCCACCGGTTCGGCAAGGCCGGTGTTCATGGCGTAAGACAGCAGGGAATCGATGTAAGTTTCAATCTTCATGAATAGTCCTCCCTTTATTCCACGACCATTTCCACGCCGCCCTGGGGACGGATGGACAGCACATGGCAGGCCCCCTGGCCCAGCACTGCGTCAATTCCTGCCCGGAAGGCATCCAGCAGGTCAAAGGGTACGAAAGCCTGAACCGTCCCCGCAAAACCGCCGCCGTGAACCCGATAGGCGCCCCGTCCGTTCAGGTAATGCTCACACAGAGCCAGGGAAACCGCTACATCCTGATGTTCTTTATAGCCTGCGGGGATGACGTTTTGCAGATACATATAAGAAGAATAGCCGCTCTGCTTCACCAGGCTCAGGAAGGTGTCGAAGTCCCCTGCCTTCAGGGCCGCCACCTGTTTCGGTACCCGGGCGTTCTCCTGATAGAAGTGAACCGCACGAAGCACCGCCCGGTCACCGCAGGTCTTGCGAAGCTCCGGAATCCGGGCGTAGAAGTCCGCCTCGTCGATCTGGGTCAGCACTTCTTTGCCGAACTGGGCGCAGACCGCCTTCAGTTCTCCGGGAATGGCGGCATATTCATCGGTCAGGTCGGCATGGCTGGCCTGGCTGTCAATGATGCACAGGGCATGACCGCAGGAGGCGAAATCGAAGTCCACCGGGTCAATCACCGGGTTGTCCTTGTCCAGGAAGTCAATGCTCACCAGATTGCCCACAGCGGAAGCCATCTGATCCATCAGGCCGCAGGGCTTGCCGAAGAACACATTTTCCGCATACTGGCCAATCTGGGCAATTTCCGGCTGGGAAACTTTTCCGTCAAAGAACAATCCGTTGATAATGGTGCCGATGAGAACCTCATAAGCGGCAGAAGAACTCAGGCCGGAGCCGGGCAGCACTGTGGACTCACAGTAGGCGTCAAAGCCCCGGACATCGCAGCCCATCTGGTGGAACCTGGCTGCCACACCCCGTATCAGGGCGGGCGTGGAGTTGATCTCACCCTCCACCGGCATCAGTTCCGTCACATCCACCTGGCACATGGGGTAACCCTTGGACAAAATCCGGATAACCTGGGTTCCATTTACCCGCACCGCAGCCCGGGTATCCAGATTCACGGCAGCGGCCAGCACCCGGCCCCTCTGATGGTCCGTGTGGTTACCACCGATCTCCGTGCGGCCGGGGGCAGAAAAATAACGTTCCGGCTCACAGTTAAATGTGTGCCGGAATCCGGCATCCAGCTGGTTTTTTTCGCTGGGGGAAAGAATCAGAGCAGACATAATGTACCTCCCGAAAAAATAACCCCGGAATGAGGGG
>DVKV01000195.1 GCA_018715835.1 Candidatus Faecousia intestinavium | reverse complement strand
CCCGTTTCATGGAATGCTCCTGAACGTATTCCGGCAGAGGCCCAAAGTTTTCTTCGTAAGTTTTCCGGTCGATGCCCTCAAAATTCTGAGATGTACCTTTGATTTCTCGCAGAAGGGCTTCGTCCACCTGATAGCCCACCACCGGCTCCGGCAGCATTTCTTCCAGATTGTAACCCAGCAGAATGGTTTGCCCATCGTAGTAGCTTTGGGACAGAACAAACTTGGAAGCGTCCATTTTGGGAAGCTCCACCACTTCCGGGATTTGGGTCTGACTTGCCTGCGCAGCCTGTGCGTAAACGGTTTCCTGGGGGAACTGCTCCTGCAGCAGCTCAAAAATAGATGGAACCCACCCGGCGGCGACTGCGGTCACAGCAAGCAGACTCAGACAGATTGCCGCTGCCAGAATCAGTCCAGCGGTACGGCGCAGGGAAATCCGCCGCTGGGGCGCAGTGGTTTTCTCCGCAATTTCCAGGTAACGCTCGTCGATGGCGCCGAATGCGTCCCACAATTGTTTTTCCTTCATACTGCGATTCCCTCCTGTTCCAGGCGGCAGCGCAGCTGCTGCCGCAGACGGCTGAGTCGATAGGTTACTTTCCGAGGCGGGAGGCCATACTGCCTGCTGATTTCCTCCGTGGTTTTCCCGTAGAAATACCGGCTGACAAAGATGGCACAGTCGATTTTAGGCAAGGTCGAGAGGAAACTGTTCAGGCAAACGGTGATTTGCTTTGTTTCCCAATGGGCTTCCACATTCTGCCTTGCATCGGGCAGACAGTCTTCCAATTCGGAAAGTAAGGTGGTCATATGGGTGTTGCGTTTCTGAGCATGATGATAGTCCAGCCGATCAAACGAGAGATTCCGGGCAATCCGGGAGAGAAAATGTCGGAGTACCCGAGGCTTTTCTGGCGGAATGGCGTTCCACGCCGCTAGGTAAGTATCGCCCACTACTTCCTCTGAATCCTCCTGACTGCGCAGAATGTTGTAGGCAATTTCCTGCAGATAAGCGCCGTATTTCCGCTGGGTTTGAGAAATGGCGTCTTCTGATCTGTGAAAATACAGCTGGACAATTTGAGAATCCTCCACGTTGGCACCTCCTGGTGTGAGATAAGGCCTTTCACCTATATAGTAGGAAAAAACAGGGAGGCAGACAATAGAAATACAAAATATTTTGAGGTAACTTGACATTCTCGATATTCGAGATATAATAGAAACAGAATACTCGATGATCGAGAATAGAAAGGGGAGAGGCTGATGCCAAGAGCAAAATACCAGACGCTCACAGAGCAGATGTTCTATACCCTGCTGTGCCTGAAGGAGGAATGCTACGGCCTGGATATTCTGGATCGGGTACCGGCCATGACCAACCGGAGGGTTGCCATTGGTTCCGGCACCCTCTACACTTTGTTGGAGCAGTTCTTAAGCGATGGGCTGATCCGGGAGACCAGAAGGGAAGGCCGCCGCCGGTGCTACATCCTGACCCCTCAGGGGGAGGAGGCCCTCCAACGAGAGGCCAGCCGGATGGAAGCCCAGCTGGAGGATTTTCGCCGTTACCTGGGAAAGGAGGGATCCCAATGAAACAGACGAAACGCCGTTTTGAACCCTTTGCCTTCTACAATTCCACGGGCATTTGCCGCCATCTGGAAAAGATGGCAGCCAAAGGGTGGATGCTCAGTTGGATGTCTACCTACTGGTGGACCTATCAAAGGACCCAGCCCCGGAAACTCCATTTTGCCATCTCCTATTTGCCCAATCTTTCCCAGTTTGACCCGGACAATCTGGAGGAACGGCAGGAATTTTTGGATTACTGCACGCATGGGGGCTGGCATCTGGCCTGCTCCACCGCCCAGATGCACGTTTTCTGGAATGAGGAAGAAAATCCCACTCCCCTGGAAACCGACCCGGAGCTGGAACTGGAGTCCATCCGTGCCTCTGCCTGGAAGGGGTTCTTACTGGGCAATGGCCTGCTTCTTGGGATTTCTCTTTTTCAGATCTTCCTGTTTACAATGCTTTACCTGGGAAACCCCATCAATGTCCTATCCAATTCTCTGCTGGTTTATTCTGTGATGTGTTTTCTGATCGCCGCTGCATGGGCCGTCACAGACCTGGTTTGCTATTCCCGCTGGAGCAGCAAAGCGGAAAAAATGGCGCCGCTGGGGAGTCTCCCGCAGCCAGTGGATACCCGCCATCTGGGAAAGGGAGTGACCTACCTTGTGGTGATTTTGCTCCTGATTGAAGTTGTTCGTGGAATTGCTTCCGGACAGCAGACTAGCCCCTGGATGCTGGTGATTCCGACGTGTCTGTTTACACTGCTTCTGAGTCAGGCAATGCAGGCTTTGCAGGACTGGCTGCGCCGCCGGGGTGCCTCCCGGGGCCTTAACCGGGCGTTGATAGCTGTATTGTGTATCTCAGGCGGCATGACATATGCCATTGGTATGATGTTCCTCAGGCCGGCAGCAAACGCAGCGGAGTTGGCCATCCGGGGAGCGGAAACCTATACGGTGCAGGGGGAATCCTATACCGCCTACCAGGATGCCGTGCCTCTGAGTCTGGAGGAGTTGACCGAAGCGCAAACCGGTTTTTATTCCACCCGACGAACCGGAGATCAGACCATTTTCCTGAGCCGCTATTCCGTAACCCAGGAGCCCCGTCTGGATGCACAGAACCAGGATGAACTGCCCAGCCTTCGCTATACGGTGTACTCCATCTTCTGGCCGAGCCTTTACGAGATCTGCAAGCGGGATCTTCTGGAAACCGGAGTGTTGATGGAACAATATATCCTGTATTCCTACATACCGGCAGACCCGACTCCCTGGGGGGCGGAGGAAGTTTTCCAGCGCCTGAATAACGCCGAGGGACTGGAAAACGAATTCCTTTTGTGTTATGATAACATTCTAGTTACCATTGAATTTTCCTGGATGCCAACTCAGGAGCAGATGGAACTTGCCGGAAGGAAATTGGCATCGTCCGCCGATTTCGGAATATGGTAATATTGACCCCGAAGGAGGGAAACGTATGTTGGATTTTTTATTTCTCATCTTGTTTTGCTGGCTGTTTTTCAAAGCCATTGTACTATGCCTGAAAGCTGCCTGGGGATTGACCAAGATTTTGGCTTCCATTCTTTTTGCCCTGGCAGTTCCGGCGCTGATCGGGTGCCTGCTGTTTGCAGGTGGACTGCTGCTTCTGCTGCCCGTTGGCATGATGGGACTTGCGCTGCTGATGCTGAAAAGCTGTACATAAGGAAATGACAAACCGCCTGAGGATGCATGAAGCATATCTTCAGGCGGTTATAT
>DVKV01000194.1 GCA_018715835.1 Candidatus Faecousia intestinavium | reverse complement strand
GGCCGGTACAACCGCCGTGTTCTGGGTGTTACTGTGGGAACAAATCTGCTTTCTGGAATCCTGGCGATACTCTGGCTGACAAAGTCGAATCTGATAAGCGGGGAGTTTCTGTCCTGCCTGAATCAATTATTCGGGCAAGAAGAGCAAATCGTTGTAACGTTATTTTCAAATTTCCAGATGTTTTTTCTGGGAGTCATGCTGTTTGCGCTTGCTTTTGACACAGCGGAAGCGGCAGTGCGAACATTGCGCAAGTAAATAAAAGGTTTGGCCGGAAAGCATCGCTTTCCGGCCGTATTTTTCAGCTGATGGAAAGCCAGTCTGCCAGGGCTTTCTGGGTCTGTGCAGTGGGGCGGGTTAAGGGCATCCGGCAGGTGCCGCAGTCAAAGCCGATGAGCTTCATGGCAGCTTTCACCGGGATGGGATTGACTTCCCGGAACAGCAGATCAATCAGGGGCATGAGATGTAGCTGCAGGTCTGCTGCTGTGTCAAAATCTCCGTCCAGGGCGGCCTGAGCCATCGCGCTGGTTTCCACAGGTAGGACATTGGACATAACGGAAATGACGCCTGAACCGCCCAGAGCCATCACCGCCACAGCCTGATCGTCGTTTCCGCTCCAGACGCAGAAATCCGGCGGACACTCTGCCCGAATGCGGGCAATTTTGGTGATGTCTCCCGAGGCTTCTTTTACTCCGGCAATATTGGCCAACTTGGAAAGACACTGATAGACGCTGATTGGAATATCCACACCAGTCCGGGATGGAACATTGTACAAAATGATTGGGATATGTACTGCTGAGGCAATGGCGCTGTAGTGTGCAATCAGGCCCTCCGGAGTCGCCTTGTTGTAATAGGGTGTGACCACCAGCAGAGCATCGGCACCGACGTCTTCTGCAGCCTTGCTCAGGGCGACAGCATGTTCCGTGGAGTTGGAGCCGGTTCCCGCCAGAATCAGACATTTCCCGGCGGCATACTGTTTTCCTTTGCGAAAGATTTCCAGCTTTTCGCAGTCTGACAGAGTGGGGGATTCCCCGGTGGTGCCGCAAAGAACCACGGCGGGAATTTCCGCGTCTGTCTGCCGCCGGATCAGCCGTTCCAGCATGGGATAGTTGACGCTTCCGTTGAGAAATGGGGTGACCAGAGCCGTACAGGCTCCTGTAAAGATTGGTTTTTTCATAGACGGATACCTCCTGGCCCAGTCTATGCCGGTGAAAGGAATTTTGTCTGTTGCAAAAAAGATCAAATTAGGCTATACTGTGTAAAGTATTTGCCGGTAAACCGGCTGGATTGAGAACAAGCCAAAGAGAAATGAGGAACCTATTTGAAAACCAGCGACTTTTACTATGACCTGCCGGAAGAGCTGATTGCCCAGACGCCTTTGGAGCGGCGGGACGCTTCCCGGCTGATGGTTTTGGACCGCCGGACCGGGGAAGTGACCCACCGGCATTTTTATGATATCGTGGAGTACTTGCAGCCTGGGGACTGCCTGGTGATGAATGATTCCCGGGTGCTGCCCGCCCGGCTGATGGGTCATCGCCCCACTGGCGGTGTGGTGGAGGTGCTTTTGCTGCGGGACCTGGGGGACAAGTGCTGGGAGTGCCTGTGCAAGCCCGGACGGAAAATGCAGCCGGGAAACCAGGTCATTTTTGGCGACGGCGAATTGACAGCCACTGTCCGTGAGGTCCGGGAAGACGGGAACCGGGTGGTGGAATTCCACTATGAGGGGATTTTCCTGGAAATTCTGGAGCGGCTGGGCAAGATGCCACTGCCGCCCTATATCAAGGCGGAACTGAAAGATCAGGAGCGGTATCAGACGGTCTACTCCCGGGAGGCGGGTTCCGCTGCGGCGCCCACGGCAGGTCTGCACTTTACCCAGGAGCTGCTGGATAAAATTCGGGCCAAGGGAGTCAGCACCGCTTTCGTTACCCTTCATGTTGGTTTGGGAACCTTCCGCCCGGTGAAGGCGGAGGAGATTACCGATCATCATATGCATTCAGAACTTTGCATGATGAACCAGGAGACCGCCGATTTGCTGAACGCAACCCGTGCCCGTGGCGGCCGGATTATCTGTGTGGGGACCACTTCCTGCCGCACCCTGGAATCTTTGGTAAATTCTGACGGAAGCTTCTGTGCCGGCTCCAAGTGGACGGAAATCTTTATCTATCCCGGGTATACGTTCAAGGCCATGGATGGCCTGATTACCAACTTCCACCTGCCGGAGAGCACGCTGGTGATGCTGGTGTCTGCGTTTGCCGGACGGGAGCATATTCTGGCTGCGTACAAGCAGGCTGTGGAGCAGCGTTACCGCTTCTTCAGCTTCGGCGATGCCATGTGTATTCTGTAAAAAGGGGGGAAATCATGTTTTCTTTGCTTAAAACCGAAGGGAAAGCCCGGCGGGGTGAGTTTACCTGCGCACACGGTACGGTCCAGACCCCTGTCTTTATGAATGTGGGTACCCAGGGGGCTATCAAGGGAGCGCTGAGCGCCGAGGATCTGAAAAACATAGGCTGTCAGGTGGAATTGTCCAATACCTATCATCTGCACCTGCGGCCTACAGATACGGTTGTGCGTCAGATGGGCGGGCTGCACAAGTTTATGACCTGGGACGGCCCGATTCTCACGGATTCCGGCGGCTTCCAGGTGTTCAGTCTGTCTTCTCTTCGGAAAATCAAGGAGGAGGGCGTTTACTTTGCCTCCCACATTGACGGCCAGAAAATCTTTATGGGACCGGAAGAGAGCATGCAGATTCAGTCCAACCTGGGAAGCGACATCTGCATGGCATTTGATGAATGCATCGAGAATCCGTCTCCCAGGGATTATGTTCAGAAAAGCGTGGACCGGACATACCGCTGGCTGGTGCGCTGCAAAGCGGAAAATGCCCGGCTGAACGCCTTGCCGGATACCATCAACCGGGAGCAGATGCTCTGGGGCATTAATCAGGGCGGCACCTATGCCGACATTCGCCGGGATCATATGAAACGGATTGCAGATCTGGATTTGCCGGGCTATGCCATTGGAGGCC
Source organism: Candidatus Faecousia intestinavium (assembly GCA_018715835.1). Lineage (GTDB taxonomy): Bacteria > Bacillota > Clostridia > Oscillospirales > Oscillospiraceae > Faecousia > Faecousia intestinavium. The sequence continues at coordinate 514 of DVKV01000194.1, read as the reverse complement.
TTGCGGTGGGAGAGACGGCGGAGGAGATGTACGACATCATTGAAGCCGTGGAGGAGTTTATGCCCCGGGAGAAAACCCGGTACCTGATGGGCGTGGGCACTCCAACCAACATCATTGAGGCGGTTGCCCGGGGTGTGGACTTCTTTGACTGTGTCATGCCGGCCCGGAATGCCCGTCACGCCCGGCTCTTTACCTGGGAGGGAGCAATCAATCTGCGCAACGCCAAATACCAGCTGGACGAAAGCCCCATTGACCCCAACTGTGACTGTCCGGTGTGCCGCCGTTACAGTCGGGCTTATGTCCGCCATCTGTTTATTGCGGAGGAGATGCTTGCCATGCGCCTGGCGGTGATGCACAATCTCTATTTCTACAATAAGTTGATGGAGCGGATTCGCCAGGCGCTGGATGAAGGACGGTTTGAGGAATTCCGCCGGGAATATTCCGCAAAATTGGCCAGAAGAATCTAAGTTAACCCTTGCAATTTCCGGAAGCAATGGTATAATAAACAAGATAT
>DVKV01000193.1 GCA_018715835.1 Candidatus Faecousia intestinavium | reverse complement strand
TATTTCGGTACAGATGTACCGATTAAACATGTGCAGTGAGCCACTGCAACGGCAGCTGCATAAATCCTGTATGGGCCGATCCACATCTCACGGTAGGCACCAAATGATTACAAGGAGTGTATGAACATGGCTTACAAAACCGACATCGAGATTGCACAGGAAACCGAAATGCTCCACATCAACGAGATTGCCAAGATGGCAGGCGTTGACGAGAAGTATCTGGAGCAGTACGGCAAGTACAAGGCAAAGGTAGACTACAACATTCTCAAGGACAAGGCTGACAAGCCCAACGGCAAGCTGATTCTGGTCACCGCAATCAACCCCACCCCCGCAGGTGAAGGCAAGACCACCACTACCGTGGGTCTGGCTGACGGTATGCGCAAGATCGGCAAGAATGTCCTGGTCGCCCTCCGGGAGCCCTCTCTGGGTCCTGTGTTCGGCGTGAAGGGCGGCGCCGCCGGCGGCGGCTACGCACAGGTTGTTCCCATGGAGGACATCAACCTGCACTTCACCGGCGACTTCCATGCCATCGGCGCTGCCAACAACCTGCTGGCTGCAATGCTCGATAACCATATTTACCAGGGCAACGCTCTGGGCATCGACCCCCGTCAGATCACCTGGCGCCGCTGCGTGGACATGAACGACCGGCAGCTCCGCTTCGTGGTGGACGGCCTGGGCGGCAAGGTCAACGGCACTCCCCGTGAGGACGGCTACGACATCACCGTGGCTTCCGAAATCATGGCAGTTCTGTGCCTGGCCTCCGATGTAACCGACCTGAAGAACCGTCTGGCCCGTCTGGTTGTGGGTTACACCTACGCCGGCAAGCCTGTCACCGCCGGCGATCTGAACGCCCAGGGTGCCATGGCTGCCCTGCTGAAGGACGCCCTGAAGCCCAACCTGGTTCAGACCCTGGAGCACACCCCGGCGTTTGTCCACGGCGGCCCCTTCGCCAACATCGCCCACGGCTGTAACTCCGTTACCGCTACCAAGATCGCCCTGAAGCTGTCCGACTACACCATCACCGAGGCTGGCTTCGGCGCCGACCTGGGTGCTGAGAAGTTCCTGGACATCAAGTGCCGCATGGCCGGTCTGACTCCTTCCTGCGTGGTTCTGGTTGCCACCGCCCGTGCTCTGAAGTACAACGGCGGCGTGCCCAAGGCCGATACCGGCAAGGAGAACCTGGAAGCTCTGGAGAAGGGCCTGCCCAACCTGCTGCAGCACGTGGAGAACATCACCAAGGTCTACAAGCTGCCCTGCGTGGTTGCCATCAACCGCTTCCCCACCGACACCGTTGCTGAGCTGGAGCTGATTGAGCGCAAGTGCAAGGAGCTGGGCGTCAACGTTGCTCTGTCCGAAGTGTGGGGCAAGGGCGGCGAAGGCGGCATCGAGCTGGCCAAGGAAGTGGTCCGTCTGTGCGAAGAGCCCAATGACTTCACCTTCGCTTACGAGCTGGATCTGCCCATCAAGGACAAGATCGAGGCCATTGTCAAGAAGATCTACCACGGCGACGGCGTAACCTTCACCGCCAACGCTGAGAAGCAGATCAAGACCCTGACCGAGCTGGGCTACGACAAGATGCCCATCTGCATGGCCAAGACCCAGTACTCCTTCTCCGACGACCAGACCAAGCTGGGCGCGCCCCGCGGCTTCACCGTTACCGTCCGGAACGTGAAGGTCTCCGCCGGTGCCGGCTTCCTGGTTGCCCTGACCGGTGAAATTATGACCATGCCCGGACTTCCCAAGGTGCCCGCCGCCGAGCGCATTGATGTGGATGAAACCGGCAAGATCTCCGGCCTGTTCTAATCAGAATTTCATACCCAATCCTTCAAAAGCACAGGCGGCCCCCGCCTGTGCTTTTTCACCCTACCTACATAAACGCAAGGAGAATGATCTATGGATATGACATTGGAATCCTGCCGCACCTTTGTGGAGGTGCTGGCCTCCAACGCCCCGGCTCCCGGCGGCGGCGGCGCTGCCGCTCTGGTTGGTGCCATCGGCACCGCCCTGGGCAACATGGTTGGCTCGCTGACCGTGGGCAAGAAGAAATACGCCGATGTAGAGGAAGAGATCATCGCCCTGAAGGCCAAGTGCGACGCCCTTCAAAAAGAGCTCCTGGACCAGGTGGAGGCCGATGACAAGGGCTTCGTTCCCCTGGCCAAGGCCTACGGCATTCCCAAGGACGACCCCAACCGGGATCAGGTTCTGGAGGAGGCCACCATCACCGCCTGCGCCGTGCCCATGCACATTATGGAGCTGTGCTGTGAGGCCATTGACTGCGTGGCCGTCTTTGCCGCCAAGGGCAGCCGTCTGGCGGTGTCCGACGCGGGCTGCGCTGCGGTGTGCTGCAAGGCTGCCCTTCAGGCCGCTTCCCTGAATGTGTTCATCAATACCAAAACCCTGAAAAACCGGGACGTGGCCGAGGATATGAACCGCCACGCCAACGTGATGCTGAACAAGTACGGCCAGCTGGCGGACGAGATCTTTGAGGACGTCAAGGCCGGATTCGGTCAGTAATCTTATTTGAATTCTTAGGAGGAAATTTCCCATGGCAAAACTGCTGCTGGGCAAGGAAGTAACCGATGCCCTGAACGCCAACCTGCAGACCCGTACCGCTGCCCTGCGGGAAAAGGGCGTTGTTCCCACCCTGGGCATCATCCGGGTGGGCGCTGATCCCTCTGACCTGAGCTATGAGAAGGGCGCCACCAAGCGTGCAGAGCTGGTGGGCGTGGAAGTGAAGAAGTTTGAACTGCCTGCCGATGCCACCAAGGAGCAGGTTCTGGCAGTCATCGATCAGGTCAACGCCGACAACTCCATCCACGGTGTGCTGATGTTCCGTCCCCTGCCCAAGCATCTGAAAGCGGATCAGAACGAAATCTGCAACCGTCTGGACCCCAAGAAGGACGTGGACTGCATGACCCACCTGTCCAACGCCGGTGTGTTTGAAGGGCTGAACGATCTGGGCTATGCCCCCTGCACCCCCGCTGCCTGCATGGAGATTCTGGATTTCTACGGCATCGACTGCAAGGGCAAGAATGCGGTGGTCATCGGCCGGTCCCTGGTGGTGGGCAAGCCTGCGGGCATGATGCTCATGGGCAAGAACGCCACCGTCACCACCTGCCACACCAAGACGGTGAACACCGCCGAAATCTGCCGGAACGCAGACATCATTGTCTCCGCCGCCGGTGTGCTGAACAGCCTGACCAAGGACTATGTCCGCCCCGGTCAGGTGGTCATTGACGTGTCCATCAACTGGGACGAGAACAAGGTCAATGCCAAGGGCGGCAAAGGCGGCATCGCCGGCGACGCCAAGTTTGACGAGGTGGAGCCCATTGTGGACGCCATCACCCCCGTTCCCGGCGGCGTTGGCTCTGTGACCACCTCCGTGCTGATGAAGCACGTGGTGGAAGCTGCCGAAAAGGCCTAACCATTCACGCAAAACGCACCCGCTTGTTTCAGCGGGTGCGTTTTTCTATGCCTGTTCCACGGATTTGGTGGCAACCAGGTCCGCCCCGGTGCCCAAAAGATCGGGGACGATCACCTGTCCCAGAGCCACCGGCGCCGCCACTTCTATGGCCTTCAGCGCCCGGGCACAGTCCAGAAGCTTGCCCTTGGGTACTTCACCCCGGGTTTTCACCGAAACCACAGGCAGGGCCCCGTTTTTTACCCGGACCGTGGTGGTGAGAATCCGGGTGGGGTTGGTCAGTTCCTTCCGGGCATACCGCTCCCCGTTGGGGCAGGTGTTGCCGGTGACGGACCGGACTTCTCCCCCCTCCACCTGGGCCGTCAGTTCACAGCCCAGGGGACAGCCAATGCAGATCAGTTTCCACTCCATGTCAAATCTCCTCCAGTTCCACCCGCAGGCATTCCACGCTCGTCCAATCCGGGATGGTCTTTCCAGGCAGCTTTATCGTTTCCATCTCGCCGGGGGCCAGGGCCCGACGCTTTTTGCTGTAAATCCGGTTCTCCCCTGCCCAGACGCTGAGCCGCTTGTTCTGGTACACTCCGTCCACCCGCAGCCGCAGGGTTACATTCTCAATCCGGCTTTCCAGGCGAATTTTCTGCGGCACCGTGTAGCGGATGCCCGAACCGCAGCGCACCGGGATTTCCCCGGCTTTCTTCTGCCCGGCCTGGGCCAGGTAAGCTGCCGCGCTCTGTCCGGCGGCTTCTGCCTCCTGGGACACATAGTCCACCAGATCGTGGACGTGGAGCACATTTCCTGCAGCAAACACCCCAGGAATGCTGGTCTCCAGACTGTCGTTTACCACCGGGCCGTTGGTCACCGGACTTAAGTCCACCCCCGCCCCCCGGCTCAACTCATTTTCCGGAATCAGGCCGCAGCTGAGCAGCAGGGTATCGCAGGGAATGTATTCTTCCGTCCCGGGCACCGGCACCCCGTTCTCCACCCGGGCCAGGGTCACCCCGGTGAGCCGCTCTTTGCCGTGGATGTTTACCACCGTGTGGCTCAGCTTCAAGGGAATGTCAAAGTCCTCCAGGCACTGGACAATGTTCCGCTTCAGACCGCCGGAGTAGGGCATCAGCTCTGCCACCACCTTCACCTTGGCCCCTTCCAGGGTCATCCGCCGGGCCATAATCAGGCCGATGTCTCCGGAACCCAAAATCACGCACTCCCGGCCGGGCATTTTCCCCTCCAGATTCACCAGATACTGGGCCGTTCCGGCGGTATAGATTCCCGCCGGACGATGGCCCGGGATGTTCAGGGCTCCCCGGGGCCGCTCCCGGCAGCCCATGGCCAGGATCACCGCCTTGGGGTGCAAAGTGAAAATCCCCCGCTCCGGGTGGATGATGGTCAGCGTCTTGTCCGCTGCCAGATCCAGCACCATGGCATTGCACAGGCATTCAATTCCCAGCTGCTGTACCTCCTCCACAAACCGGGCGGCATACTCCGGCCCGGTCAACTCCTCCTGAAAGGTGTGCAGACCGAAGCCACTGTGGATGCACTGGTTCAGGATGCCTCCCAGACGGCTGTCCCGCTCCAGAATCAGGATGTTTTCCACTCCCGCCTTCCGGGCCCCGATGGCCGCAGCCAGCCCCGCCGGTCCGCCGCCGATAATTGCCAGATCACAGGTTTTCATGGTCCGCCTCCTGTTCCTTGTTCTTTCCCACAAGCAGCTGGGAGCCGCCACCGGATTTGGTCACCGCTTCCACCGGGATTCCCAGCTCCCGGGCCAGAATCTCCATCACCCGGGGACTGCAAAAGCCGCTTTGACACCGGCCCATTCCTGCCCGGGTCCGGCGCTTCACCCCGTCCAGACTCCGGGCCCCTGGAACCCGGTGGATGGCGTCCACGATCTCCCCTTCCGTCACGGTCTCACACCGGCAGATCAGCCTGCCATAGGCAGGATTGGCCTGAATCAGGGCCTGCCGCTGCTCCGGGGTTAACGTCAGCGGACTTTGAATACCCTTGCGGATGGGATCAAAATCCGGCTTGTCTCCCAATTTCAGAATCTTTGCCGCCATTTCCGCCACCGTCTCCCCGATGGCCGGGGCGGCGGACAGTCCGGGAGACTCAATTCCGGCGCAGTCCAGAAAGCCTGGGGCAGATTCCCGGATGTAGAAGTCGTGCTCCGGCCGATGGGCACGAAGTCCGGCGAAGCTGGTGATGACCTGCTTCAAGGGCAGTCCCTTTACCGCCATGGATGATTTTTCCACCACCTGCTCCAGCCCCTCCCGGGTGGTTGCCGTGGCTTCCTTGTCCTCTACATCGATGGCCGTGGGACCCACCAGCAGATTACCATGAACCGTGGGGGTAACCAGCACCCCTTTTCCCATAGCCCCCGGCAGCTGGAAAATGGTGTGATTGACATAACTTCCCGCTTCCTTGTCCAGCAGCAGATAGTCCCCCCGCCGGGGCAGAATGGTAAGCGACTCTTCGGAAACCAGATTGTGCAGTTCATCGGCATGAACACCGGCGGCGTTGATCACCACCTTGGTTTCCAGGCTGCCCCGGCTGGTCTCCAGCCGCCAGCCCCCCTCGATTCGCCCGACCCCAACAACCTGGGTATCAAACTGAAATTCCACACCGTTCTTTGCGGCGTTCTCCGCCAGGGCGATGGTCAGAGCAAAGGGACAGACAATGCCCCCGGTAGGGGCATACAGTGCCGCCACGGCATGGTCGGAAATATGGGGCTCCAGGCGGAGCAATTCCTCCCGCTCCAGAATTTCCAGACCGGGAACTCCATTGGCCAGACCATTTTCGTATAGGGCCTGAAGCCGGGGCCGGTCTCCCGGGTCCACCATCACCACCAGAGAACCGTTCTGCCGGAATGGCACATCCAGTTCCCGGCTCAGTCGGGGCATGAACCGGCTGCCCCGGACATTCAGCTGGGCCATCCGGGTGCCGTGCTTTGCATCAAACCCGGCGTGAACAATGCCGGAATTGGCTTTGGAGGTGCCGCAGCACACATCTTCTTCCTTCTCCACCACCAGAAACCGTCCCTTTTTTCGGGACAGCTCCCGGGCGATGGCGCAGCCGCACACACCGGCCCCCACGATAATTACATCCCACATTGCCGCTAACCTCCCAGGTTCATTTTCTTCATTATACAAAACTCAAGGTCAAATGGCAATCAATTTTG
>DVKV01000192.1 GCA_018715835.1 Candidatus Faecousia intestinavium | reverse complement strand
AAATCAGATAGCACGCTCAACCTTGTTGGAGCGGAGGCATCTGGTACAAGCATACACATGGCAGGGAGTTCCGTTAACGACAGCCTTCACGCGCTTGACGTTGGGCTTCCATGCACGATTGGAACGTCTGTGGGAGTGGGAAACCTTGATACCGAAAGTTACACCCTTACCACAAAAGTCGCACTTAGCCATTTCATTGCACCTCCCATCCGGATGTTTACTCAACAAACTACGCCCATCAAAGGCGCTTAGATATGATACCAAAGAATCCGCAAAAAAGCAAGTGGTTTTTTCAAAAAATTTTTGTTTTTTGAAAATCTATTGATATTCCCCTCCGGCCCGGGTATAATGTTTTTTGTGTGAACTTTTCTTCCAACGAGGTGACAGCCATGGCTGATACATACAGCGTCCCCCTTCGCCAGCTGGTGAAGGAATTTCATCTGGAGGTGGTCTATGCCTCCACGGACTTTTCCGCCATCCGGATCACCGTGGAAGACGTGGCCCGTCCGGGCCTTCAGCTGGCAGGCTTCTTCGACCACTACGAACCCATGCGCCTTCAGGTGATGGGCAACGTGGAGATGAGCTACATCACCAAGCTGTCCCCGGGAGACCGCTGCGCCATTTTTGACCGGCTGTTCTCTTATAAATTTCCCGCCCTGATCATCGCCCGGAGCATCCCGCCCCATCCGGAAATGATGACCATGGCCCGAAAGCACAATGTAAGCATTCTGAGCACCGCCGAGCCTACCAGCGCCATGGTTTCCAGCATCATTACCTACCTGAAGGCCGCCCTGGCTCCCCGGATCACCCGCCACGGCGTACTGGCGGAGATTTACGGCGAGGGGGTGTTCCTGACTGGTGACAGCGGTATCGGCAAAAGCGAAGCTGCTGTGGAGCTGCTGAAGCGAGGGCACCGGCTGATTGCCGATGACGCAGTGGAGATCCGCCGGGTCGCCACCAATTCCCTGGTGGGCACCGCCCCGGAGCTGATCCGCAATTACATTGAACTGCGGGGCATCGGTATCATCAATGTGGCCAAGCTCTTCGGCATCGGCGCCATCAAACTGGAAAATGAGATCAATCTGGTGGTGAACATTGTAGCATGGAACAAGCAGCAGGTCTATGACCGGCTGGGTCTGGAAGATCAGTATACGGAAATTCTGGGTGTAAAAGTCCCCATGAACACCATTCCCATCACCCCGGGCCGAAACCTGGCCGTGATTCTGGAGGTTGCCGCCATGAACAACCGCCAGAAGAAGATGGGCTACAACGCCGCAGTGGAATTTACCGAGCAGATCAACCGCCATTTTGACGAGAGTATAGGAAACAAACCATGAAAGAATTTACCATCGGCCCCAATGACGCCGGGCAGCGGCTGGACCGTTTTCTGGCTAAGGCCGTTCCCCTGCTCCCCGCCTCTCTTGCACAGAAATACATCCGCATCAAGCGCATCAAGCTGGGCGGTAAACGGGTGGAACGGGATACCCGTCTGAAAGAGGGAGACGTGCTGCAGCTGTACATCAACGACGAGTTTTTCGACAAGCCCAGAGAAGACAACGCCTACCTCACCGTGGCCGTCCCCAAGCTGAATATCGTCTACGAGGACGAGCACATCCTGCTGGTGGACAAGCGTCCTGGGCTGGCCGTTCATCCCCACGACGGGGCGGAATATGGCCGTACACTGATTGACCACATTCAGTCCTATCTGTACCAAAAGCGGGAGTGGCGCCCCCGGGAGGAAAACGCCTTCACCCCCGCACTGTGCAACCGGATTGACCGGAACACCGGCGGGATTGTGATTGCGGCCAAAACCGCAGAGGCCCTGCGGGTGATGAATCAGAAGATCAAGGACCGGGAACTGGATAAGCGGTATCTTGCCATTGTAGAGGGCACGCCACGGCCCCAGAAGGGTACTCTGAAGGGGTATCTATTCAAGGATGCCAAACAGAACCGGGTGTTCGTCACCGACACCCCCCAGCCCGGAGCCAAGACCTGCCAGACCAACTACATCACCCTGGCCTCCCGGAATGGTCTGAGCCTGGTGGAATGCGAACTGATTACCGGTCGTACTCACCAGATCCGGGCCCAGTTCGCCCATGCCGGGCATCCCTTGCTGGGAGACGGCAAGTACGGGAAGCTGGACAAGCGGTATGACCGGAATTATCAGGCTCTGTACTCTTACAAACTGACCTTCTGCTTCACCACCGACGCCGGCGCCCTGGAATATCTGAACGGGAAGTCCTTCCAGGTCAAAGCTGTTGATTTTGTCCAGGAATATTTCCCGGACACGCGGATTTAAGGAGGCATTTTTATGACCCTGTTCATTACCAGCAGCCCCTTTGTGGAAGGAGCCGACCGGGCAATCCTGAGCAATGCCAATGGCTTTGTAGACCGGATCCGGCAGGCTTTGCCCCCCACCCCCCGTGCCCTGTTCATCTGCGCCGACCCGGACAGCCATCAGATGACCTGCCAGTTCGGTGCGGATGTGGCGTCCGCCTTTGCCCAGGAGGGCATCCCCTTCTCCGCCTATCAGGTTCTGGACGGAGAAAACGCCGATGATGCTGCTTCCCTGATTGCCCAAACGGACTTCATTGTCCTGTCCGGTGGCCATGTACCCACCCAGAACGCCTTTTTCCAGGATATTGATCTGGCGGACCTGCTTCAGGATTTCCCTGGTACCATTATGGGAATCAGCGCCGGATCCATGAATCTGGCAGAAAATGTGTATATTCAGCCCGAGGAGCCGGGAGAATCCAGTCCGGACTTCGCCCGGTTTGCTCCGGGTCTGGGCCTCACCGATGTGAACATCCTGCCCCACTATCAGAAGGTAAAGGACGTCTGGCTGGATGGACGGCGGCTGTTCGAGGACATCACCTACGCCGACAGCTATGGGCAGATGTTCTTCGTTCTGCCGGATGGCAGCTATTTCTACCAGGACGGTCAAAAGCTTCTGCTGTGCGGAGAATCCTGGCTGATTCACGATGGTGAAATCGAGCCCCTGCTCCACAACGGAGAAGTCCAGAATCTGGATGAATGGAATTGATCCTCTTGTATGCAAAATTGCCCCGGCTGCTAAGAAGCCGGGGCAATTTTTATTCTGCTGTTTCCTGCCAGCCCTTGCACACATCCACCCAGGCGGTGAACCGGGAGTAGGTCTCCAGTTCGGCAATGGTCAGTTCAATGGCACTGTTGCTGCTGCCGGCTGCCGGAAATACGGTGGGGAATCTCTTGAGGGATTCGTCCAGGTACACCGCCACCCCTTCTTTCACAGCAAAGGGGCAGACCCCGCCTACCGCGTGGCCGATCATTTCCGCCGCCTCCTCGTGAGAGAGCATCTTCGCCTTCACCCCGAACCGGTTCTTGTACTTGGCGTTGTCCACCCGGGCGTCTCCCGCCGCCACCACCAGAATGGCCTGCTCTCCCACCCGGAAGGACAAGGTCTTGGCAATCCGCTTGGGCTCACAGTTCAGCGCCTGGGCCGCCAGCTCCACCGTGGCGCTGGACACCGGAAATTCCAGAATCCGTTTTTCCATACCATGTTCGGCAAAATAGGCTTTCACTTTCTCAATGGACATCTTTCTTTCCTCTCTTTCATTCCTCCGAAACCGGGGGTGTAAACTCCATCTCCACCGGATAGGTCTGGGTGTCGGAAAAATGCCACCACTCCCCAAAATATCCGGTGAATCCATGCTGCTCCATCAGCGTCTCCAAAGCCCGGGCGTTGGCTGCTGCCGTTTCCGGGCAGTCGGAATAATCCCGGTTCGCCAAAGCGGAAAAATCATCAAATCCCGTTGGCATCTCCAGTTCCTGACCGGTACTGTCCACCAGGGTCAGGTCCACCGTATTTCCCCGGCTGTGACTGCTGTAACCGGTTTCCGGGTTGGACACAAAGGTCGGGTCCGGGTACACCTCCCACAGCCGGAACTGGGCGCTGACCGGTCGGAAACCATCCCAGATTTTTAAGTACAGCCCCTGTGCCTCCAGTTCCCGGCTTACGTCCATCAGCTTTTTCACCGTGCCCCAGCGAAGGTACACCTGGGTAAAATCGTAGATCTTCTGGCCGGTAAAGTTGTTTTCCGTGGCGTAGCGCAGGTCCTGGGTGATGGTAGGGATGTAGTCCGCCACCCGGACAAAATCCTCATCCGCTGGTTCTACCGGTGCAAGCGTGGGCACGGTCTCCGGAGCTTGGGTCTGAGGGGAAGCGGTTTCCCCGGCTGTGGTTTCCAGGAACGTTAGCTCCGTAGGGGCAGCATCCTTCCAGGCACAGCCCGACAGCAAAACCGCCAGCAGGGAGACCGCAATCACCAGATATTTCATATCTTCGCTCCTTTTTCAACAATCAGCCGGATTTTGGACAGGTGGTCAATCATGGCCTGCATCTGCAGGGACACCCATTTCTCCCGGCGGTAAAGCAGCTGCTTCCATACCACCACCCGGCACTGGGGCACCTCCAGCCGCACCAGGCGGCCCGCCCGGACACTGGGTTCGGTCACATAGTCCGGCAGGAACGCCACACCGGCGTTCTCCTCCACCAGAGCGCAAAGCAGATCCGCCCGGCCGGTTTCCAGCACAGGTTGGATTTCCAGGGAATTCCGGGCCAGCGCATCGTCCATCAGCCGGCGATAGCTCATCCCCTTTTCCGTCAGCAGGCAGGGCTGGGTGACCAGTTCCGCCAAGGCAACCGGTGTCTTTCCCGCCAGGGGATTCTCCGGCGAGGCCACGAAGTGCACCCCGATTTCCTCTTCATCAGCAATGACATAGTTGGTGTTGTACACCCGCTCGTCAATGGTACAGATCATATCCACCTCATTGTGATCCAGAAAATCCAACAGCTGTCCCGTGTCCCCGGTGGCAAGGTGCAGGGAAATCTTGGGATACGTCCGGCTGAAATCCCGGAAATGCCGGGCAATTAAAGGGCCGCACAGAGAGTCCGGCGTCCCCAGCCGCAAAATGCCGCTGGGCTCCCGGCGGGCTGTGGTCCCGCTGCGCATTTCTTCAGACAGGTGACAGATATGCTGGGCATAGGGCAGCAGGTCCCGTCCTGCATCCGTCAGACTGACGGTATGACCGATCCGGTCAAACAGCTGCACGCCCAGCTCTTTTTCCAGGAGTTTGATTTGAAAGGATATGGTAGGCTGGGAATACCCCAGCTTTTCTCCCGTGCGGGTGAAGCTGCCCAGCTCCGCCGCTTCCAGGAAAATGTTCAGGCTGCGCAGATCCATGGCACGCCCCCCTGTTTTTCATATTTTCTCTATTATAACCTGACGGACAGAGAAATCAAGGGCGGACGGGCAAAAATCCCGGTTCCTCCCTTCGCTCCCCTACGGTTGACAAGAAATTGCTGGCAGATTATAATGGCCGAAAGGCCCCCGAAATCTGCCGCAAAGGAGAATCTTCATGACCAGAGGCTTTATTACCCTTGCCACCGGCAAGGAACTGTA
>DVKV01000191.1 GCA_018715835.1 Candidatus Faecousia intestinavium | reverse complement strand
GATACCATACCCACAGTGCAGTGAAAAAGCGGGTGGACAGGCTGGCAGAACAATGGCTGGCATATACGCAAGGGCATACATAGCAAAAACACAGGTCGAAAGGCCTGTGTTTTTTTGCCCTTTTCCAACTAATCACGCGCAAAAAATGAAAGGATGAAGCACTATGAAGAAATCAGAACTTCGGGACCTCTACCACATGATGTTTCCGGACTATCCGGACATTGTGACCGTGGCCCAGCTCCAGAAAATGCTGGGCATCAGCCGCCACCTGGCCTACGACCTGATCAATGATGGTCACTTGGCTGGCATGAAAATCGGTAACTCCTTCAAGATTCCCAAGGTCAGCGTCATTCGCTATGTGATGGAGCAGGAGGCGCAGGACCATGCCGGTTGAGAAGATTCAGTACATGGATGCGGACACCCTGTTGACCAGTCCATTGCAGCGTCCCTTCTTTGTGGTGGAGGGGCTGATTCCTCAGGGGCTGAATACCCTATGCGGTTCCCCAAAAATCGGCAAGAGCTGGCTGATGCTGTGGCTGGCATTGCAGGTGGCACGGGGAGAACCCCTGTGGGAATTTGCCACCCATCGCTGTGACGTGCTCTACCTGTGTCTGGAGGACACCTACGCACGGATTCAAAGCCGCTTGCAGCAGTTGACGGAGGAGGCACCGGATACCCTCCGCTTTTCGGTTCTGTGTCAGCGGTTAGGCAGCGGCTTGCAGGAGCAGCTGGAGGATTTTTTGAGGGACTATCCCCAGACCCGGCTGGTCATCATCGACACTCTGCAAAAGGTGCGGGATGGCACGGTGAACAAGGGCAGTATGTATGCCAGCGACTACGGCGACATGGCCGCCCTCAAGACCATTGCAGACTGCCATAACCTCTGCATGATCCTGGTCCATCATCTGCGCAAACTCACCGACAGCGCAGACCCCTTTAACGAGGTGTCCGGGTCCACGGCCCTGATGGGGGCGGCGGACACCACATATCTGCTGAAAAAGAGCAACCGAGCCGAAGAAGAAGCCATCCTCCTGGCAACCGGCCGGGACATCGAGTATCAGCAGCTTATCCTCCGCTTCGAGAACCACCACTGGACGCTGGTAGAGCGAAAGGATTCCGCTGCGGTTCAGCGGGACGATGTGCCGCCGTTTCTTTTCCGGCTGGTGGAGTTTGTCAAAGCACAGGGCGGTTATGAGGGAAGCGCCACGGCGCTTTTGAAGCAGATGGGCGAAACAGAGGTTACGCCCAATGCGGTGACCCGGTATATCGTGCGCCACTGGGAGCGGGTTCTGGTTCCGGCAAATATCTGCTATTCCACCCGGCGGACCGCCTCAGAACGCATCCTCCGCCTGACCCTCACCCATGACAGAAATGACGCAAATGACAGCAATCCCACCATAGAGAAAGAGCTGTCACAGCCGTCATAACCGTCATGCAGGGCAACGTAGCCCGGGCAGCCCAGGGCACCCCGTGAAGGGGTGTCCTGGAGGGTAGCGAGCATAGGCTTTGTGTTGCCCACCAAAGCCGGCGGCAGAAGCCGAGAGGGGCTGCGGCCCCTATGACCCCCGAGAAAGGAGAACGATATGAGAAAACGAACGTATGGCATCAACGTGCGGGTATCCAAAGAGGAAAAAGAGCGGCTGGAGCGGATGGCGAGGCGGTGCGGCATTTCCCTCTCCGCCTACCTGAGAAGGCTGGGTATGGGGGAAGATCTTTCCGCTCCCCACCCCATGGAACGCTTCGGGAACTTGAAGCAGGGGGTGGACCGTGGGGATCACCAAGATTAAGGCGGTCAAGGACAGCCTGAGCCGTATCGTGGGCTATGCCGAAAACCCGGAGAAGACACACTATTCCGATATGCAGCAGGTGCTCCACTACGCCGACAACCAGGAGAAAGTGAATATGGAGCAGACCATGTATGTGACCGCACTCCATTGCCGCCGGGAACAGACCTATGAGGATATGATGTATACTAAGCGCTACTTTAACAAGACCGGTGGCAATGTGGCCTACCATTGTATCCAGAGCTTCAAAACCGGCGAGGTAACCCCGGAGCTGTGCCATCAGCTGGGCGTGGAGCTGGCCCAGAGGATGTGGGGAGATCGGTTTCAGGTGCTGGTGGCCACCCATTTCAACACCGGCACCTATCACAACCATCTGGTCATCAACTCGGTCAGCTACAAGGACGGGAAAAAATTCAACTGCAATCAAAAGGCGTTTTATCAGATGCGGGAGATCTCCGACCAGCTGTGCCGGGAGCATAATCTGACGGTGATCGAACACCCCAGCGGCAAGACGCCCCGCAACATCTACTTTGCGGAAAAACAGGGCAAGCCCACAACCTTCGGTCTCATGCGGCAAGCCATAGATGAGGCGGTGGGCATTTCCTGGAGCTGGTTTGACTTCTGCCAGGTGATGAAGGAAAAAGGCTATCTCATTAATGCCAGTCCTCACCGCAAGTACGCCACCATTCGAGCCATAGGTGCAAAAAAGGCCGTACGCATGGTACGGCTGGGTGAGGAGTACGACCACAGGAGGATCATCCAGCGGATCGATACCATGGATTACCGGGAAAAAGAGGCCTGCGGGCGGGCCTATCAGCAGGTGCGCCGGAGGTTATCTCAGCCGCCCAAAAGGATGCGCATGGCGGGCAGTTTTCGCAACGCAAAAAAGGTCACCGGCCTGAAGGCACTGTATCTCCACTACTGCTATTTCTTGGGGATTTTTCCCCGAAAAGGTCGGACAAGGCCGTTGTCGCCTTCGATGCGGCTGGAGGTGACCAAACTGGAACAGCTGTCCCGCCAGATCGAGCTGATTCACCGGGAAAATCTGAACAGCGTGCAGGATGTGGAGGGCTTTCTTATCTCCGTCCAATCCCAAATAGAAGAAAAGCTACAGCAGCGGACGGGGATCTATCACAAACTGCGGCGGTGTCAGCCTGGTGAACAGATGGACGGACTGAAAGAGCAGCGCACGGCGCTGACCCGAGAGCTTTTCACACTGCGCCAGCAGCAAGCAACCGCCAAGCGGCTCCTGGAACAGCTGCCGGAAAAGAGACGGCAGATTTTACTGGAGCAGAAGATGCGGCACTTCTACCGCCAGTCCCACAAAAACAAGAAACGGAGGATCGAATATGAGCGTTAAAAACAAGATACATCTGATGAGCATCGAGGATTTGTTTACCACCCAGGCTGAGCGGGATGACGCCAAACTGGAGCGGGTACGGGAAGTTCCGGTGGCAGAGCTGCACCCTTTTCCCCAGCACCCCTTTGTGCTGCGGGATGATGAGGAGATGGCCTGCATGGTGGAGAGCATCAGCCAGATGGGGGTAATCTCCCCCGGCCTAGCCCGCCCCAGAGAGGGCGGCGGCTATGAGCTGGTGTCGGGCCATCGGCGGCTGGCTGCCTGTGAGCGGCTGGGCCTTACAACCATGCCGGTGATTGTCCGGGAAATGACAGACGAGGAGGCGGTGGTAGCCATGGTGGACGCCAATTTACAGAGAGAGCACATTCTACCCAGCGAAAAAGCCTTTGCCTATAAAATGAAGCTGGAAGCCCTGAATCGTCAGGGCTTCCGCAGTGATCGCGTCCCATCCCCACTGGGGAAAAAGTTCAACACCTATGAAGAACTGGCCAAGGAGAGCGGAGACAGCCGCAATCAGATCCACCGCTATATCCGGCTGACCCACCTGGTGCCCCCGCTGCTTGCGATGGTGGATGAGGGGAAAATGGCCCTCCGTCCAGCTGTGGAGCTGTCCTATCTGACAGAGGAGGAACAAACCCGCCTTCTCTCCTGTATGGAGCAGTTCGACTGCACTCCCTCCCACAGCCAGGCCATCAGCCTGAAGAAACTCTCTCAACTGGGGGTGCTGACCCAGGAGGATCTGGAACAGATTCTCTCCAAGCCCAAGGCCAATCAGCAGGAACAGCTGCATCTTCCCATGACAGAGTTAAAGAAATTCTTCCCCGCCACATATTCCGACACGCAGATGAAACAGGACATCTTGAAGGGGCTGGAACTGCTGAAACGCCAGCGGGAGCGCAACCGCCGGGAGCGGTAGGGGCGAAAGTGTCTGCCGCAAACAAAATCGCAGTGTGGACAGCGGGCAACTTGTGGAGTAAGATGGGGCTGCATCAAAAAAGCTGTCCCGTGGGGAGCCGCCCCGAAAAGGAGATTGATATGATAACAGGACATTTGCAGGTAAAAAAGGGCCATTATTATGTAGTCATCAGCTATAAGGACAACAAGGGCAGACGAAAAAGCAAGTGGCACGCCACCGGACTGCCTGAGAAGGGCAACAAGCGGAAGGCAGAGGCAGAGCTGCTGCGTATTCGTTCCAGCTTTGTGCCGCCGCCGGAGCCGGATGAGCTGTGCTCGGATATGCTGTTTGCGGATTATCTGCTGCAATGGCTGGGCATTGTGCGGGTCAAGATCAAGCCTGCCACTTACGGCTCCTATTCCAACATCGTACACAGTGTGATCGAGCCGTATTTCCGGCAAAAGGGATATACACTGCGAGGACTGGAGGCACGGCATATTCAGCAGTTTTATGGAGAACGGCTGAAAACAGTCAAGCCGAATTCTGTGCTTCACGACCATGCCGTCATCCATCAGGCGCTGAAATATGCCCTGAAAACCGATCTGGTCATGCAGAATGTGGCCACCAAGGTGGACCGCCCGAGAAAGAACGAGTTTCAGCCCAAATTTCTGGACGCAGAGCAGCTCCAGCAGATTTTTGAAGTACTCAAGGGCACCTGGATGGAGCTTCCGATACTGGTGGCTGCTTTCTACGGCCTGCGCCGAGGTGAGCTGGTTGGCCTCAAGTGGGACGCCATTGACTTCGAGCGGGGCACCATCACTATCAAGCACACGGTGACCACCACACGCATTGATGGGAAAACCTACGTTTTGGAGCAGGAATCGGCCAAGACAAAGTCCAGCCTCCGCACTCTGCCCCTGGTGGGCAGCTTCGCCGCTTATTTTCGGCAGGTAAAAGAGGAGCAGGAATACAACAAACGGATCTGCGGCAACTGCTACGATTACTCCTATGACGGCTATGTGTTTGTCAATGAGCTGGGCAAACGCATCAACCCCAACTACTTGACCTCCAAATTCCCGGAGTATCTGGAGCAGCATGGACTCCAGCGGATTCGTCTCCACGATTTGAGACACAGCTGCGCCAGTCTCCTGCTGGCAAATGGGGTGCCCCTCAAGCAGATCCAGGAATGGCTGGGACACAGCGATTTCAGCACCACCGCAAATATCTATGCCCACCTGGACTATTCCTCCAAGCTGTCCTCCGCCCAGGCCATGGCGCAGGGACTGCCCTTGCCGGAGGCGGACGGGGTGAAGCGCAAGTGGGAGATGCCGGTATAAAAAATAAGCTCCAGCAGCCCGTCTGGACTGCTGGAGCAAGCTGGCGGAGATGGAGAGATTCGAACTCTCGCGCCGGTTTGAGCCGGCCTACCGCATTTCGAGTCATTTCCCCCTTGTGACTTTTGGTGGAAATTAAGCGAAGATGGAAGTACACAACGGAAGCCCAAAAGCTGCGGTATACTGCGGATTTTGGCTTCCGTTTTTCGTTTTTATTTGAACCCACAGGGCTTTCCGAGTTCTTCCCATTTTTG
>DVKV01000190.1 GCA_018715835.1 Candidatus Faecousia intestinavium | reverse complement strand
GGCACCGTGACGGAAAGCTGTATGCTGGATGAAAACAAAAATAACTACATCGGCTGTATTTATGGGGAGAGTGGGAAATTCGGTCTGGCGTTCTGCGACATTTCCACCGGTGCGTTTTTCTCCACCGTGTGTACCGACGCCCAGAACGTGGCCTCGGAGCTGGGCCGGTTCTCCCCCAGCGAGATCATCCGCTGCGGCCAGGAAACGGACTGCGAAATCATCTCCGATGCCCTGTTCCACCGGCTGAGCTGCTGTGTCAACGAGGGTAAGCCGGAGCTGTTCCAGCTGGAACCCTGTGAAACCCTGCTGGAACAGCACTTCCAGCAGCCTCTTTCCCAGCTGGGTCTGGTGGGGATGCCTGCCGCCATCATTGCCAGCGGCGCCCTGCTGCAAACCCTGCTGACCCTGCAGAAGAATGATCTGTCCCACATCCGCCAGCTGCAATACTACACCACCGGCAAATTTATGGAGCTGGATCTGGATGCCCGGCGGAATCTGGAATTAACAGAAACCATGCGCTCCAAGGAGAAAAAAGGCACCCTGCTGTGGGTGCTGGACAAGACCCGCACCGCCATGGGCGGACGGCTGCTCCGCTCCTGGCTGGAAAAACCCCTGCTGGACGCCGGGGAAATCACCCGTCGGCATGGCGCTGTAGAAGATCTGGTGGACAATGTGATTGTCCGTGGGGAACTGTCCCAGGCATTGTCAGAGGTCACCGATCTTGAACGGGTGATGACCCGGATTGTCACAGGAACGGTAAACTGCCGGGATCTGCTGGGGCTGGCCCGGGGCTTCCGGGCGCTGCCGGAAGTAAAAAATCAGCTGCAGAAAACGGAATCCCCCTTGCTGCGGCGGCTGGAGCAGGATATGGATCCCCTTACTGACTGCGCCGATCTGATCGAAAACACCATTGTGGAAGAACCGCCTCTGACCGTCCGGGAAGGCGGCATCATCCGCAAAGGAGCCAACGAGGAGGCCGACCGGCTGCGGGATATTATGGAAGGCGGAAGCGGCACCATCGCCGCCATCGAAGCCTCCGAGCGGGAGAAAACCGGAATCCGCACCCTGAAGGTGGGGTTCAACCGGGTGTTCGGCTATTATATTGAGGTATCCAAGTCCTTTATGGATCAGGTGCCCGACCATTACATCCGCAAACAGACCCTGGCAAACTGCGAACGTTACATCACCCAGGAACTGAAAGAGCTGGAAAACCAGGTTCTCACTGCCAAGGACCGGCTCACCGCCCTGGAATACCAGATTTTCACCCAGCTGCGGGAGCATCTGGCACAGCAGGCAGCCCGGGTACAGATTACCGCCGCCGCCGTAGCTGCGGCAGACGCCCTGTGTTCTCTGGCCTCCGTCGCCGTTCAGCGAGGCTACTGCCGCCCTGAAATCACTCTGGGTCAGGAAATCTCCATCACCGCCGGTCGGCATCCTGTGGTGGAGGCTATGCTGAAAGACTCCCTCTTTGTCCCCAACGACACCCAGCTGGGTTCGGAAAACCACAAGGTTTCCATTATCACCGGCCCCAATATGGCAGGTAAATCCACCTATATGCGTCAGGTGGCCCTGATTGTGCTGATGGCACAGATGGGTTCCTTTGTCCCCGCCCAGTCCGCCAAAATCGGGCTGGTGGACCGGGTGTTCACCCGGATCGGCGCCAGCGATGATCTGGCCTCCGGCCAGTCTACCTTCATGGTGGAAATGTCCGAAGTAGCCACCATCCTCAAATACGCCACTTCCCGGAGTCTGCTGATTTTGGACGAAATCGGCCGGGGCACCTCCACCTACGACGGCATGGCCATTGCCCGGGCAGTGCTGGAATACGCCGCCAACCCCAAACGGCTGGGGGCCAAAACCCTGTTCGCCACCCACTACCATGAACTGAGCAGCCTGGAAGACAAGCTGCCCAATGTAAAAAACTATAATATTGCCGTGAAAAAACGGCGGGATCAGATGATTTTCCTTCGGAAAATTGTCCCCGGGGCCACCGATGACAGCTACGGCATTGAAGTCGCCAAGCTGGCAGGCATACCCAATCCCGTTATTGCCCGGGCCAGGGAAATCCTGGAGGAACTGGAAACCCAGGGGTACACCGCCGCCCCGGCACAGCCAAAAGAGCCGGAGGATCAGGTGAGCATGATGGATCTCACTGGGCAGCAGATTGTGTCCGCTCTCAGCGCCATTTCCGTGGAAACCCTGACCCCCATTGAAGCCATGAACGAGCTGTACCGGCTCAAGAAAATGCTGGGGTAATTTATGAGAAAATCCGCTTCATCCTTCTGCGCCCCCAGCTCCCAGGAGACCACCCTGGGCTTCTGCTATCTGGCTTTTCAGATGATTCTCCTGCCCGGAATTCTGACCTGGGGGAACCGCCAGCTGACAACTCCACTGAACAGTGCGGAACTGAACTTCGTGTTTTATCTTTTGAATTTCCTGGCGGTCATTTTGATTTTCCACGATTTTCTGGGCCGGTCCGCCGGACAGGTCCGGCAGCACCCCGCCTACTTCTGTCAGGCGGTGATTCTGGGCCTGGCTGCCTACTATGCCTGCACCTACACAATTGACTACGTTGTCAGCCTGCTCTCTCCAGGGTTTGCCAACTATAACGACGGCTCCATCGCCGCCATGAAGCAGACCAACGCCTTTCTCATGCTCATCGGTACCGTGGTGTTGGTGCCTCCGGCAGAAGAGTGCTTTTATCGGGGGCTGATTTTCCGGAATCTATACCGCAAATCCCCGGCAGCAGCTTATATTGTATCCATTGTGATTTTCGCCTGTATTCACGTTCTGGGCTATGTCGGCGTTTACTCTCCTCTGGATCTGGCCCTGGCGGTTTTGCAGTATCTTCCGGCAGGACTGTGCCTGGCCTGGAGTTATGTGAAAGGACAGAGCATCTTCGCCCCCATTCTCATCCATGCCTGGATTAACCTTTCCGCCATGCAGCATCTGAGGTGATAACATTATGCCCAAGATAATACAGCTTTCCCCTCATATCGCCAATTTAATTGCCGCAGGAGAAGTGGTGGAGCGTCCGGCCAGCGTGGTCAAGGAACTGCTGGAAAATGCCGTGGACGCCGGAGCCTCCAAAATCACCATCGAAATCCGGGACGGAGGCATGACCTTCCTCCGGGTAACGGACAACGGCTGCGGCATGACTCCGGAGGACGCCCGGACGGCGTTTCTTCGCCATGCCACCTCCAAACTTCGCTCAGCAGAGGATCTGGCTGCCATCGGTACCATGGGATTCCGTGGGGAAGCTCTGGCCGCCATTGCCTCCGTCAGCCGAATTGATCTGATGACCAAAACTCCCGGCGCCATCAGCGGTGTCAGTCTGCATCTGGAGGCAGGGAAGATTCTGGATGAATCCGAAGTGGGCTGTCCGGAAGGCACCACCATCATCGTCCGGGATCTGTTCTACAACACCCCTGCACGGATGAAATTCATGAAGTCTGACACGGTGGAGGGTGCCCGGGTAGCCAGCGCCGTCCAGCTCCAGGCCCTGGCCCATCCTCAGGTGGCGTTTCAGTTCCTGCGGGACGGAAAGCAGGTTCTTTCCACCCCCGGCACCGGCGGTCTTCAGGCAGCGGTGTACTGCGTCTATGGCCGGGACTGCGCCCGGATGGTGCCAGTGGAAAGCCGTTGGGATAGCTATGCCCTGACCGGATTTGTCAGCCGCCCAACGGACGCCCGTCCCAGCCGGAATTTGCAGACTTTTTTTGTAAACAACCGGCCGGTGAAATCCCGGCTTCTGATTTCCGCCCTGGAAGAGGCCTACCGCAACCAGATCATGGTGGGTAAATTTCCCGCCTGTGTGCTCCATCTGAATCTTCCTGCGGGAGCGGTGGATGTAAACGTCCATCCTGCCAAAACGGAAGTGAAATTTCTGTCGGAAAAGGCGGTATTTGACTGTGTCCATTACGGTGTACTGGGCGCTCTGAACAAGCAGGTAGACCGGCCGGAGGTTCGGTTTGCCAAAAAGCCGGAACCGGCTGTCCAGACTGTGCCGACCACGCCGCCTTCCCCTCCCCAGCACAAAGCTGTCCCCAGGCAAGACTTTTTCCGAACCATGACCGCCCAGGATTTTCAGGCTATGTCTCAGGTTCTGGACAAAGTCCCCCGTCCGGAACCGGCTGCCGCCTCTGCTGCCGCTGCAAAAGTCCGGGAAGAGTCCGGAAGTCTGCTCCGGGAGACTGTCGTAATACCTGCTTCTCGCCCGGTCCCGGCGGTGGCTCTGCCTCCCAGGGAACCAGAAACCCGCAATCCCATTCCCGCCTCTCCGGCACAGCCGATATCGGAGCAGCCCGTTCCCCCCCAGGAAACCCAGTCCATTGCCCCCTCTTCCCCACCGGAAGCGGAGCAGACTGCCCTGGAAATGCCTGCCGAAATCCCCTGGCGGATGGTGGGAGAGTTATACAACAGCTATATTCTGGTGGAACAAGGGGAAGAAGCCTTCCTTATTGACAAGCACGCCGCCCACGAGCGGATTCTCTTTGAAAAGCTGAAGGCCAATCAGGAGACCATCAGCAGTCAGAGCCTCATCTCCCCGATTTCCGTGCGGCTCTCCCCTGCCGCTGCCGGAGAATTGTTGGCCAATCAGGATATGCTGGACAGTTTGGGCTTCTCCATCGAGGAATTCGGAGAAAATACCCTGCTGATTCGCCAGATTCCCATGGATCTTGGACCGGAAGACGCCGCCTCTACCCTGGAGTCCCTTGCCGCCGACTTGCTGAACGGCCGCAGAGCCCAGGCTGATACCGTCCGGGATGAGCTGCTGCACACCGTGGCCTGCAAAGCCGCCATCAAAGCCGGATGGAAAAACGACGAGGCGGAACTGCTGGCTGTGGCAAAAGCCGTCATGTCCAGGGAAGATCTGAAATACTGCCCCCATGGCCGTCCCATCTGCGTCACCCTGAGCAAAAAGCAGCTGGAAAAGCAGTTCAAACGAACATAACCCATATAGACGGGAGGAACGGAACGTGAACCCGATTATCTGCATTGCCGGCCCCACCGCCTCCGGGAAAACCGCCCTGGCGGTGGCTCTGGCCCAGGAACTGGATGGAGAAGTGGTGTCCTGCGACTCCATGCAGGTCTACAAATATATGGACATCGGCACCGCCAAACCCACTGTGGAGGAAATGCAGGGGATTCCCCACCACATGCTCTCCGTGGCAGAGCCGGAGGAGGAATTTTCCGTCAGCCGGTACTGTCAGATGGCCACGCCCATTGTGGAGGACATTCTCTCCCGGGGAAAGGCCGCCATCATTGCAGGAGGCACCGGGCTGTACATGGATTCCCTGATCCGGGGCAACGCCTTCGCTCCCTTCCCCTCCACAGGCGTTCGGGAACAGCTGGAAGTCCAGGCAGACCGGGACGGGATGCCTGCCATGCTGGATTGGCTGCGGTCCATCGATCGGGAATGTGCTGCCCGACTGCACCTTTCCGATCGAAAGAGAATCATTCGAGCGCTGGAAGTTTACCTGGAAACCGGTGAGACCATCACCGCCCACAACCGGAAAACCCAGCAGATCCCTCCTCGGTTTTCCCCCGTGTGGCTGGGCATAAATTTTGCCAGCCGAAGCGATCTGTATCACAGAATTGACCGTCGGGTAGACATGATGCTCCAGCAGGGACTCGTGGGGGAAATCCAAAGGCTGCTCCAGCGAGGAATTCCCCGGAAATGCACTGCCATGCAGGCCATTGGATATAAAGAATTCCTGGACGCCATGGATGGTCTGTGTACCCTGGAGGAAGCGGCGGAGCAGGTTGCCAAATCTTCCCGGCACTACGCCAAACGTCAGCTGACCTGGTTCCGCAGAAATAAGTCCATCCACTGGCTGATCCGGGAGGGTGACCAGGGTCTGAAGGAAATTCTGAAGCGGGCGCGACAGATTTTGTGGGAAAGTGACACTCCGGACGTGCTAGCATAAGGGCATCCTAAAAGAAAGAGGTTGTACTTATGACAGAAACGTCCACTTTGCAGGAATCCATTCTGAAGGAGGTCCGGCGGGACAAGGTTCCCGTGACATTGTTCCTGATGAATGGATTTCAGCTGCGGGGAGTTGTCACCGGATTTGACAGTTTCGTGGTGGTATTGGTGTCGGATGGGAAACAACAGATGATCTACAAGCACGCCATTTCCACCTTGGCGCCCATGAAGCCGCTGAAAGCTGCGGCCACAACAATTTAACAGGAAAATTGGCTGGAAAACAGGCGGCAGACTTTTGATCTGCCGCCTGTTTCTGTCCGTTTCGTCTGAAACTGCAGTTCGGTTGCAGTTTTCTGCGTGAAAAACGGGCTCTTAACACGAACAAATGTGTTGTTTACAACGGGTTATTCTCTTTTTGCACAGAGAATCCGGCAAAAAATCCAAATTTTTTTCAAAAAAAGGTGCAAATTACTGTTGAC
>DVKV01000189.1 GCA_018715835.1 Candidatus Faecousia intestinavium | reverse complement strand
AGCAGTGGACTTGTAGTTGCGTTCCTGATATTGTTTATCATTATTTTCGTTGGAATTATTTTTGATGTGATTGGCATGGCGGTAGCATCGGCGGATGAAAAACCATTTCACTCTATGGCATCCAGAAAAGTGCCCGGCGCCCATGAGGCCATCCGCTTGCTGCGCAATGCAGAGCGGGTCAGTTCCATCTGCAATGATGTGGTGGGAGATATCTGCGGCGTTGTTTCCGGTTCCGCTTCGGCAACCATTGCCACGCTGATCCTGGCCAACGCAGAAGTCGGCTGGCCCAGAGGAGTCTCCCTGATGATGTCCGCCTTGGCGGCGGGTCTGACGGTGGGAGGAAAAGCCATTGGAAAGACCTTTGCCGTAAAATCCTGCACGGAGATTGTGCATATGGTGGGCTGGCTGATTTACTCTGTCCGGCATCTGTTCCAAAAGAAAAAGAAATATAAAAGTTAGGTTGTGTGGATCGTGAATATCTTACAGAGAATCAACGGTCACGAGGATTTGAAGGCGCTCAGCGACGCGGAGCGTGCCCAGTTGTGCGGGGAGATCCGGGAATTCCTGATTTCTTCCGTAGCGAAAACCGGCGGACATCTTGCCGGAAACCTGGGGGTTGTAGAGCTGAGCGTAGCCATTGAGACTGTTTTTAATACAGCGAAAGACCGCCTGGTTTTTGACGTGGGTCACCAGTCTTATGTGCATAAGCTGCTGACAGGCCGCCAGGCGGGTTTTGCGCTTCTGCGGCAATACGGGGGAATTTCCGGTTTCCCCAAACCGGAGGAAAGCGATTGCGATGCCTTTGTGGCGGGGCACGCATCCAACTCCGTTTCCATTGCCCTGGGAATGGCCCGGGCCAGAACTATGCTGGGCCAGGATTACAACGTGGTGGCTCTGATCGGCGATGGAGCCTGCACCGGCGGAATGGCCTATGAGGGCCTGAATGACGCCGCTGTCAGCGGTGAGCCCATGGTCATCATTCTGAATGACAACGAAATGTCCATTGGCCGCAATGTGGGCGGTCTTGCAAAGCATCTGTCCCGGCTTCGTTCCAGCGAGCATTACCTGGGAGCCAAGCAGGCATACCGGCGGATGATGAAGAAGCTGCCTGGCGGGCAGGCACTGTACCTTGCCAGCAGCCGGGTGAAAAACCGGGTCAAGCAGCTGTTCCTGAAGGAAACCATGTTTGAAAATATGGGCCTGACTTACCTGGGGCCGGTGGATGGCCACGATCTGCCGGGCCTGATTTCCCTGCTGTCTGCGGCGAAGGATCTGAACGAGCCGGTATTGCTCCATGTCTTGACCAAGAAGGGAAAAGGCTACTCTTTTGCGGAAGAAGACCCGGCCAAGTTCCATGGCATTGGCAAATTTGACCCGGAAACAGGGAAAAAGCTCGCCACGAAGGTAAAAACCTTCTCCGATTCCCTGGGAGAATGCCTGGAACAGCTTGCCCAGGAAGATCCCCGGATCTGTGCCATTACGGCGGCAATGCCCGGGGGAACCGGTATTCTGAACTTCCAGAAACGCTTTCCCTCCCGGACCTTTGATGTGGGAATTGCGGAGGAACATGCCGTGTCCATGGCCGGCGGCCTGGCCAAGCAGGGAGCGGTGCCGGTTGTGGTGCTGTATTCCACCTTCCTGCAAAGAAGCTATGACCAGCTGATGGAAGATGTGGGCCTTTTGGGGCTGCACGTTGTGCTGGCTGTTGACCGGGCCGGACTGGTTGGAGACGACGGCCCCACGCACCATGGTGTGTTTGATGTGGGTTTTTTACGGCAGATTCCCGGCATGCGGATTCTGACCCCGGTGAGTCTGGCGGAGCAGCAGGATATGCTGCGCTGGGCTGCTGAAGAGGCCACGGGTCCGGTAGCGGTTCGTTATCCGCGGGGGACGGAAGGCAGTTATTCGGCCTCGGACTGGAATGGACTGGAGGGCGACCTGGTCAAATGTCATCGCCAGGGGAAGGATGTAACCCTGGTTACCTACGGCAATTTGCTGGATAATGTGCTGCAGGCAGGAGAACTTCTGGCTCAGCAAGGAGTGGAGGCAACCATCCTCCGGCTGCTGACAGTTTCCGAACTGCCAACCGGGGAACTGGCTCGTAAAATGGTTTCCGGGAAACCGGTGGTGGTAATTGAGGAAACTTGCACCGGTTCCGGCATACGGGAGGCACTTGCCTGGGAACTGGAAAACCTTTGCCCCGGCTGCAAAGTGGCAGGACGGGACCTGGGACACCGGTTTATCCCTCACGGTGCTGTGAGCCAGCTGCATCAGATGTGCGGACTGGATAGTCAGTCCTTGACGGAATTTGTAAAGGAGGTGCTGTCTGCGTGAAGGTAAAGAAAAGATTGGATGTGCTTCTGACGGAGCAGGGCTATGCGGACAGCCGCTCCAAAGCCCAGGCGATTATTATGAGCGGCCTGGTGTATGTGGACGGACAGAAGGCAGACAAGCCTGGCGTTTCTTACCCGGAAACCGTGTCCATTGAGGTGAGGGGAGCAGTCTGCCCCTATGTCAGCCGGGGCGGACTGAAACTGGAAAAGGCCCTGCGGGACTTTGGGGTAAACCCTCAGGGATATGTTTGCAGTGATTCCGGCGCGTCCACCGGTGGATTTACCGATTGCTTGCTCCAGCAAGGGGCGAAGAAGGTCTTCGCTATTGATGTGGGATATGGTCAGCTGGACTGGAAAATCCGTTCGGATGAGCGGGTGGTGGTGATGGAACGAACCAACATCCGCTATGTGACGCCGGAACAGCTGGGGGAACCGCTGGATCTGTCTGTGATAGACGTCAGTTTTATTTCTTTGAAAATTGTACTGCCTGCGGTAAAGAACCTTCTGAAACCTACTGGTCAGGTGCTGTGCTTGATCAAGCCCCAGTTTGAGGCGGGGAAGGACAAGGTCGGAAAAAAAGGGGTGATCCGGGACCCGGCGATTCATAAAGAGGTGCTGGATCAGTTCGTGGAACTGGCGAATGCCCTGGACTTCCGGATTCAGGGCCTGACCTACTCGCCGGTCAAGGGGCCGGAGGGAAATATTGAATTTCTGGCCCATCTGAAGCTGGATGCCCCGGAGGGGATCTGCCCGGATACGGCTCTGGTGGTTGCTCAGGCCCATGAAGCGTTGGATCGGGGAGGGCAGGAATGAAAAATATCGTGCTGACACCCAATCCCTACCGGGACAAGAATTTTCAGACGGTGCGCTCTGCCCTGCAGATCCTGAAAAATGCCGGTGCCCAGACCCGGCTTTGTCTGCCCTTTGAAGTGGACCGGGGGTACGAGCTGCCCAAGGACCTGCGTTTTTCACGGCTGGAACGGGAGCTGCCCAATGCGGAACTGGTGATCTGCTTCGGCGGAGACGGTACGATTTTGCACATGGCAAAATCCGCCGCAAAACGGGGTGTACCCGTGCTGGGAGTCAATATCGGGACCATGGGCTTTATTGCGGAACTGGAGAGCTCGGAACTGGATAAACTTGCCAATCTGGTCCGGGGAGAATACACCCTGGAAAGCCGGATGATGCTGGATGTCACGGTACAGCGGGAGCAGGACATTCTCTTCCATGATATCTGCCTGAACGATGTGGTGGTAACCAAAGGTACGGTTGCCCGGATCGTTCATCTGGCAGTAAAGTGCGATGGCACCACTGCCATGGAAATGGGAGGAGATGGCGTGATTCTGGCCACACCAACCGGCTCCACCGCGTACAGCCTCTCTGCCGGCGGCCCCATTGTGGAGCCGGAGGCGCAGAATATTGTCATAACCCCGATTTGTCCCCATGATATGGGAAGCCGTTGTATCATGGCCTCTGACAAACGGACCATTACCGTGGAGATGGCCCGCAATGCCCGGCGCAATGCCTACCTGTCCGTGGATGGCGGCAAAGCGATCCGCCTGAATATGGGCGATGTGGTAACGGTGAAAAAGTCCCAGATTGTTACCAAATTGGTGCGGCTGAACCAGCGCAGTTTCTATGATGTTGTGAATGTAAAATTTAGAAAACCATAAGAGGTGAAGGTGTTGAAAGCAAAAAGACAGGCAAAAATCCTGGAGATCATTTCCACCACGAATGTGGAAACCCAGGAGCAGCTGCTCCAGGCGCTGCAGGAGGCAGGGTTTACCAGTACCCAGGCTACTATTTCCCGGGACATCAAAGAACTGCGGATTGTGAAGGAACTGACTACCTTCGGCATCTACCGCTACACCACGTCTTCCCGGGAGGTTCCCAGCACCTTTTCCGACCGGCTGAACACGATTTTTCGGGAATGTGTTACCAGCTATGACTATGCACAGAATATTGTGGTGATTCATACCTTGCCGGGTTTGGCCAATGCCGCTGCTTCGGCGGTGGACGCCATGAATATGAGCGTGGTATTGGGAACGCTGGCAGGAGATGACACAGTGGTGGTGATCATGCGCGACAGCAACGCTGCAGCCACATTCTGCGGAGAGATCAAGAGCTTGACCAACTGACGCAAAGGGGGAGAACGACGTGCTGAGTCTTCTGCATATTGAGAACATTGCAGTGATTGAAAGCGCAGATATTTCCTTTGACCGGGGCTTTAACGTCCTGACCGGTGAAACCGGAGCAGGTAAATCCATTGTGATCGACGCTATTTCCGCTGTTTTGGGAGAACGGGCATACCGGGATATGATCCGTACCGGGGCGGCGAAGGCCTCTGTCCGGGCTGTTTTCACGGACGTACCGGAGTATCCCTGGTTTTCGGAAAATGGGGTGGAGTATGACCCGGAAACGGTGATTCAGCGGGAGATTTACCTGGATGGGAAGAATATCTGCCGGGTGAATGGCAGCCTGGTTTCCGTGTCCATTCTGCGCAAGCTGGGCATTCAGCTGATCAACATTCATGGCCAGCACGACTCCGCTTCCTTGTTTGATGAAGAAAACCATCTGGCATTTCTGGATGCCTTTGCAGACAACCGATCCTTGCGGGAGTCCTATTCCCAGGCGTATCAGAAGGTGGCGACGCTCCGACGGGAAATCGACAGTCTGACCATGGACGAAAGTGAGAAACTCCGCCGTATGGAGACCCTGAAATATCAGATTGGGGAGATCGAGAAGGCACAGCTGGAACCAGGGGAGGATGAGGCGCTGGAGCAGCGGCGAAAGCTCCTGCAAAATGCGGAAAAACTCAGCAGCGGACTGGAAGAAGCGACGCAGTGCCTGTACGGCGGGGAGGACACGGATGGAGCGGCCGGATTGCTGGCCCAGGCGGAGCATGCGCTGGCCCGATTGGGACGGTTCAGTGACAGCTTCCAGTCCATCCACGACCGGGTGGCGGACCTCATGTATCAGGTTCAGGATGCGGCGGAAGAGGTGCGGGATACCAGGGACAGCCTGAACTATTCTGCGGATGAACTGGAGCAGATTGAGTCCCGGCTGGACGTGATTCATAAGCTGCGCCGGAAATATGGCGTTACCTGTGAGGAAATTCTGGCCTACCTGGAGAAGGCAAAACGGGAACTGGACGAAATTGAGTTTGCCGACGATCATCTGGAACGGCTGAAAGGCAAACTGAAAAAGGCGGAAAAAACTGCTTGGGATCAGGCGCTTGCGCTTCGGAAAAATCGGCAGGAGAAGGCGGAATTGCTCTCCCAGCGGATTCTGACGGAGCTTTCCCAGCTGGATATGCCCCGGGTACAGTTTTCCTGCCGGTTTCAGGAACTGGAACTGACTCCCAACGGGGCCGATGGTGTGGCATTTTATATGTCGGCCAACGCCGGCGAAGCGCTGAAGCCCATGAGCAAGGTGGCCTCCGGCGGCGAACTGGCCCGGATCATGCTGGCGATGAAAAATGTGCTGGCGGAGAAGGACCAGGTGAATACCCTGATTTTTGACGAGGTGGACACCGGTGTTTCCGGCCGGGCAGCCCAAAAGGTGGCGGAAAAACTGCGCAGCGTGGCATCCCATAAACAGGTTCTGTGCGTTACCCATCTGCCTCAGCTGGCGGCGCTGGCAGATACCCATCTGCTGATTGCAAAATCCGAGCGGGACGGACGGACCTATACCTCCGTGACGCCTCTGGACCTGGAAGGCAGAAAACGGGAACTGGCCCGGATTATTGGCGGTGCGAACATTACGCAGACCACGCTGAAAAGTGCCGAGGAAATGCTGCGACGGTGAGATCTTATTTTTTCCTTGACAAAAATCCGATTTTTTGTTAGGATAACCCCTGTAACACAGTGATGGGATGAAGTAAGCGCTTCATTTTCCGCCAGAGAGCTGCTGGTTGGTGCGAGGCAGTGGGAAAAGTCCGCTGAAATACCTCCCGGAGTGGTCTGCCTGAAAATGAGTAGGGCAGGACGGGTGCGCCCGATATCGCGCAGGGCGTTGTTGGACGCCTGGAGGGCATTGACCGTGAGGCAATGCTGAATCAGAGGTGGTACCGCGTTTTTTACGCCCTCTGTCCGTACATGGACAGAGGGCGTTTTTGCGTGTGAAAAGAAAGAGGTGAGAGAATGCTGGAAACACCAATGGATGTGCTTTATCAGTTCCCCGTCCGGAAAACAGGAAAACAGAAGGCGGCCTTTCGGGTGGCCCTGCAATCCTATGCCCAGAGTATGGGCTATTCCTATCGGGAAGAGAAGGGGCGTTT
>DVKV01000188.1 GCA_018715835.1 Candidatus Faecousia intestinavium | reverse complement strand
CCTGCAAGTTTTACAAGGAAATTCCAGAAAAACCGATGGAAATCATCGGAAAACAATACTTTTTCGGAAAATTTTCATCAATGCGCAATTCCCTGGCGGCAGAAAAAAAGCCGCCCTTCGGGGCGGCTTTGCCGGAACAATTCAAAGGGAAATCAGCCTACCGCCTGCTGGAGGGTCCCATCGAAGGAATACCAGGTACCTGCAGGGGCGGTGAGCACATGACCGTTGGACAGCGTGATCTGAGCCTCCAGGGTTACCTGCTGATCATCCTCCAGATCGGGGACGGAGAAGGACACCCCGGACAGGGACTGCTCAAAATGACCCGGAAATTCGGAATCTGTCAGGGTCACTTCCTGCTGATCCACGGTTTCTCCGTTGTACTTCAGCAGAAGCTCCGCCTTCTGGCAGGTGATGGCCTCACCGTTGTTGGTGATCTGAGGAACTTGCACCTGAACGATCCCTTCCTCCAGCTTCAGCGTACCGCTGCTGTAACTGGAACTGTCTACCAGAATGTTGCAGTAGGACTGCAGGGCAGATTGCAGATTGATCAGAGCTTCATCCGTGGGGGCGGTGGGGGTGTTCACCGGCACTTCTGTCTGGGTTCCGTCGGCTTCCGCCAGAATCACATAGTAGCAATATCCGTCCGCCGCATTCAGATCGGCAGAGGCGGTGTATTGACTGCCGTCCCACTCACAAATGGCGCTGGAAATTTCCTCGCCTTCCAGCCGTACCACAAAAGCAGCCCGGTCACCTTCCGTATAGCGGCTGGGGGTAGCGGTCAGTTTGACGGTGGCACCGTTGGGGCTGCTCCAGGTGGAAGCCTCCAGGGTGCAGCTGGTCAGACTCAGGGGGGCATTGGGGTCGGCGGCAGCCTGGGTGGTCTCAGCGGCGGCATCTTCCTTGCCGCAGGCGGTGCAGACCAGCAGAATCAGGGCCAGCATCCAAACGAAAATTTTCTTTCGGTTCATTTCGCTTCCTCCTTGTTTGGAGAGAAATGAAACCATCCATGCCTGAATCGGCAGAGGAGGTCATTTCCTTTCCGCATGATTTCCTATTATAACGTAAAAGATTACAGTTTGCAACTATTTTTACAAATAATTAAAAATTTCCCCGGAGACGAACGCCTCCGGGGAAACAGACGTTTATACAATTCTCGCCCATTCCGTGACCAGCAGGCCGGGAACCGACCAGATCAGCTGATACAGCAGAATGTTGGTGGGAGTCAGCAGTTCGGTATTACCCAGAATAGCCAGAACCAGCATAATCAGCATGCCCAGAATGCCGCCCAGCAGGTGGATGATCACACCCAGCCGGGTGGAGGTACGCAGGGCCCGGGCACCGGTGACGGCGTAAGCGGAGCTGATCAGCTCTTCCCGTGTGGTCATGGCAAGCACCGGCAGCTCAGGATCGGGCTTCACGGCATTCAGTTGGGCCGCGGTTTCCCGGTCGGGGAACACCATGCGCTTGGTTTTGACCTCAAATTTGGCCCCCAGGAAACTTTCGGTGAGCATAAAGTCGCTGCACAGAACCACAGGCGTCAGTCTGGAATAGCCGCACAGAGTTACCAGACCGGCAGCGGAGGAGCGCATCTTGGCATAGGAGATGGCGTAGACCGCGCTGAGCTGACCGTCGATGGCCACATATACTGCCTGGTTGACCATGGTGCCCTCGGGAATCTCCACACCCATATCCTGAAGGAAGTGGAGGCTGCCCAGAAGAACCGGTTCGCCCTGAACCTCGCCGCCGATGCCGCCGCCCCCATAGTTCTGGAAGTTGGACACGGGATATTCGCTGCCGCTGCGGCTGGCCAGAAGCTGGCGGAACACAGGCTCCAGATCGCCGCCGGCCTGCTCAATCAGAGAGGCGGTGTAGGCAACTACGTCATCCGGCGACCGGTCGCCGTAGAATTTTACGCCGTTGAGTTTGGTGCTGCCCTGGGGGAACAGATCGTGATCCCGCAGGGGGAAAGCGGCCTTGCCGCACAAACCCTTGACGCCCTTCCAGCCGCACAGCACAGTACCCACCATGTGCAGCCGCTGCTCCAGAATGGCGGCGGGCCGGGAGATGGAGATGAAGAAGCTGGCAGGGACCGCCACCAGCAGACTGGTGGACAGGATCTGCACACCCATGCTGATGCCGTGATACATTCCGGCGATGACCGCAATG
This sequence comes from Candidatus Faecousia intestinavium, assembly GCA_018715835.1. Classification (GTDB taxonomy): domain Bacteria; phylum Bacillota; class Clostridia; order Oscillospirales; family Oscillospiraceae; genus Faecousia; species Faecousia intestinavium. The sequence continues at coordinate 4,228 of DVKV01000188.1, read as the reverse complement.
CAGATGCAGGCAAGCAGTGCAAGTCCGGCGTAGACATTCTGAACCAACTGAGGACCGGATACCTTCTTATAGGTGTCCATAAAGTCCTCTACATCTCCTTCCGTACGCAGAAGCCCGTCTTTTCCCTCATAGTAGTTGGGAACCCGGACGATGGCGTGCAGCCGGACGGCCTTGCGCATGGTATCCAGCTGGGCAATCTCCGTATTGCGCTGCTGAAGCCGGGCCCACAGACCCATGGTCATCTCCAGGCTGAAAGCGGCGCAGCAGGGAATCCGCAGTTCCTGAAGACAGAACACTGCATCGGCCATGCAGGCAAAGAAAGTCAGCGTGAGCAGGGTATTGATGCTGAAACGGCCCTTGAACAGTTCCCCGATGCTGTCCAGCATCAGAGAGCTTCCCAGCAGAGCCGATATCAGCATGGCCAGAACCTGACTGAAAATCACAAACCGGAGCCGGTTTTCCGGCACCATATCCAGCACGAACAAGGTGGTGACTCCGGCGGACAGCAGAACAACCAGCACATTCAGAAGAAGGGCGATCTGCAGCTTGGTGGTACCAATTTCCGACAGGGCGTAATACTGCTTTTCCGGCCCTGCCACCAGCTTTTTCTTCAGCTCCTTCAGACGGGAGCGGGGGGTGAAGACAATGGGAGAGGGAATAAACTCCTCCTCCACCTCGAAGGCGGGCTGAACCGGGGCGGGAGCGCCCGGTTCCGGGGAAGCATCCTCTGTGGAATAGGTGTGGGTATCGTCGTCGGGAACCTGAGTGGTTTCCTCTGCCGGAGCCTGGGGTGTATAGGATACTGTGTCCTCTGCCGGGTCTGTCTGGGGCTGGGAATCCGGGTCAGCGTCCTCCTGAACAGGGGACTGGGGAGATTCTTCTTCTGACTCCGGGACCTCTTCGTCAGATAGATCCAGATCGGGCAGATCACCCAGAAGTTCCTCCAGATCCTCGTCCGCCGCCTGGGAAGGGGCGGACTGGGCGTCGTCGTGGAATTCGCTGAGAATTTCGTCCAGATCAAATTCCTGAAGTTCGTCTTTGTTGTCCATCGTTGGGTTCCTCCTGGTTACATACGCTGGCGTACCGCCTCATACAGCAGAATCGAAGCCGCAGCAGAGGCGTTGAGGGAGCTGATGCGGCCTTTCATGGGAATATTGACCATTACATCACAGTTCTTACGGACGAGGGGACTCATGCCGTCGCCCTCGTTTCCGATGACGATGGCGGCGGGGCCGGTGAGATCCGCCTGGTACATGGGAATGGAGCCTTCTGCGGCGGTGCCGTAAATCCACACGCCCTTCTCCTTTAATTCAGAGATTGCGGCGTTGATATTGGTGACTCGGGCCACCTTCATGTATTCCACCGCACCGGCGGAAGCTTTCGCCACCGTGGCGGTGAGGCCCACGCTGCGGCGCTTGGGGATGATAACCCCGTGGGCGCCGGCGCATTCGGCGCTGCGCAGAATGGCGCCCAGATTGTGGGGATCGGACAGTTCGTCGCAGATCACCAGCAGGGGCGCTTCCCCCCGGCCGGCAGCCTCTTCCAAAAGGTCGTCAATGGTACAGTATTCATGAGCCGCGGCCAGGGCGATGATGCCCTGATGAGCCCGGGTGGTGGACATGGCGTCCAGTTTCCGGCGGTCCACCGGCACCACCACGGCACCGGCCTCCTTGGCCTGGGCGGCCAGGCGCTGCAGTGCCCGGTCCGTATCCCCGGAGGCCACAAAAACTTTGTCAATGGTCCGGCCGTTTTTCAGGGCTTCCTGAATGGCGTTGCGGCCTTCCAGCTGCCCTTCCACCTCTTCTACCGGGGTGCGGTCGGCGAACCGGTCCGCCCGGCGGGGAAAATCCCGTCCTCCGGAACGGTTTGTTTCCTTCATATCATTCAACTCCAACAGCAGAATATAGCAATAGATGGTACACAGTATAGCAGATTTTGCTCCATTACTCAACTGTTTTTTTCTCTGTCCTGGGAAAGAAACCCTGTTTTCAGCGGCAATTCACAGAAAATTTACCGCCGGGAACAGAATCCTGCGTTGCTTACAGGATAAAAATGTGTTATGATTGGGAAAAACTGTTACAGCAGAAAAGGAGGCGAGGGGAAATGGATCCCAATCGCGGAAACGACCCCAACAAATCCCAGAAGCCTGACGGCAACCAGCCGAGAAATAACTATTTCACTCCTCTGATGATTGCGCTGGCCCTGGTGTTGGTCTTCAGCTGGGTGATGAACATGGTGGAAAGCAGCCAGTACACCCAGACCACCTATTCGGATTTCCTGGAAGCCAAGGCGGCGGGCCAGCTGGCGGAAGTGGAATTCCAGACAGACCGGGTGGTGTATATGACCAAGGAGGAGGCGGCCAAACCGCCCTCCCAGCAGAAAGCCTGTTATACCGGCCTGCCGGACGGCGGTGACTGGGCGGCGATGAGTGAAGAACTGGCAGCCCAGGGTGTTACGGTCAACGAGAAAATCGTGGAGGACAATTCCTTCATCATGATGATCCTGTCCTATGTCATCATGATCGGCGGACTCTTCTTTGTTATGAATCTGCTGACCAAGCGCATGGGCGGCGACGGCATGATGGGGGGCTTTGGCAAGAGCAAGGCCAAGGTCTACATGGAAAAGCAGACCGGCGTCACCTTCAAGGATGTGGCGGGCCAGGACGAGGCAAAGGAGTCTTTGCAGGAGATCATTGATTTTCTCCACAACCCCCAGAAGTATACCGCCATCGGTGCCAAGCTTCCCAAGGGTGCGCTGCTGGTGGGTTCTCCCGGTACTGGCAAGACCCTGCTTGCCAAGGCGGTGGCCGGTGAGGCGGATGTACCCTTCTTCTCCATCTCCGGTTCGGATTTCGTGGAGATGTTTGTGGGCATGGGCGCCAGCCGGGTGCGGGACCTGTTCCAGCAGGCGGCAAAGGTGGCTCCCTGCATTATCTTTATTGACGAAATCGACGCGGTGGGCCGGTCCCGGGACAACCGGTTCGGCAGCAACTCCGAGCAGGAGCAAACCCTGAACCAGCTGCTCAGCGAGATCGACGGCTTTGAGTCCTCCAAGGGCATTGTGTGTCTGGCGGCTACCAACCGGCCGGAGATTCTGGACAAGGCTCTGCTCCGTCCCGGTCGGTTTGACCGGCGGATCATTGTGGACCGTCCCAACCTCCAGGGCCGTCTGGACACCCTGAAGGTGCATACCCGGAAAATCCGCCTCAGCGAGGATGTGGACCTGCGGAAAATTGCCCAGGCCACTGCCGGTGCGGTGGGCGCGGACCTTGCCAACCTGGTGAATGAAGCGGCTCTGCGTGCAGTGCGTCACGGCCGTCAGGCAGTGAACCAGGAGGACCTGATGGTCTCCTTTGAGACAGTCATTGCCGGTACCGAGAAGAAGAACACCGTGCTGACCGACATGGAAAAGCGGCTGGTTGCGTACCACGAAGTGGGCCACGCTCTGGTGGCGGCCCTGGAAAAGCACGCACAGCCCGTGTCCAAAATCACCATTGTGCCCCATACCTCGGGCGCTCTGGGCTATACCATGCAGATGCCTGAGGAAGAGAAGTTCCTGAATACCGCTGATGAGCTGCGCACCGAACTGCGGACCCTGGTGGGCGGCCGGGCGGCGGAGCAGGTGGTGTTCGGCGTCCAGACCACCGGCGCCGCCAACGACATCCATCGGGCCACGGCTCTGGCCCGGAACATGGTCACCCAGTACGGCATGAGCGAAAAGTTCGGCCTGATGTCCACCGCTTCGGTACAGAACCAGTATCTGGATGGCCAGGCCTATATGGACTGCGCCCAGAGCACCGCAGCTGAAGTGGACAGTGAAGTCAAGAAAATTCTGGAAACCGCTTACGAAGATGCCAAGCGGATTCTCCGGGAGAACCGGGGACTGCTGGACGAGATTTCCGAGTTCCTGCTGGTGAAGGAAACCATCACCGGCGACGAACTGATGGCCTACATCCAGGCGGATCAGAAGAAATTGGAATCTTCGGCCCAGGAGTCGGAAGAGGCAAAACCGGAAGAATAACCACGTGCCGGACAGCGAATGCTGTCCGGCGCTTTTTTCATGGGAAAGGTTGTCCCCAGGTTGACAAAGTCCCTTCTCTCTGGTATACTACATCCAATTTTAGTACATGAGGAAGGTGATACTCCGGATGGACAGTTGCAGTAGCGGCGATCATAGTGATCCTGACAATTTGATCTTGATTTCGTACGGCATGCCTGCATCCGCGTGG
>DVKV01000187.1 GCA_018715835.1 Candidatus Faecousia intestinavium | reverse complement strand
AAAAAACTGGACAACTTTACTAATGATTTTGTTTTCTTCGGATGATGGTGAAAAACAGGATACATTGGGAAAAACGCTGACTAAAACGGTACCAGAAAAACCGGGCACCGGCTTGCATCCCGCCGGGGGGTATGGTATAATTCAGGTGGAATAAAAGATTAGAGGAGGAATCCCATCATGAACATTCTGGTTACCGGCGGTGCCGGTTACATTGGTTCCCATACCTGTGTGGAACTGCTCAATGCCGGCTACGGCGTTGTGGTGGTGGATAATCTGTGCAACTCCAATCCCAAGAGCCTGGAGCGGGTGGAAGCCCTCACCGGCAAGAAGGTCAAGTTCTACGAGGGCGATGTCCGGGATGAGGCGCTGATGCGCAAGATCTTCCAGGAGAATGAGCTGTCTGCCGTCATCCATTTCGCCGGACTGAAGGCAGTGGGCGAGTCCGTTGCCCAGCCCTGGCGCTACTACGACAACAACCTGAACTCCACCCTGGTGCTGACCAAGGTCATGGGAGAGGCGGGGGTCAAGCGGATCATCTTCTCCTCCTCTGCCACGGTTTACTCCGGAGACAATGAAATGCCCCTGCGGGAGACCAGCCGCACCGGCAACTGCACCAACCCCTACGGCTGGACCAAGTACATGACCGAGCAGATCCTCAGCGGAATGTGCAACGCCGACAAGGAATGGAGCGTGGTACTGCTGCGTTACTTCAATCCCATCGGCGCCCATGAAAGCGGCCGGATCGGAGAGGACCCCCGGGGCATTCCCAACAACCTGATGCCCTACATCACCCAGGTGGCCATCGGCCGCCGGGATCACCTGAGTATTTTCGGCAACGACTACGATACCCCCGACGGCACCGGCGTCCGGGACTACATCCATGTGGTGGACCTGGCCAAGGGCCATGTGGCAGCGGTGAAGTATGTCACCGAGAACGAAGGGTGTGAGGTGTTTAACCTGGGCACCGGCACCGGCTACAGCGTGCTGGATATGGTTCATGCCTTTGAAGAGGCCAACGGCGTGAAGGTTCCCTATGAGATCGTGGCCCGCCGCCCCGGCGACCTGGCCACCTGCTACGCCGATCCCGCCAAGAGCGCAGAAGTTCTGGGCTGGAAGGCCGAGAAGAATCTGGTGGATATGTGCCGGGACTCCTGGAGATGGCAGTCCCAGAACCCCATGGGTTACGGAGAATAATCCCGAAACAAGACAGCCCCCGGACCAAAAGGTCCGGGGGCTTTTGCGGGAAAAAAAGAGCCGGTGTGGATGATCCCACACCGGCAGATTTTACGGATAAATTACAGCAGATCCTTGACCAGGGACAGGGCAGCCTCGTCGGCAACCAGAGTGAAGTCCGGATGCAGCTGGAGGATGGAGCCGGGAGCCTGGGGACGGATGGGTCCGAAGAAGCAATCCTTCACGGCCTGGGCCTTGTTCTCACCGTTGACCACCAGCAGAACCCGCTTGGCCTTCATGATGGAGCCGATGCCCATGGTGTAGGCGTGGGTGGGAACGTCGTCCCGGGAGGCGAAGAACCGGGCGTTGGCGTCGATGGTGGACTTGGTCAGGGCAACCTTGTTGGTGCCCTTGACGAAGGCATCGGCAGGCTCGTTGAAGCCGATGTGGCCATTGGGGCCAAGGCCCAGCAGCTGGAGGTCAGCGCCGCCGAAGGCATCAATGACGGCATCGTACCGGGCGCACTCGCCGGCAGCATCGGGGTTCATGCCGTTGGGGATGTTGCAGTTGGCCTGGTCGATGTTCACATGGTCAAACAGGTTGGTGCGCATAAAGTAGGCGTAGCTCTGATCGTGATCCTTGGTCAGACCCACATACTCGTCCAGGTTCACGGTCTTCACCTGGGAGAAGTCCAGGTCGCCGGCTTCATACTTGGCGATCAGTTCCTTGTAAGTACCCACCGGGCTGCTGCCGGTGGCCAGACCCAGAACGCAGTCGGGCTTCAGATAAATCTGAGCGGCAATGATGTTGGCGGCCTTCCGGCTCACGTCCTGATAATCCTTTGCGCGAATCAGTCTCATGGTTGGTTACCCCTTTCAAATCCATGCGGTTTCTTTTTAATCTGATGTTAGTATAACACAGTTTCCAAATTCTGTACAGTGTTTTTCCGCCAATACCGTTGAAATCGATAAAATCCGGATTCATTTTGCCTTGCTGGAAAACTGGCATTATTTTATAGCGGTAAAGTGGCACTGGATTTATAGCCAGATAGGGGTATAATGAGGAAAACAGAACGGGAGGCAAGAACCATGAAACAGAAAATTTCAACCAAAAAACTGGTGGTGGCGGCCATGATGGCGGCCCTGACGGTGGTGGGTTCCGCCCTGCGGATCACCCTGCCGCTGCAGGTGGCGGGTACCACCTCGTTCCATCTGGGCAATATCATGTGTGCCCTGTCCGGCATTCTGCTGGGGCCCTGGCTGGGCGGTCTGGCGGCGGGCATGGGCTCCGCCATCTATGACATGACCAATCCCATGTACATCGACGAATGCTGGATCACCTTTCTGACCAAGGGGGCATATGGTCTGGCGGCAGGCCTGGTAATGTGGAGCGGCCACAGGAAGCTGACCTATCCCAAGGCCACTCTGGCTGCTGCAACAGGCGCTGTGCTGTATGCGGTGCTTTATCTGGCAAAGGGATATTTCTACGATGCCCTGTTCAAAGAGGGAATTCCAGCAGCTGCGGCATGGCTGACCATTGTGGGAAAGATCCCTGCAACCGTTTTCAATGGTGTGGTGGCCATTATCTTCGCTCCCATGCTGGCAATTGCCATTCACAAGGCCCTGGATCGGAATCACCTGACCCTGGAATAACCCAGACAGCAAAAGGCCACCGGCGGAAGCCGGTGGCCTTAACTGTTTGGAAATTACACGCCGGAGTAAGCGGAGAAGCCGGCGTCGATGGGCAGCACCACGCCGGTGATGGCGGAAGCAGCCTTGTCGTCACACAGGAACAGGGTGGCGCCGATCAGCTCGTCAGCATCCACGAAGCGGCCAGTGGGGGTGCCGTTCAGGATCTTGGCGGAACGGGCGGTGGGGGTGCCGTCGGGGTTGAACAGCAGAGCCTTGTTCTGGGCGGAAACCAGGAAGCCGGGGGCAATGGCGTTGCAGCGGATGCCGGAGCCGGCGAAGTGGGTGGCCAGCCACTGGGTGAAGTTGGAGATACCGGCCTTGGCGGCGGAGTAGGCGGGGATCTTGGTCAGCGGGATGTAGGCGTTCATGGAGGAGATGTTCAGGATAACGCCGGACTTCTTGGCCACCATGTCCTTGGCGAAGGCCTGGGTGGGCAGCAGGGAGCCCTGGAAGTTCAGCTTGAACACGAAGTCCACACCGCTGGGCTGCAGGTCGAAGAAGGTCTTGCAGCCTTCCCAGGCCTCATGCTGATACTCGTTGTCGGTGGTAGCCCGGGGATTGTTGCCGCCGGCGCCGTTGACCAGGATGTCGCAGGGACCCAGGTCCTTCAGAACAGCCTGATGCACTTCTTCCAGCATCTCGGGCTCCAGCACGTTGGCCTTGTAGCCTTCCATGCAGTAGCCTTCAGCCTTGATCTCGTCGGCCAGCTTCTTGACAGCCTCTTCGTTCAGGTCCAGAGCAGCGACCTTGGCGCCGGCATAGGCGAAAGCACGGGCCATAGCGCCGCAGATCAGACCGCCGGCACCGGTGACGACGACAACTTTGCCGGTGTAATCCACGTTCAGGGGAAGATTAGCCATTTGAAATTACCTCCAAAATATTAAGTATAGAGGGGCCGGGCGTCCGGCCCCGGGGGATTGACCTTACTTGTTCTTTTCCTTGTCCAGGTTGTCCAGCAGATCCCAGACACCCCACATGTACATGATGCCCAGGGCACGGTCGTACAGGCCGTAGCCGGGACGGACATTGCCGGGACCCTCGTCCCACAGATGACGGCCGTGGTCGGGGCGGATGTAGCCTTCGTAGCCGCAGTCGTGGTAGGCCTTCAGGATCTCAATGATGCCGGTGTCTCCGTCGCAGTCCCGGTGGGAGGCTTCGGAGAAGTCGCCGTTGGGGAAGTGCTTGACGTTGCGGATGTGGGCGAAGGCAATCCGGTCGCAGTGCTTGCGGACGATATCGGCCACGTTGTTGTTGGGGTCGGCGTTCAGAGAGCCGGAGCACAGAGTCAGGCAGTTGTAGGGGTTGTCCACCATCTTCAGGAAACGGTCGATGTTCTCGCCGTTGGTCAGCAGACGGGGCAGACCGAAGATATCCCATGGGGGATCGTCCATGTGGATGGCCATTTTGATGCCGGTCTCCTCACAGGTGGGCATCAAAGCTTCCAGGAAGTACTTCAGGTTGGCCCACAGCTTCTCGTGGTCCACATCGGCGTAGTCCTTGAACAGCTGATCCAGCTTGGCCATCCGTTCCGGCTCCCAGCCGGGGAAGGACATGTTGTACTTCTCGGTGAAGTCCAGGATGTACTTGGCCATGGCGTTGTAGTCGTCCTGGATCATGTTCTTCTCGTAGTACAGGGCGGTAGAGCCGTCGCCTACGGGGTGGAACAGATTGGAGCGGGTCCAGTCGAAGATGGGCATAAAGTTGTAGCAGATAACCTTGACGCCGAACTTGGCCAGATTGCGCATGGTGGTCTTGTAGTTCTCGATGTACATATCCCGAGTGGGCTTGCCAATCTTGATGTCATCGTGGACGTTGACGGACTCCACCACATCCATGTTGAAGCCGTAGGGCTCCAGCTGCTTCTGTACCTCAGCGATTTCGGCTTCTTCCCAGACTTCGCCGGGCATCTTGTGATGCAGTGCCCAGACAATGCTGGTTACGCCGGGGATCTGCTTGATATCGGAGAGCTTGATTTTGTCATTGCCTTCTCCGTACCAACGGAAACC